>NZ_LTAB01000107.1:0-222 GCF_001580035.1 Sphingobium sp. 22B | reverse complement strand
GGGTGAAGTCAGCCGACGAGATCCTCGCCTCGGTCAAACGCTTCTGCCAAAAAACAATCAACCGAACTTCGGATTCAGGTGACTAGAGCCAATCGACATTCAGATGATGACGAGCCGAAAATGATGGTTTTCCGTGACCCGGAGCGCAGCCTACTCAAAGTAGGTGAGCACCGGAAGCACGGAAAAGCGTCATTTGCAGGCCGTCAGGGCTGAATGTCGATT
>NZ_LTAB01000106.1:0-302 GCF_001580035.1 Sphingobium sp. 22B | reverse complement strand
CGTCAACGTTGCTCTGAAATAGGAGTCTCAGAAGAGGTAAACGCATGGCAGGAATGATAGTACGCTCAGGTCGAGTAAATCCAAAAGCTGGACCAATAGAGATTTGGCGCGTACACAAAGAATTGCAAAACAAGAAGATTCCTAAAACAGTCTTTGCAAAGGCGCTCGGCATCTCATATGAGCAGCTGGACGGAAAGGGTACTTTTCCATTGGACAAAGTGGAAGAATGTTGGCGGCTGCTTGAAAGATGGGGCTCGCAATAGGACTCCAGATATTTTTGAATGATCTAATGAGGGCATTGG
>NZ_LTAB01000105.1:0-306 GCF_001580035.1 Sphingobium sp. 22B | reverse complement strand
GAGTTAGCCAGCAGATTATTGAGTTGGTCAGCATCTTTAAGCACCTGAACGTTGAGAGTTCTTGCTTCGGCTCGCAATGATTCAATTTCTTCACGCGTAGGCTCTGATGCCCTCAGTGTTCGCTGATCTTGTTGATTTTGGATGATGGTTTCAGCCAAAAACGATCGTTGTTTATTGATGGCGTTGTTCAATTCCAACAATTTCCATTTAGGCGCCTTGTAGTATTTTCCTTCCATCTTGCTATAAGGCCCGCTAACCACTTGCGCGGCGCCGTAAAAGTCCGTTGTGCCATCGGTACTTGTATCT
>NZ_LTAB01000104.1:0-313 GCF_001580035.1 Sphingobium sp. 22B | reverse complement strand
CTATTCAAGCCCTCGATTTGCAAGTTTCAGGGAACACAGTCGGCGGCACCACATCCAATGGCACAGATATGGTGCTTTCCAATTCTGGTACCATAAGCGGATCAAGCATCATCATATCAAGCGCTCCTGGACAAGACTTAAGATTAATAGGAGATGGGAATGGGAGTTTCGTTGGAACACTTTCGAGCTCTTCGCCTTTACTAATTACAGCTCCCGTTGATCCTTTAGGACGCCAACCAACCATTACTCTAGGACCAGGAAATCAAAGCTTTCTATTAACAAAAGATGGCGCGCCCGGCGGCCAGTTGAATAT
>NZ_LTAB01000103.1:0-322 GCF_001580035.1 Sphingobium sp. 22B | reverse complement strand
ATAAGAGACAGGCCCTTGACCGCGACGAAGGGTTCCTGCCCCTTGATGCTGACCCGAAGCTGCCCGCCCCAGACGATGAGGGCGGTCGCATTGTCGGCATACATCAGCGGTTCGGTGCGCTGCCCGGCCGCCATCTGGTGCCAGTCCGCCTCCAGATCGCGGTTGCGGACGATGGCGTGCGTCCAGCTTTTCTGGCCCTTGTGCGCGGCAAGGATGTCGGCGAGCTTCCACCAGGGACGATTGGGCGCGTCATAGGCGCGCGGCGGCGTCCGCTTGGGCGACCAGGCATTTTCCATGGGCGGGCGGGCGGGCGGCGCAGACG
>NZ_LTAB01000102.1:0-335 GCF_001580035.1 Sphingobium sp. 22B | reverse complement strand
TCACGTGACCATGTGCAACCCTGATCACTGGACATTGCAAACGGCGGCGGAGCAATTGGGATTGTCCGTGGCTACGATCCGCCGTCGCCTTAGTAAATGCCAGCTTCAGGGCTATAAGGTTCAAGGTGTAAACGGTCCAGAATGGCGAGTCATACCCCCTACGCAGACCGCAACCATTGATCACGGTGACCCTGAGCAACTTGTTGAGCACCCTGATCAGTCCGTGATCACCGCCTTGCTCGACCGATTATCAGACGTTGAATCTCAGCTCAAGCAGGCCCAAACGGATTTGCAGGGAGCGAATTGGCGCAATGGTTATCTCTGTCTCTTATACA
>NZ_LTAB01000101.1:0-336 GCF_001580035.1 Sphingobium sp. 22B | reverse complement strand
GTATACGGACCGAGGTCGCGATTTCAAGTCCACTCATATCGAGCAGGTGTGCATCGATTTGAAGATCAAAGTTGTTAGGACCAGGCGGAAAAAGCCGCGAGGAAGGGGCAAAATCGAAAGGTTCTTCAGAACTGTTGATCAAAGATTCACGCATAAGCGGAAAAACGAAAAGACTAAGCCACTTAGCCTTTCGAGCATTGAATCCGAGTTTCACGAGTGGCTCATGACTGAGTATCACCAGAAGAAACATAAGGGAATAAAGACTTCACCCATGGAGAAGTGGAACGAAGGTAAGTGCCTGTCTCGGCTTCCTGAGAGCCTTGATGCTCTAGACCC
>NZ_LTAB01000100.1:0-338 GCF_001580035.1 Sphingobium sp. 22B | reverse complement strand
GCTGGACTGTGTGCGGCATTCCAGATCAGTTTTATACAGATCACGGTTCCGATTTCACGTCGAATCACCTGGAAGAAGTATCAGCAGAATTGAAGATGTCTACCATATTTTCTACAATCGGACAGCCTCGCGGACGCGGCAAACAAGAGCGTTTCTTTCAAACAGTCAATCAGTTATTTCTTTCGGAGTTACCGGGCTACCTCACCAGCGGCGCAAGGAATCCCACACCGACGCTAACATTGGAAGACCTCGACAAGGCTTTCTGCAACTGGCTTCTGGATGAATACATGCAGCGTGTACACTCAGAGCTTGGGGTCACGCCGGGTGCAAAGTGGGAA
>NZ_LTAB01000099.1:0-347 GCF_001580035.1 Sphingobium sp. 22B | reverse complement strand
TGTATAAGAGACAGACCTTGAATTGTTCCGGCCCGTCCTTTACGAAGACTACGGATTTTCCTTCGATAGTTTGAACCGCCAAAATAGGGACATATACAATCCCTGATGGCACCTTGGATCTACTAAATTCGACCTGTGCAAACGAACCGGTTTGTATGTGATTGTTTTGGTTATTGATAACGATTCGAACCCGCGATGTCCTCGTATCTTCATTCAATCGGGGGTCAATATAACTCACTCTTCCGGCTATTTTTCTACCTTCTAGCACGACTTGTGCGGTCATTCCCAGCTGTATGTTCGGCATCTCATTTTCAGGAACGTTTGCAATCACCCAGAGAGTTGAAATA
>NZ_LTAB01000097.1:0-368 GCF_001580035.1 Sphingobium sp. 22B | reverse complement strand
CCACTAAATAGCAGACGCTCTGAAAAAATATTAGTCGAGTCACTCTGGTGAGAGTGACTCGATTTTTATTCGCCTGTAGGGGCGACGCCATGGATACTGCTGGCGAACTCGAATGTTTAGCGAAGCCGGCACAATATGGACTCTAGCTTGAAGGGCGGCAGCCCTGGGGGCGCAGGCTTCCAGCCTGCTTCGGGAAGCTATTGGCGAAGAAGCAGGCAAGGATGCCTGCGCCCCCAGGTGGAACGCTCTTAGCTCATATCATCGAACTTGATTCGGCTCCATTTTAGTTCGCCAGCAGTATCCMWKGCGTCGCCCCTACAAGCGGACACGCGGAATTATGAGTTCGCCAACAGTATCCATAGCGTCGT
>NZ_LTAB01000096.1:0-380 GCF_001580035.1 Sphingobium sp. 22B | reverse complement strand
GCGATGAATGGGGTTCAAGGCTTTTCGCCCTCCGGCACGACTGGCTTTGCTACGAGCGTCACTCCTCCGGAATATAGTTCGGAGGAGTGACGCTCGTAGCAAAGCCAGTCGTGCCGGAGGGCGAAAAGCCTTGAACCCCATTCATCGCAACGTCAAACGCATGTCCCATTTCATGTTTGGTAGTATGGTCAAGATCCGGATTCGTTCCATTCGCTGGATTCGTAATCCCATCGTACACGCAAGTCTTGAAAATGCCAGTCACCAGCCCACCAGAACCCTGGGACCAAGTGAAACCACAGCGGCCAGCGCCGGCCTTCGTGCCATAGTTTGGAATGCCGTTCCAAGGTGCAGTATTGTTGAAGTAATCGACGGCATCTTGT
>NZ_LTAB01000095.1:0-381 GCF_001580035.1 Sphingobium sp. 22B | reverse complement strand
CTTCTTGAACCATCCAAGCTCTGTAGCATAAATCACATGAGTTCCGCATTCTACAAGAGAAACCGCCCTTAACTTTGGATACCCTGCCTCTGCGCTATTTTGATTGGATGATTTACCAAAATACTCTCGATTGTCCTCAGTGTCAGGCAAGTCCACCAACGTCCCATCGATCGCATGTACACTCCATTTGCCAAAATGGGCACCCTTTGTTTCTGCCTTTGCAATTGGCTTAACTACTTGAGAGTAGATTTCCCTGAAAGGTTCGACACCCAGCCGCTGACGTCCTTGAGTGATAGCCGAAGTAGTTGTAACCTCCACTTTGTGAGGCCCATAAAGCCATTGAAGTCCATCCAGAAGACAGCGAACCACTTCCTTGTATGC
>NZ_LTAB01000094.1:0-401 GCF_001580035.1 Sphingobium sp. 22B | reverse complement strand
CTCACCCCCCGCTATATATTCGCCTAGGCAGAGAGTCAAGAGGTCAAGGTTCTTTACTACCGTTGTCCGGTGCGCCTTTGCTCTCCTGGCAACTGCCGCCCTTGTCAGTATCATGCCTTCAGCTTCTAGCTGAGCTACTGCCACCGCTATCCTTTGCCGGGCGTTCTGGCTCCTATCTATGTTCGCCTTTGCTAGTTCTTCTATTGTCCACAGCTTGCCGGTCTTGCTATACAGCCACTGAAGACGCTTTAAGAGCCGGTCTGTCAATCGGTAGGGCTCGTATTCAGGGATTACCGGCGCTTGCTTCGTCCAGGCTGTCGCTCTTTCTATATCGGCGCTTACTTCTCCCCAACGCCCTCTATTTATGTCTTCTGACTGTCCGTTATGCTTCTATTCCAGCC
>NZ_LTAB01000091.1:0-456 GCF_001580035.1 Sphingobium sp. 22B | reverse complement strand
CTAATGAGGGCATTGGACCAGGGCGGGAATAATTATGAGACAGTTCCTGCCTTGGTATCGCGAATGTCCCACTCTCAAATCAACCAGCCCGAAGGCGATCACCGCTCTGAGAAAAGCGAGAGCAAAGCAGATCGCGTTGAAACAAAAGCCGAAAACCGAGAGCGCGGCGAAGCTAGCAAACACATAGCCAACGGCGATTTAAACAAAGACATCCAGGCGAGTACTCTTGAGAAGAGACTGAGCCGTAAAAGCGGTGCAACTGGCTATGGCGTAGCTTCCGCTGATTCATTGCTGCCTACAGAAGCAGAAATTCAAAAAATGGGTAAACAGCTCACGGCGCAGCTAGAGCAAGCAAAACCAGTTGCCATAATTGCCCAGAATATTGCTGATAATAACCCATTTCACCACCCACCCCAGGTGGCGACAGATGCTACGACAGCCACGGCACCGGAAAAC
>NZ_LTAB01000090.1:0-457 GCF_001580035.1 Sphingobium sp. 22B | reverse complement strand
TTTCAGAGCAACGTTGACGTTATTAAAGGACGCCTGAACCTTACTTTCACTAGGGCTATAGGGACTTGCTCATTATCGAACCACACCAACTTGATGTAAATGACTGCTAGTAAATAGCGTTTAGATACACTTGGTATTTGCTCACGGGCTAGTTACCACCTTCTTAATTTTCTCGACTAGYTCGGCTTCATCCAGTTCTATGCGYTTCCTGATTTTTTGCTTGGCGATGTTTGCTGCGGCTTCAAATGCTTTCCTGGCGTTTTCATCGTCCGGTAATGCCATCCAGCTAAGCTCATAAAGCGTCCCTATCGCTGCCCCTTGCCTCGATAGCATTTTGCAGATTCGGTCTACTCCGCTGTTTATTGCCTTAATCAGTTCGTTAGTTGCGTACTTAATTGCCTCAGCAATCTCATGATCTCGGCTCTGGTTCTTGATGTTCTCATAGTTGTCCTGTCTC
>NZ_LTAB01000089.1:0-458 GCF_001580035.1 Sphingobium sp. 22B | reverse complement strand
GCCTTGAAGAAATGGCATTGGATAAAGCGCGTGATGCGGTAAGCAAGCTTGGCAAGCTGACTCCCAAAACTGCAACTGTCATACGTGATGGTAACGAACTCGAGCTTTCTGTCGATGAAGTCAAAATCGACGAATTGGTAGTAGTTCGCCCAGGTGTACGCATCCCCGTGGATGGCGCGATTGCGGCCGGTTCTTCAGCCATTGATCAATCACCGATAACAGGAGAAAGCATGCCTGTTGAAAAATCCCCAGGCGATCAGGTCTTTGCTGGTTCTGTTAATGGTAATGGTGCAATTCAGGTGCGAGTGAGCAAACTTGCTAAGGACAATACATTAGCTCGTGTGATGCAGCTCGTAGAAGAATCACAAACACAAAAAACAAAGACCCAACAACTTACCGAAAAATTCACCAGTTGGTTTGTGCCCGCAGTACTGATAATCGATCTATTGCTTATTGCC
>NZ_LTAB01000088.1:0-473 GCF_001580035.1 Sphingobium sp. 22B | reverse complement strand
CACTCGGATTGCAACCAGTTACGGTGCGACTGCAAAAGGAGCTTGTAGAGCAGCTTAAGGTGCTGGCCAAAAAAGAAGGACTGGGATATCAGCCTTTTATTCGACACATACTCACTAGATATGTGCGGGACATCGCGAGCACCGAGAGCAAGCGAGAATCAGCATAGTCAAGCGTTGTGACCCTGATCATCGGCCCTTATAATCCGATTCATGAGTGAACCAGCCCGCGAAATCGAAACAACTCAACCAGTAAGCATTGACGGACTGGATCAACTTTTTGATACCACCCTTAACAGTGTGCAGGGTGTTGAACAGGGTACCCTGTTCGCGATTGCAAATGGTGATGAGCACGGTACCCTGTTCGCGATTGCAAATGGTGATGAGCACGGTACCCTGTTCGCGATTGCAAATGGTGATGAGCACGGTGCTCACGTGACCATGTGCAACCCTGATCACTGGACTGATCACTGGAC
>NZ_LTAB01000087.1:0-498 GCF_001580035.1 Sphingobium sp. 22B | reverse complement strand
GCTATATACGGTGTAAGTTTCAGAATTATTTGTCACGGTTTTTTCAGAATTATTTGTCGCACTTTTTGCAGAATTATTTGTCACTCTTGCCATCATCATTKGTGTCAGGAGCGCAGGAGGCGATACAGTGTGGTGTAGTGAATATTGAAGGTAGCTGCCACCTCCCGAATGGATTGTCCATCGCGTAAAAGGCGCTTAGCGACCTTTATTTGGGCTTCGGTCATCTTTGAAGGTCGCCCAAATTTTACCCCTCGTTCTTTTGCCGCTTTTCTGCCAGAACCGGTGCGATCTCTGATCAAATCCTTCTCAAACTCAGCCATGCCAGCGAAGAAAGTCATTATCATCTTGCCGGCGGGTGACGTTGTGTCGGCCCACGGCTCTGATAATGATGAGAATTTTGCACCTGCTTCAAGAATMCTATCCGTAATTTCAAGCAGCATTTTTGTGGACCTTGCTAGCCCGTAATTTCAAGCAGCATTTTTGTGGACCTTGCTAGCC
>NZ_LTAB01000086.1:0-531 GCF_001580035.1 Sphingobium sp. 22B | reverse complement strand
GACCTCAGGAAGTTATTTTCCGCCAGCAGTGAAAGAGGTAGAAATACCAAAACGGATGGGAGGAAAGCGAAAGCTGGKAATTCCGACCGTGGCAGATCGAGTGGCACAAACGGTGGCGAAACTCTACATTGAGCCACTTGTGGAACCAACGTTCCACACTGACTCATACGGATATAGACCAAAACGAAGCCAACATAATGCGATAGAAATAGCGCGTAACAGATGCTGGAAATATGATTGGGTCTTAGAAATCGACATCAAAGGATATTTTGACAATATCGATCACGATTTGATGCTAGAACTGCTGCAAGCCTACAATGTGGAACCGTGGGTCATCCTGTACGTCCAACGCTGGTTAAAAGCAGATGTACAAAGAAGCGATGGCACAACCCACAGAAGAGAAAAGGGATCACCACAAGGCTCGGTGATCAGCCCCATACTCAGCAATATCTTCCTCCACCATGCCTTTGACGCGTGGATGGGAGACAATCATTCATGCAACCCGTTCGAGAGATATGCTGACGACATCAT
>NZ_LTAB01000085.1:0-559 GCF_001580035.1 Sphingobium sp. 22B | reverse complement strand
AGTCCCCTCACTGCAAAATGTACTAAAACTAGAGCCAGGAATTCTTGTTGTACTAATTCCGGAGTCTTGCTTCGCATTGTAATGCGAGAAAGATTGAGATGTTTTTTCAGTTCCTTGTAAGTTGATTCGATTTCCCAACGCTCGTGGTAAAGCCAGGCAAGGCTTTTGGCGTCTGCTTCGCGATGATCAGTTATCGTAGTTAAGAGCCTAAATACTTCATCCGATCCAGCGATTGTGTATTCGATCAATCGGGCTTCAATCTGCTTCTTTTCCCGTTTGAGAGTAACAAGATATGATTTGTCTGGAAGCATCTTTAAGATATTAACACCGACATCATCCTTGATACGCCAACACAATTCCGCATCGGTTGCAGCTGCATTGCACCACAGCTCAAAACTGAAGAAGCCTCTGTCCGCAAGTATGATCATCCCCTTCTTAAACATTGGAAGCAGAAGACTGGCCAGATATTTTTCGCTGTGCCGGGCTGTTTTATCCCAATCAGGATGCTCATTATTTTGAGCTTCTGTTCTCTTCTTGAACCATCCAAGCTCTGTAGCAT
>NZ_LTAB01000083.1:0-592 GCF_001580035.1 Sphingobium sp. 22B | reverse complement strand
GGGCTGTTATTGGGCCGAGCAAACACATCATGCCGTCCTGGACGTTGACCAGGGAAGCAAATATCACAGCACGGACGAGCTCGTAAAACTCCAAGAAAATTTTGCTGCAGTCGGATTGACGGCAACGCCATATAGAAGCAGCGACAGCGGCGGCTGGCACCTSTATMTATTCTTTGATGATTGGGCCGAATGTAGCGAAGTCGAGAACACTATCAAGGCATGGCTAAAGTTTCAGGGATACGAGATCAAGAGCGGGACGCTAGAAATCTTCCCCAGCGGCAATGCGCTCAGGCTGCCATTGCAACCGGGGTTTGCTTGGTTGGATCAAGAAGGCAATTTGATCCGGACGCGAGAACAAATAACAAGAGACGAGGCTTTAGCCTCATTCCTTTCTGACCTGGAAAGAAATCAAAGAAATTGGAGCGAAGCGAAGAACCGCATTAAGAGCCAATTGAGAGCCGCCGCGGCGGCTGCCGGCGGGAGCGCCCAGGCGCACGAGAAAGCTATATGCAATGAGGGTTTTGACGATCTCTTCAAGCGCGGTGCAATTCCTGAAATTTGCGAAATGGCGCGTAAATACTGGCGCGAAGGG
>NZ_LTAB01000082.1:0-594 GCF_001580035.1 Sphingobium sp. 22B | reverse complement strand
GTTCGGCAGCTTGCATATCAATATGTCCCGCCGCAAAAATAGCGAACAAAAAATGCTCTGCATTTCCTGCGCTGAAAATTTATTTTTGATCCCGGACTCTGACGGGATCTCGGCTAAAGCAAAAMYTCCGGTCACGGTCTACCTGAAAGGCATGTTGACGCGGCCGGATGTCTCGGGTTATTCTTCCTGCATTGAGGGTTCAACCGCCAAGTTAAAACCTGTTCTCCAGTCTGAATACCGATAAATGCCCGGCGTTGCCGTGGTTATCAGCAAATTTGCGCCGCTTTAGCGGCGTTTTTTGTTAGCGAATAAAGACCTCTATATACATAAGCGCGCCACCATATATAGTGCATGATTGCACTGGCCAAAAGTTTACGACGGCAAACAATTACTGTCCAGCGATCCAAGATCGAATGCGATGCCACCACTTTGGTTTGTGTTGGCTATCAGTGAGCAATTTGATTTGCTCGCGGTGATTTTCTACCTGCGATTCAAGATAACCATTGCGCCAATTCGCTCCCTGCAAATCCGTTTGGGCCTGCTTGAGCTGAGATTCAACGTCTGATAATCGGTCGAGCAACTGTCTCTTATACA
>NZ_LTAB01000081.1:0-622 GCF_001580035.1 Sphingobium sp. 22B | reverse complement strand
CACTAAGCCTAAATCGTCTCTACACTGGCAGCAAATTTGTAAGCGCATCGGAATTGTAAAAGCTCTACCTAATTGCTTGGCAGGACCAAATTTAAAAGTGTGTTCGCTCATGTTAAAAGCTCCCGGTCTGGAGTGTACTGCCAAATTATGACAGTAACTGCAGCTACTGTCAATTTATGGCAGTTGCGCCGGCACTGTACAAAAACGCACTCGACTATGCAGCGATCGAGTGCGTTTGTTGTTTTGCCCGTTTGCAGCAGCTTAATTTGGTTATGGTGCTGGCGGGTAAACTTGCCGACCCGTCGAAGGGTCAATGATTGCACCTGGTGTTAATAGGCTATCCAGGTCGTAAGTTTGCGCGTAAACATAAAAGTGACTTCTTGCGCGTCCCCACATCCTGATTGCATTAAAGCCTCTTGGTGGCGCGATAAAAGTTTCTTTCCAATTGAGAAAATATGTAGGTCCCCAAAGCACAATATTAGCCCCTGATTTATTTGTCCAGGCAGGCGCTAATGCGTCTCTATTATGCCCTGCGATACCAAATGAGCAGTAACCGCTAACTGAACGCGCGGTGGCATGAGTACGAAAATCTAACACTGGTTCCATACCAGGTACTTCGGCT
>NZ_LTAB01000079.1:0-667 GCF_001580035.1 Sphingobium sp. 22B | reverse complement strand
ACCCTAAACAGTCTGATCCAACGATGCAGTTTGTCTTTGATGGAGCAATGGAGCCCCATCTCAGTATGTGTTTTGTCCTTTACAAGAATCAAAGTACAGCATCTCGAAGAGACTGATAATGGTAATTATGGTTCATGGATCAAGGAAATCCTGAACTGGTGAGGGTTTTGAGAATTTGAATTTTGCAGACAAGGGCGGTCAAGCTGATTTCAACCGACTTTTGGGGTAGGTCTTGCTCTTTTGAGCAATCTGTTGTACATACAAGACGAGTATAATAGAAGTGTAATCAATGCGCCTAATTGTCAGTCCGGTAGTCCTGCAAAAACTCAAAACAAGGCACCATGTGACCATTGATGAGGTCGAAGAGTGCTTTCTGAACCAGACCAGAGTGTTCTTAGAAGACGACCGCACCGAGCACATGACCATGCCGCCAACGATGTGGTTTATATCCGAAACAGACAGAGGGCGCACTTTGAAGGTGGTTTTCATTGAACATCCATCACAAGTTTATGAGCTAAAGACAGCCTACGAGCCCAGCCCAGAAGAGGAACGAATCTATGACAAATACGCCCAACTCATCTGATGACGCTGAACTGTGGGAATCCGGGCAACTGGGAGCTTCAGAAGAACACGTCAGGCCGGTTTCACCAGAGAAGACAAAAGAAAT
>NZ_LTAB01000078.1:0-767 GCF_001580035.1 Sphingobium sp. 22B | reverse complement strand
CATCACTCTTTGGTCCGGCCCAAGGATCTCGGCGAAATTCCCTGTAGAGCAACCAGCTATTGAACAGCGTAAAGTACACACCGAAGATGACACAGGCAATGCCTTCAGCGTCGAATTCTGCATGAGAACGGCTGTCAGGAGTCGTGAAGTAATTAATGACTAAGTACGCCACGTAAGAGAAAGGAGATAAGCAATAAAGCGGCTTTCGAAAGAATCCAATAGCAGCAATAGCACTTACAATGACCCAGCCAAGACCCAGAACAATCATGATGTAATTGTTCGAATTACCGTCAGCATGTTTAAGCATCTCAAKAATTTCCAATGCAAAAAACAGACCAATTCCAATGGAACCCATGAAATAGGCTTTAGTCAGGGTCACTGTTTAGTCCCTTTCGTTGGCAACGGTTCTACCCATTTAAAAACTTCCGTGATAGTTCGCCGCTCGCCGTGCTCCCCATCAGGCTTATCTTTAGCCAATGGAAAATGATAAAACCATGAGTGTTGACCAGCAACGTTCACAACCTGAAACTGCACATGATCGCCGTTCTTAGCTGGCTTCCCGTCAGCATCACAGCGAGTAGCTGTGCAAGCATCTTCAGGTTTGTCTTTCGGCGGATTACCAAATCCGCCGACGTGTACTGCCGGACTTGAATAATCAGGCAATTTAACACCCGCACTATCGACATGAGGAACCATGGTTTCTTGGAATGCTCGCATGGTGCCATAGCCAAGATCCTTGGTGAAGGCTGGACAATTTTCCTTAAGAT
>NZ_LTAB01000077.1:0-797 GCF_001580035.1 Sphingobium sp. 22B | reverse complement strand
GCTGATAGCCGTTCATTGCGTGCCTTCCTGGAAAAGGGATCAAACCCTTATAAAACCTAGGATTTCGCACTTCGAAATAGAATCCACCCGCTTACAGGCTCAATAGTCGATAATATATATTATGTTAAATCAATGCGCTGGCGGCACGAATCTTGCATAAGTGTCTGCGCCGGGTTCTTCGCCCAGGAGCCGAAGTAATGATCGGATTTGACCCCAAGGAAATAGCCCGTGCAGGCTTGGCGCACCGCGCCTTCGACGTCGCCTAGGCCATATACCGCATCTGCCGCTACCCATGAAAAGGGTACATCCGCCGCCAGCGCACGCCTTATCATCTCGACCCAAGGCGGGCTTGGCGGCAAAGGACACAGTCTCTGGAACATGGGTGGCGGCAAGCTTTGTCCGATCACCAGTCCAGCTCTTGGGCAAGTAGAGGGCTCGATCGACAAAGGCATGACCCCGAGCCGAAACATAGGTCGCGAACACCGATCTGGCAGTTTGTTGTCTTGCCTGCCGAACCGGTATATTGGTGTGCGACACCGCAGGTGGCATCGCCCTTCTTAAGGAAGCCGGTCTCGTCGATGGCCAGAACAGCGTCATCTGGGGCAAGGTTCTCTACGACATAGTCACGCACGATGTCTTGAAGACCGTCTGCGTCCCAGCGCCCGCGACCCAGAATGGCCTGCTGTCGCCAGGGCTCAGGATCTCCGGCCGCCTCTGCACGCATCCATCCTGTTTTGCGCCGTTTCTCACCCAACAAACCATCCAGGAAAAGATTGGCCGATGCCGCAACGCGTTCC
>NZ_LTAB01000076.1:0-807 GCF_001580035.1 Sphingobium sp. 22B | reverse complement strand
TATAAGAGACAGGTAATAAAAGAAGCACAGGACAAAATTAAAAAGGAGCCTGCTAATAAAGGTACTTTTCAATTTGAGATTGCCAGCGCAAATGCTCAGCAAGGCAAGCTCTTAACTGCTTTAGAGCAAATGGCTTTGATAGATGATGAGACGCTGAAACACTCTCCAGACTTTCTTGAAGAGCGGGCTGAAATCAAGTCACTTCTAGGTTTTGATAGTTCCGCAATTGAAGACATCGACAGAATTGAACGGAAAAATCAAAATTGGAAAACGTTCTGGCATCGTTCATTGATACTTCAACGTGCTGGCAAGATTGAACAAGCAAAAAACGATCTCAAAATAGCCGTTGCCGAGGCTGAACGGTTCACTGTCGGCGACAATTATCTTAGGGTATTGCTTGAATCGGCAAAGCAACATCAAATTAAAGCATTGGAGCCAGATCCGAAAAAAACAGAACAAATTCTCTCAATGCTTCGTTCGTTTTTGCGTTCTACTTCAGCCCCGACAATAATAGATACTTTGACCGTACTAGGACTTGACGAAAAGACTGCCGAGAAGAGATTGGACGGTGAAATCATCTTCTATCCGCTCTCCAGCAATTCGCCAATCAAGTACGTGACCATTACACCTGATGGTCATCAGATCCGTTTGTTTGTATATAGTGCAGCTTGCTTGCTCACTCCAGATTTGGTGAGAAAACAGTTTGATGCTGCTACAGAGCAAGAACTATGGCCGGGGAGCATGGGTGGCTGTGGTCCAGGCACCCTAACTCTTTATCGCAGAAACCCTAAACAGTCTGATCCAACG
>NZ_LTAB01000075.1:0-1002 GCF_001580035.1 Sphingobium sp. 22B | reverse complement strand
GTATACAGGATCTCCGGAATACCGTTAACAGGCCACCTCTGATCATCTTTCTTCCAGATGGCTTGCCTCATAGCAAGAGCGATTCGCATGGAATTAGCTGCTCCAATTCCCAAGAAATAGCCCATTACCACGCGGCTAAAATCGTCTGCTATGGCTGTCAGCCAGACTTTTCCAATCCTGCCGTATTCATCGACCGCCCAGATATCCAGCTCTTTATGGTCAGCCTGCCACATCTMGTTAGGGCGCTTTGCCTGCCTGCGCAGTATTTGATCGAACTCTTTTTCATAGGCTTCTTCGCTATCATGAGCGAGCACTTTCAGTCTGCGGTCTAATTGTCGACAGACTTGTGCAACGAGCGAATACGACGGTGCTTGCAATTTATTTTTTGTGCAGGCTTCAACTACCTGCTCCCAAACCCATGTGACTGTTGGTTTTGGTGTCTTCAGAAAGAGCCCCTCAATGACCACCTGCAGTTCAGCGCTTAGGCGTCTTCGCCCGCCCTTATCGCTTCGTCCAGCACGGTGAAGGCCCTTTAGCCCCTCAGTATCAACCGCTTTAATCTTGCGCCAGACGGAGCGTGTGCTGAGCTTTGCCTCCCGGGCAATCTCGCTTACAGTGGCCTCTCCTGCGAAATAACGAGCAAGAAGCTTTGACATAGCCAAGGCAGAATCTGCATACGCTAACTTTTGGTTGCCCATGTCGCTCCTATATGCAAAAGTTACGAGTTTCGCTACACTGGTTTCCTCGCTCAAGAAGAGCATTCTTTCGTGTAGCGAAAATAATAATCAAAATTCAAACAGTTTCACCACTAGTTTCGCTACATATTTTCTAATAAAGGAACAGCAGTGAAGATTGGCTATGCAAGAGTATCCACAGAAGAGCAGAATCTGGATATGCAATTGACGGCACTCCGGAAAGCTGGTTGCAAAAAGATTTTCCAAGAGAAAATCTCTGGCACCAAGTGGGAACGACCAGAGCTGCACAAAATGCTAGATATTGTAG
>NZ_LTAB01000074.1:0-1039 GCF_001580035.1 Sphingobium sp. 22B | reverse complement strand
CATAAGCACATAGGACCATACCGGAGTTTACCAGGTCGTATCCGTATTGTAAGTTTCAGAATTATTTGTCGCACTTCTTGCAGAATTATTTGTCACACTTGACCACCCCGAAATTGCGCGAACATTTGCGCCTCTATTGCGTTGCGAATGTATCACTGCCTGTGGTGCGCTATTGGTTGAGTTGACTACTAAATACAACGTCCAAATGATACTAACTATCCGGACTTAGCAAAGCGGGTTGCTTGCGCAATGTTCCGTTTATTCCGAACATCATCATTTCCCGAGCGGTTTCGACAACCTCCCGATTTAGCTCTTTGACCACATCTTCATTGATTTTCAGAATCCTGGCAATCATGKAGAACAAATTTCCCAAGGATCTGAGAACTCCTTGTGTGTACCAATAGATGAGCGCGTAGACCTCTTCAGGCGGCTTCGGCAGGTTCATTACCTCGAGCTGTTTGTCTATGTATTCGGTTGTTTCAGCGGCAGTCAGCGGTTTCAGTTCTTCTACATGAGCCACCCTTATCGAAAAATGCCACATCCGGCTGAGGCTTCTTTCAAAGCCTGGATCAGCTATGAGCAATAACCCAACATCCCACTCTTCTTGGATGTCTCTTAGTTGCTCTAAAGCCTGGTATTTCAGCCTGAAGGCCTCATCGACAATAACGAGCTTTAAGTGCTGCTTCGACAACTCACTTGGCCATTCCTTGGGATTCACCMAATTTACAGCCTTTAGATAGGCATCCTCAAACCTGTTTTTCAGCAGGCTCAATTCATTCTTCAGTCTAGGAGCCGAGACTGTGACGCTCGGCAGATAATAAACGCTGTCGCAGAGCATCATGTTTGCAGGATCTTGCGGTGTACCATTCTTAGACGCTAGATTTGCTTCTATTGTTTGCCAATTACAAAATCTCTTCGCTGACGAAGTTTTACCAATACCGGGCTTGCCAAAACAAAGCCCGATTTTTCTGTCCTCCCGGCACACTGCCGCCAGTTCGACGAAATTGAAATGAGAGACTGATTCAAGAAAGAAAGGACT
>NZ_LTAB01000073.1:0-1039 GCF_001580035.1 Sphingobium sp. 22B | reverse complement strand
CATTCCCCCTCCCGCCTGCGGGAGGGGGAATGTCCGCAATCCACCCACTTTCGCCTCTTAGGGACAATTACGGATAGGTTGCGGCGCGCGGTGGCGGCATGGATCGGCGCATGGATATGCGATTTGATCTGGCGCAAAAGGCGCAGGACGATGGGGCCTTCGTCATGGCGGCGACGCCTCCGGCCAAGGGCTGCGGTGGGCAATATTGCGACCGGTGCGAGGTGCGCGATCAGGCGGTCTGCGCCGATCTCGACGAAAAGCAGCGCGTGGCGCTGAACCGGATCGGGCGGCGGGTGTCGCTGCAGGCCGGGCAGACCGTGATGTGGGAAGGCGACAGTTCGACGCTGGTCGCCAATGTGATCGAGGGGACGCTGAAGCTGTCCACCTCCACCGGCGACGGGCGCGAGCAGATCGTCGGCGTCGTCTATGCATCGGATTTCATCGGCCGCCCCTTCGGCGCGCGGACGCCGCACAGTGTCACGGCGCTGACCGATGCGCGGCTGTGCCTTTATCCGCGGGGGGCGTTCGACGGCTTTGCGCGGGAGCATCCGGCGCTGGAGCACCGGCTGTTGCAGCGGACGCTGGACGATCTGGACCGGACGCGGGCGTGGATGCTGCTGTTGGGGCGGAAGAATGCGCGGGAGAAGGTGGCGACCCTGCTGCTGGACATGCACCGGCGGTTGCGGGCGGATCGGGATGGGGTGATCGAACTGCCCCTGTCGCGGCAGCAGATCGCGGACGTGCTGGGGCTGACCATCGAGACGGTGTCGCGGCAGATCGGCGATCTGAAGCGGATGGGCGTGATCGCGCTCGCCGGGCGGCGCGGGGTACGGATCGTGGATGCCGGGCGGCTGGAGGGGATGGCCGAGGGGGAGTGAGGGGGCTGTTTTTGGCCAATTCAGGACCTTCCCCTCCCATAAACGGGAGGGGTTAGGGGTGGGCGCGAGCGGAGCGAGCTTCTGACTTGGCCGTTGCAAAACAGCGCAGATGCCGCGCCGCCCGGCGAGCGCGATCACGCCCATCCGCTTCAGATCGCCGA
>NZ_LTAB01000072.1:0-1471 GCF_001580035.1 Sphingobium sp. 22B | reverse complement strand
CCATAGAAACATCAAGCGCGGCATAGGCAGTCATGGCTTTCCTCCTCGATAGGGGATGCTCAATATGGGGCGAATCGCACCCAATGACCGCATCTCGAAAAACCTCTGGTGCATAGCGGCCTGAACTGATTCACTGCCATTGCGCGACAGCGGAGGCGGTAATGGCGGGACAGCCGGGTTTCTTTGATCTTTCGAACCAGTACGAGGCGCTGAGTGCAGCGGGCGATCCGCTGGAGCGGTTGGCGGCCGTCGTTGACTTCGAGGTTTTCCGTTGACCGCTGGTCGCCGCCCTGCGACGCGCCCCGCGCGCCAAGGGCGGACGTCTGCCGTTCGACCCTGTGCTGATGTTCAAGATCCTGGTTCTGCAGGCACTGTACTCGTTGTCAGACGAGGCAACCGAGTTTCAGATCAAGGATCGGCTGTCGTTTCAGCGGTTCCTGGGCCTTGGGCTCGACGGCACGGTGCCGGATGCGACGACGGTATGGCTGTTCCGCGAGCGCCTCGTGAAGGCCAGGGCGATCGACCGGCTGTTCGCCCGCTTCGATGCCGCGCTGACCGATCGGGGTTATCTGGCCATGGGCGGCCAAATCATCGATGCCACGGTCGTGCCGGCGCCGAAACAACGGAATACCGAAGTGGAGAAGATGGCGATCAAGGAGGGGTGCGTTCCCGAGGCCTGTCAAGTAAAACCCGCCAAGCTCCGCCAGAAGGATCGCGACGCGCGCTGGAGCGTCAAGTACACCAAGGCCAAGGTGAAGGAAGGCGCCGATCCCAAGGCGTTCAAGCCGGTCGACCTCGCTATCCCGATGTTCGGCTACAAGAACCACATCGGCATCGACAGGACCCATGGTCTGATCCGTACCTGGGACGCCAGCGCCGCCAATGCTCACGATGGTGCACGACTGCCCGATGTGGTCAGCAAGGACAACACCGGCTCGGGGGTCTGGGCGGACACGGCCTACCGGTCGAAGAAGAACGAGGCGTTCCTCGCCAAGGGGATGTTCACCAGCCACATCCACCAGAAGAAGCTGCCGCGCCGGCCGATGCCCGAACGCATCGCCAGGGCCAATGCAAAACGATCCGCCGTGCGTTCGGCGGTCGAGCACTTGTTCGCCGGGCAGAAGCACCGCATGGGGCTGGTCGTGCGGACCATCGGCATCGCCCGCGCCCGCATCAAGATCGGGATGGCCAACCTGGCCTATAACTTCCAGCGTCTTGCCTGGCTTGAGGGGCGTCCTGCGCCCGCATGACGCAAAAACCGGCCCCTGCAGCCGGTTCCGACACGGAAATCAGCGGATCAGCACCCAAAAACCGGGGCTCACCGTCAATTTGCGCGCCTTCACGTCGCCATCATGCCGAAATCAGACGGTTCTTCGAGATGCGGTCATTGGGTGCGATTCGCCCCATATTGAGCATCCCCTATCGAGGAGGAAAGCCATGACTGCCTATGCCGCGCTTGATGTTTCTATGG
>NZ_LTAB01000071.1:0-1491 GCF_001580035.1 Sphingobium sp. 22B | reverse complement strand
GGAACGCGTTGCGGCATCGGCCAATCTTTTCCTGGATGGTTTGTTGGGTGAGAAACGGCGCAAAACAGGATGGATGCGTGCAGAGGCGGCCGGAGATCCTGAGCCCTGGCGACAGCGGGCCATTCTGGGTCGCGGACGCTGGGACGCGGATGCGCTGCGTGACATCGTGCGTGACTATGTCGTGGAAAACCTTGCCACAGCTGACGCGGTCCTGGTCATCAATGAGACCGGCTTTCTCAAGCAGGGCAAGTCCTCCTGCGGTGTCGCTCGTCAATACACGGTGAGTAGCCCCTAGATTTCTGGACGCCTTCTATCCTAATTTTGAGGACAGGAGACGACGATGGGGAAGCCCAATTTCAGCGATGAGTTCAAGCGTGATGCGGTGGCCCAGATCACCGAGCGCGGGTATCCGGTAGCGGAGGTTTCCGAGCGGCTCGGCGTCAGCCAGCATTCGCTGTACGCATGGAAGCGGCAACTGGCGAAGGTGGTGTCTGGCGATGCCGGCAAGGATGCCGAGATCCGTCAGTTGAAGCGCGAGTTGGCCCGGGTGACCGAGGAGCGCGATATACTAAAAAACGATCGCGGGTTTGGCCCGCCTGTTCGCGGTAGAAACGGGCCGTGGTATGATGGCAGGCGGAGGGTCGCGGCCGTTAGCTTATTGGTGGTGTGATACCCCGTTAAAAAACGTGGCCCGTGGGCATTTGCGTACTTGAGAGTGGTGGCGCCGTCCTCGGCGACCCCGGTTAGGAAGATGACGGTTTGCATCGCCCATACCCTCCAGTTGTGATGGAGGAATGGAGTGAACAAATCAAAATCGGGCGGCATTGACGCTCTACCCATGCTGTCGCCTGGCGCGGCAGCCATTGATATCGGTTCGACCATGCACATGGCGGCGGTCAATCCCGATGTCGATGATCGCCCGGTCGTATCGCTCCGGTGAGGGCCGCCTTGCGGTGATCGGCTGATATTTCGAGATGGTACCGGTGCAAGCGCCGGTGTTTGCACCGATACTAAGGACGGTGCGATGAGTCAGATCACGGTAATTTCGGGGCCGGAGCGGCGACGTGTATGGACCGACCAGCAGAAGCGCACACTCGTCGCGGCGGTTTCGGCGCCCGGTGCTAACGTGGCGGAGATTGCCCGCCGTGCCGATCTGCGGCCGAACCAGATCTACAGATGGCGGCGGCAGATGGGGCAGGCAGCCCAAGGCTTTGCAGAAGTGCAGGTGCAGCCCGATCCGATGCCAGTGACCGGATCGGCGATCACTGTGGAGTTCGAGCGGGCGATCGTGCGGATAACTGCTGGCGCCTCGCCGGGGCTGGTGTCGGCAGTACTGCGGTCGGTCAAGCCGTGATCCCARTCCCCTCCGGCGTTCGGATATGGATYGCRACGGGGCACACGGACATGCGGCGTTATGCGGCGCGTGGGATTATGTGGAGTCCTGGGCGGCCAGGCTAATTTTACTTAATAAATACATGCTGATGAGAGATC
>NZ_LTAB01000070.1:0-1552 GCF_001580035.1 Sphingobium sp. 22B | reverse complement strand
CTTTAACACCTGCCACCGCGCCTACGGGATATGACACCTTGGCAGATTTAGCAGGAGCCGATGCTGCTGCACTGTTAGTTCTGGTTTGCAGCCACGAGGCCTGGAAATTCAGGTTAATGGTTTTGGCTCTGCATTCTTGCCAATTCTGACAAATGCAGCAGCTATCGTTTCCACACATATCAATGGTATGGACTTTGCAGCAACGCTTGAAGGTCACGCTATTGAAGGTGGTACGCCATTTCCAGTTACACCAACAACTGAAAGCAATCTAAGCGTTTCAATTGTTGGTATCACTGGTGAACGCAGACTGAGCAACTAGGAAATCGGAAAGTTTTCCACCCGGAGATACCAGGGACCAGGAGCGCTGTCAAATTTTGTCAGTGCTCCTGGTCCCTGAAATTATTACTTTGTTTTTGGCTTCAAAAGGGGCTTTTATGGTTAGTTMCGAAATCTACGTAATTTACAACACAGACCACGGCGAGCAATACACCGTGAAAATGGAAGATTATAAACGGTCAGTTCAAGGTGGCATTGTCTATGATAAGTCTGCACCGTTTCCACAAGGAGGCGAGCGCTTGCCCTGGCAATGGAATAAAAGCTGGCTGAGGCATTGTTACATTGAATTTGACACTGGTGGTTTCGTGCGCCTGGTGGTTCTCCAACCAGGCGATCAAAGATTCCTTCCAGGAAAACGCATAACTCTCAATACGAGCAACGGTAGCCGGTCTGGCACAGTTACTAGCTATGTTGGAGAACGATTAGAATCAGCATTTCGTACACAGAACGGATTAAGTGCGTAGCACTTATTAATCACCCCAAACAAACATATTTACTTGTACAGAGTAATCACTTAGGCCCACGCGATAACTGGCGTAAACAGAGGTTTAACAGCAGTGAACCAACCGCATATAAAAGGACAAGTGCAACACGGTTGCACCAAACACAGCTGGATTGTTTGTTGTTACTGTCGAACAGTAAGACTGAAAGGAAGAAAATCTTTGCGTCGATGCTTCTTGAAAAAAAAACATCGATGGACCATTTGCTCTGAATGTGGAATAAGCCGCAAGGGCTTGAAGATTTACAAGCAACTTGCGGCTTACAGTGGCGACTACAGCGGTTTTATTTTCTCCGTGTGCTGTGCTGTGTCTTAAGCTGTTTCCCCGTTTTTTGTCCACATGTTGGACAGTAGTACAAGCTTGATGAATGTGGTTTATCAACCTGACGCCCCCACTGTTTGAACAAGCCGTGTTCCTTCAACCGTCTCCACACCAGACGTTCACTAACGTCATATTGTTCAGCCATGTCTGCTGGCTGCATGTCGTCGCGTATATAGTCGCGTTGCAATAAATCGTACTCGTCTTGAGAAAACGGGTCTAAATTGTTTATGCGTTTCATTGTGTTTTGCCTTCACTTGAGTTTATTTGTCTGCAAAAAATCTAGCTGTAATGGAATATTGTAATTCTGCTGTGTTGTTGCATCCTTCGACAAAGCATGGCAAACCGCAATCGTGGAATTTTTCGATTTGCCATTGTTGAGGCACTAAGCCTAAATC
>NZ_LTAB01000069.1:0-2152 GCF_001580035.1 Sphingobium sp. 22B | reverse complement strand
CACGAAACCTCATCAGCAAGGACGGCAAAGCGCCACGCGTGATCCGCGATGGCATTCTTTACCATATCCCAATGATGTGTCGCAACCAGACAGCTAGTCCAGTCGTAGAAGCTATTACCACCCTTTGATTCCCTAGTTCAGATGCCTGCACGTATGCCGAACGATCACCATGGGACGCTCGCATCACGATCTAACGGTGATGAAAAGCCATCGTGCTTGCCTATAGAAGGCAAGGAACGCGAGTCACACCCCGGAGCGCAGGGCACGGCGCGCTTCCTCAGTGATGGCGTACATGACCTGACGCTGCGCGCCGCGATTGTGATGATCGACCCGATATCCTTGATATCGCCTTTGGACTAATCCGGCTCGAACCAGTTCTGAGACGGCGCGACTGACGTTAGTTCGACCGGAAATCCGGATGCGCTCGCGTACCAGATCGTCGATCAAGGCGCCTGCTGCCGCGCTATCTTCTGGTAGCGCATTATCGTCCTCCAGCGCGCGTCGAACCTTTCCGGCGATCGCGAGCCGGCGGGGATCGCGCTGGGCGACCGGGGTCAGAGCGTCAGATAACCAGTCTCGAACCGGAATCCGCGTCTCGCCCGCTCGGACGAACGGACCGGCCGAGCCAGTTTTCGCACTCAATTGCGCGATCAGATTCAGCACCATGAAGCTGTACCGGGGGCGCTCGCAAAAGTCGGCCAGTCGCTCGAGGATACCAGGCACGTCGAGCACCGGTTGTTCCGAAACGCTGGCCGGTTCCGAGGTCGCCTCTGTGGCAAAAAGATCAGGCTGAAACATCAGAACATTTGAAGCACAATAAGAACGGAATGTGAATCCGTTATCGACCGGCTAAGGCGGTTGGACCAGTCGTGGCACTTCACCGAAGCGCAGCGGCTATTAGAGCGTGAGGTCACTAACTCGCTAGATCCTCGCTACCCACAGAACTGAGGACCGTGGCACTTTACCGACGGGTGAAGTGCCGCGGTTGGCATGCGATGTCCTCCGCAAAATACGGGCCGTTTGCGGGAGGGAGCGAAATCCTACGCTAAGGATTTTGGCCAGCGATATTCGCCGGTGAGGTTGATTTGCTCCCAAACCAGCGGTGAGAAATGGGCGAGGAGATCGGGTGGGACGGTAGCGCCATTAGCGGATCGACCGGTGACGACATCGCTGAGCTTAATCTTATTCCAGAAGATGATGATGGCGGCGAGGAAGTTCATGCCGGCGATGTGATAATGCTGACCTTCACCCGATCGGTCCCGGATTTCACCGCGCCGATGGAAGCTGATGGCGCGCTTCAGCGCATGATGGGCTTCACCTTTTTTGAGGCCGATCTGGGCCTCGCGCTGCAAACCGGCGTCTAGAGTCCAGTCGATCATGAACAGCGCCCGTTCGACAAGACCGACTTCCCAAAGGGCAAGGGCCAGCTCATTTTGACGAGGATATGAAGCCAGCTTCCGCAGAATCTGGCTGGGGGCGACAATGTCGGCGGCGATCGTGGCCATGACCCGCAGGATGTCGGGCCAGTTCCGCTCGATGAGGGGCTCATTGATCTTCCCGCCTACCAGACCCCGCACATTGGCCGGCGTCGCACCGGGGGTAAAGGCATAGTGTCTTTTCTGTTGCAGGTCGCGGATGCGTGGCGCGAACCTGTAGCCGAGAAGCGAGCAGGCGACGAAGACGTGATCGGTAAATTCGCCCGTATCGGCAATGTGCTGACGGACATGGCGGCCTGCGTCATTCATGAGCAGCCCGTCGAGAATATAGGGTGCCTTTGCTGACGGTCGCCGGGATGACCTGGGTAGCAAACGGCGCGTATTGATCAGAGACATGGCTGTATCCTTTCAAGCCTGGGACATTGCCGTATTTGGCGTTGACCATGTTCATCGCTTCGCCCCGCTCGGTCGCGAGGAAGAACTGTCCGTCGCTGGAGGCGGAGTGCCCCTGTCCCCAGAACGCGGCCATGGGTAGATCGGCATGTGCCTCCAAGATCAAGGCGAGCGCCCGATCATAGGCCCTGCCTTCAACATGCCAACGCGCGCTCCGCAGCAATTGGACACCTTCTGTCATTGGGTGCGGGACTGCAAGGTAGATCGACTTGGGGTTCATGCTTCTGTCCGTGATCGACGCGTGGTCGTCACATGATGCGGTC
>NZ_LTAB01000068.1:0-3509 GCF_001580035.1 Sphingobium sp. 22B | reverse complement strand
ATGTCGTGCGGGAAGCCCACCACCGCCGCCTCCGCCACCGCCTCGTGCAGCACCAGCGCGCTTTCCACCTCCGCCGTGCCCATGCGATGGCCCGACACATTGATCACGTCGTCGACGCGCCCCGTAATCCAATAGTCCCCGTCCGCATCGCGCCGGCAGCCGTCGCCGGTGAAGTACAGCCCCGGATAGGTGGTGAAATAGGTCTGGAAGAAACGCTCATGGTCGCCCCACACGGTCCGCGCCTGCCCCGGCCAGCTCCGCGCGATGCAGAGATTGCCTTCCCCCTCGCCCTCCACGGCGACGCCATTGCCGTCGACCAGCAAGGGCTCGACCCCGAAAAAGGGCTTGGTCGCCGCGCCCGGCTTCAGGTCCGTCGCGCCCGGCAGCGGCGTGATCATGTGGCCGCCCGTCTCCGTCTGCCACCAGGTATCGACAATGGGGCAGCGCCCCTCGCCCACCACCTCATGATACCAGCGCCAGGCTTCGGGATTGATCGGCTCCCCCACCGTGCCCATCAGCCGCAGCGAGGCGCGGCTGGTGCGGGTCACATGTTCGTCCCCCTCCTTCATCAGCGAACGCAGCGCCGTCGGCGCGGTGTAGAGCGTCGTCACCCGATGCCGGTCGACCACTTCCCAGATGCGGCTGGGCGTCGGCCAGTTCGGCACCCCCTCGAACATCAGCGTGGTGCCGCCATTGGCCAGCGGCCCATAGACGATATAGCTGTGGCCTGTGACCCAACCGACATCGGCGGAGGACCAGAAGACCTCGCCCGGCCGATGGTCGAAGGCAAGGTCGAAGGTCATCGCCGCCCAGAGCAGATAGCCGCCGGTCGAATGCAGCACGCCCTTGGGCTTGCCCGTCGACCCGGAGGTGTAGAGCAGGAACAGCGGGTCTTCCGCCGCCATCGCCTCGGCCGGACAGTCGGTGGAGACCTCAGCGGCCAGTTCGTCATAATAGGCGTCCCGCGCGGGGTCCATCGCGACGTCACCGCCCGTCGCCCGGACGACGATCACGCGTTCCAGCCCCGGCGCCAGAGCCGCCGCCGCATCGACATTGCGCTTCAGCGGCACGGTCCTGCCGCCCCGCCGCCCTTCATCGGCGGTGATGACGATCCGGCTGTCGCAATCGCTGATCCGTCCCGCCAGCGCCTCGGGCGAAAAGCCGCCGAACACGACCGAATGGATCGCCCCGATCCGCGCGCAGGCGAGCATGGCGAAGGCCGCCTCCGGAATCATCGGCAGATAGAGCGTCACCCGGTCGCCGCGCCCCACGCCCGCGCCTTTCAGCACATGGGCGAAGCGGCACACCTCTTCATGCAATTGCCGGTAGGTGAAGCGCCGCGCCGGTTCCTCCGGATCGTCCGGTTCCCAGATGATCGCCGCCTGATCGCCGCGCGTCTCCAGATGGCGGTCCACGCAATTGGCCGACACGTTCAGCACGCCGTCGCTGAACCAGCTTATGCCGAAATCCCCTTCCGCAAAGCTGCTCTCATCGGCGCGGGTGGGTTCGCGCAGCCAGTCCAGCCGCCGCGCCTGCTCCAGCCAATAGGCTTCGGCGTCATCCAGCGATCGGCGATAGCCCGCGGCATAGGCGGCGGCATCGACCTTCGCCTCCGCCGACCAGGCGGGCGGCACGGGATAGACAGGGGGGGCCGTGGTCAGCATCGGCGGATCTCACTTCACTTTGGCGAGCGCGGCGGTCATCCGCCTGGCGGCGAAGGGCGGCAGCTTCACCGCCTTGGCCGCCGCGAGATCGGCCGGGGCCACCTTGCCCACCTGCACCAGCGCGACCATGCCCATCGAATAATGCGGCATGCACTTGATGCCGTAGAGGCCGGGCTTGGTGACGGTCAGCACCGCCTCCTTGTTCATCGCGCCCTTCATCGGGGTCGCGCCGGCCGGCAGCATGTTCGCGATGGTTTCGGCATTATGGCTGGGGTTGGTCGGCTGGAAACGGATGGTGTCGCCCACCGCCGCCTTCACGAAGGACGGCTCGAACACCATGGCGCCGTCCGCGCCCTGATTCTTCATATGGACGACGATGTCCTTCGCCTGCGCCGAAAGCGGCGCCAGCGTCAGGAACGCGGCGGCGGCAACGCCGCCCAGGGTGATGCGAATGCGGATCAAGGCTCTCTCTCCCATGCAAACATGCTTGGGCAAGTGATGACGCAGCGCAGCGGACCCCCGCAATGGGCCATTGGTCCTAGGGCGCGCGCCCCTCCGGCGCCACCCGAACCAAGGGCCGCCCCAGGTCGCGCCAGCCGTCCGTCCCCTCCGCCAGCCACCAGACATTGCGATAGCCCATGGCGCGCAGCCGCCGCGCCGCGTTCCAGCTCATCCAGCAATCGGACCGGCAGAAGACGACCAGCATGCGATCGCGCCACCCACCCGTCAGCCGCCGCACGCCGGCCGCGAACCAGAGCGCGATGTCGGGCTCCGGCACGCCCCTTCCCGCTTCGGGGAACCAGCGAGCGCCCGGAATGCTCTCATGCTGCGCCGCCAGCCGCCAGCGCCCGTCGCTCTCCCGATGCCCGCCCTCGGCCGGCAGGACGTCGAGGAACAGCGCATCCCGACCCGGCCGCAGGGCTGCGGCGGCGGCCGGCGCGATCCGCCCGACCCCGGCGGGCGGGCGGGAGACCGGGGCGCGATAGGCGGCGATCCGATAGCCGTCAGGCCCGAACAACGGCTCCGCCGCCACCGGCGCCGCGCAAAGCAGAAGGGCTCCGGCCCAGATCGTCCTCCTCATCCCGCTTCCCTCCCCATCCGACCCAAGGACCAATGGTAGCGCATTGCGCCAGCCTTTAGACCTGCACCAAGGGAGAAGGATGTGAAAAGGCGAAGCTACGCAGCCATGACCCTGGCCCTGCTCGTGCTGGCGGCGACCGGCCCCGCGACAGGCCAGGCCTCGCCCCTGATCTCGCCCAGATGGTCCGCCCAGTCGCCCTTGACCCGGCTGACCGGGGGCGTCGNGGGGCGGGCGCATCCACGCCCGCCGATCCGCTGGAATCGCCGATGTGGGAAGCCCATGCAAAGCTGCTGTTCGGCAACGATCCGGTCCGCTTCGACCCGCGGGTGAAGGTCGATTTCCCCCAGATCGCGGAGAACCAGCGCAGCTTCCCGGTCGCCATCGACGCCCGCGCCATCCCCGGCGTCCGGCGCATCGTCCTGATGGCGGACCTCAACCCGATCCCAATCGCCGTCGACTATCGCCCGACGGACAGCGAAGCCTATCTAGCCACCCGCATCAAGCTGGACCAGCGCACCCCCGTGCGCGGCGCGGTGCAGTTGGCGAGCGGCGAATGGCTGGTGTCGGGCGGCTGGATCGACGCGGCGGGCGGCGGCTGCTCGACGCCCCCGGTCAGCCGGGTCAAGGGCGACTGGGCGGACCATCTGGGCGAGATCAGGGGCGAGGCCTGGCCTGTCGCGGGGCCGGTCGCCGCCAGCCGCCTTCGCCTCAACTTCCGGCACCCGATGGACACCGGGCTGGTCGACGCCATTCCCACCTGTCTC
>NZ_LTAB01000067.1:0-2991 GCF_001580035.1 Sphingobium sp. 22B | reverse complement strand
TAAGAGACAGCCATACTGGCGTCGGGCGCGCTCCTCCTCGCCTTCCGCCGCCAGTTCCGCCCCGCCGCCGCGCTCATTACACCCCTCATCGCCCTGCCCCTGTGGGGGTGGGCGGAGCGGGGGAGAGATTGCCCCACAGGGGCAGGGCGATGAGGGGTGTAATGAGCGCGGCGGCGGGGCGGAACTGGCGGCGGAAGGCGAGGAGGAGCGCGCCCGACGCCAGTATGGCGAGCGCGCCGAGGCCGTAGGTGCCGATCAGGGTGGCGGCGATCGCCATGCCGGTGGGGAGGAGGGTGACGCCCAGCGGGTTCCAGGCGAAGCCGGTGAAGACGGTGGCGCGGAGATATTCCGAGGTGAGCCAGCAGGCGGCGAAGAGGAGGGTTGTCGTGAGGATAGTGGCCTCGCTTCGCCCGGTGCCCACCCCTAACCCTTCAAACGAGTCACGTGCCTCGTTCGAACGCCTGCGGAAGGGGGATTGTGTGCGAAGCCACCAGGCGGCCAGCGTGGCCAGGCCGGGATAGACGGCGAGGTAGAGGGACAGGAGGACCACCGCGCCGTAGCCGAACCAGTGGGGCATCGCGTCCTGGAAGGTGAAGGCGTGGGCGATCCAGTTGAGGCCGAGGGTGAAATGGCCGACGCCGAACAGCCAGCCGCGCAGGAAAGCGCTGCGGCGGTCGGGAGCCTGTTCGATCAGGAGGATGAGGAGCGCGAAGCAGGCGAGGGTGACAGGCCAGAGCTTGAGCGGTTCGAAACCGGTGGCCGCCGCGAATCCGGCGAGCAGGGCGGTGAGCTTCGGAAAGCGGGCCGGAATGTCCTTCATGCCGGAGCGGATCAGCGCAGCGTGGCCATGGTGGCGTGGCTGCACCTGTCGCTCTTGTCCCCGCCGCCGGACAGGGCGGAGGCCGCGATGAAGCCGCCGACCAGCAGCACCAGGAAGCCGGCGGAGAGCAGGCCCAGATATTTTTCGATAAACGCCTTGATCGGGCGGCCGAACTTCCAGAACAGGAAGCCCACCAGCATGAACTGGAAGGCGCGGCTGAGCACGCTGGCCCAGAGGAAGGTGAAGAGGGAGAGGCCGATGAAGCCCGCCGTGATCGTGATGAGCTTGAACGGGATCGGCGTCGCGCCCTTGATCAGGATGATCTCTGCCCCGTAATCGCGCAGATAGCAGGCGGCGACGGGGAATTTCGCGGCGAGGCCGAGGGCGTGCAATATCTGCTGCCCGACCGTTTCATAGAGGAAATGGCCGATGGCATAGCCGAACAGCCCGCCCAGCACCGAGGCGATGGTGCAGATCAGCCCGAAGCGGATCGCGCGTTCCGGGCGGGCGAGGCACATCAGGCCCAGCAGCGGGTGCGGCGGGATCGGGAAGAAGCTGCTTTCCATGAAGCTGATGGCGAAGAGCCAGCGTTCGGCGTGGGCGTGGGCGGCTTTCGCCAGCGTCCATTGGTAGAGCTTGGTGAGCATCGGGTTGAGGCCCTAGCCCAACTGCTTTCGGGCCGCCAGTGCTTTTGCCAGGACGACCATCTGCTGCGGCGGATCGAGCGGTACGGGATAGGGGCGCGTCTCTCCCGTCGGTCGGTAGCCGCGTCTTCGATAATATCGGATGAGATTGTCGTGGGTGGAGATGACGGTCATTTCCATCCGCCGGGTACCGAAGGCGGTCGCGGCGAGCTGTTCGGCGGCGGCGATGAGGCGGTGGCCGAGGCCCCCCGACTGGAGCGCGGGATCGACGCAGAGCAGGCCGAGACAGGCGCGGCCGTCGCCCCGGTCGGAGATCTGGACGCAGCCGACGGGAGCGTCGTCCGGGGCGGGCGCGACCAGCAGGCGTTCGGCGGGGTCGGCGAGGATCGCCTCCAGCGCGGCGATGCTGGTGCGGGGGGTGGCGGGTGGGGCGGTCTCTATGGCCCAGCTTTGCCGGGCGGTGTCGCCGCGATAGGCGCGCTCTATGATCGGGTGGAGACGGGGGAGGTCCGACGGGCGGGCGAGGCGTATGTCCATGGCCGGCCTGTAACGCCCTTGTGATGGAAGCGACAGGGGCCTTGATCGGTGCCGCGTCGCCACGCTAGCTTTGCCGTGTAGGAGACGCATATGCTTGGCATGGGAGAGGGCGCCTGTCCCTTTGAGTTCAATACCGATCCCGCGACGTTCAAGGTCGGGGATTCGGTCAGCTACCGGGTCACGGGCAGTCTGGAGGGCATGCCCTTTGCCGGCGTGCTGCTGGAGGTGCATGAGGATCATGTCGTGCTGACGTCGGACCCGGACGACAAGGCCAGCCGGATGCGGGCGACCCGGGAAAGCCGTCCTGTCGTCCGGGAGGAGGATATCTGTTGACGCCACGGCGTTGACGGCGCGGCGGCGTCTGGGCATGACCCCTTATGAGTCCGGCCCGGCGCATCCGAGTGAATTTGACCTTATCCCTTCCCTCCCAATGGCGCGAGCGCGGCGGCGGATTGCTGCTGGCGCTGCTGTTCAACGCGCTGCTGCTGCTGGCGTTGCTGACGCTGGCGCCCGATCCGGTGATCCGGCTGCCGGACCTGCGCAATCCGGTGACGTTCGAGATGGCGCCCGCGCCCAAGGCGGAGAAGGCGCAGAGCAAGGCCGAGAAGAGCGAGAAGAAGAAGCAGGAGAAATCGGCGCAGCGGCAGGTGCAGCAGCCGGTGGTCAAGCGCGACCGTCCCGTGGTGAAGCCGACCGAGCAGCAGCCCTCGCCGCTGCCGTTCCTGGTGCTGGACAGCCAGCAGATGGCGTCCGCCGACATCGGCAGGATGGCGAAGAAGGGCGCGGCCGACGGCGCGACGGGGCAGGGCAACAGCGCGGCGGCGGCGGGGCCGGGCGAGGGGCCGGGGGGCGTGCAGTTGTTCGATGCGGAATGGTACCGGCGGCCGAGCCATGCGGAACTGGCCGGCTATCTGCCCGCCGATGCGCCGACAAGCGGCTGGGGTCTGGTCGCATGCAAGACGGTGGATCATTACCTGTCTCTTATACACA
>NZ_LTAB01000066.1:0-3782 GCF_001580035.1 Sphingobium sp. 22B | reverse complement strand
TTAGGACCGAGCTGCAACGAACTGCCAGGCGGCGGCTCTGAGATACTTTCAGGTGTGCCGGGGCCGGTGAGTGGGACTGGTACTTATTCTCCCGTCAAGCTTTTGGCTCATAGCGTAAGCAATGCCTCGCAGGTTCATCCTTTCGGGATTCGACGCTATGAAACGTCTGTTTGGGATAGCGCCTGTTTACGGTCACAGATTGGCACTTTCCAGGTTTTCCGCTATGGAGTGCCCCCGGTTTCAGGTACGCGTATACGTGTAAACAGTCCGCAGAGCAAGCCTTTACGGATTTTGGTATACAGTGATGTAAGGGGACCGCCTGAGTGTAAACGCGCCTAGCAAGCCTCTTTTGAAAACGACGGCACCATATTAGGTGAACGGATCAGAAAGTGTGCGGTGCCAATAAATGCCACAGGCTGGCATGTTTACGGATTGTGCAGCACGGGCATAGCGGAGATGTAAGCCGTAGGCGGTGGCGTATACAAAACTGCAAACAGCAGCTGTAAGTTGGCGAATTATTTTTCCGGATTCTTGGCGAATTCTATTTCCGCTTTGCAATGGGTTTGTCTGCCAGAATTCGAATGACAGATGTTCGCCCGATTTTAAGTTTGCGGGCAATATCAGACTTGTTCATGCCCTCGGAAAACAACCGTTTGATTTTGGCCTCATGCCGAGCTGCTGTTCTAGGTCGTCCGTGTGGCAGTCCTTTGCTTTGAGCATGGCTTATGCCAGCTTTAATTCGCTCTTTTAGAATATTGCGTTCGAATTCTGCGAAGACGGAAAGCATGCCGGCCATTGCTTTGCCTAATGTGGTGCTCATGTCAAAGGACTCGGTCAAAGAAACGAAAGACACTCCAAGATCTGTGAACTCATTGAGAGTAGAAATTAAATCTGGAAGAGATCGCCCCCACCTATCTAATCGCCAGACAAGCACCGCGTCGATTTCGCGTGACCGAGCCGCTTTGAGAATTTGCTCGCGCTTCTTCCGTTCAGATGCACCTGAGCCAACATCTTCTATTTCTAGAACGACCTTCCATTTTCGGCTTTTTGCATATTCTTTTAAGGCCTTGAGCTGAAACGAGAGAGTGTTTTGGTCTTGAGTCGATACCCGGGCATATATGGCGGTGCGCATTGCGAATGTCCTTTGGGTGTCCAAAAACTCCTTAGAAAAACTGTAACTGAAATGTCAGCCTGTGGGCTTTATTTTTTTGAAATTGTAGTGTCCAATAACTATAGTTTAAGGACGCGCTGTGAGAATCTTTTTGACACCAGATGAAATAGCCCTTGAACGATATCAAATTATTCGTCCATGTCTATCGGAAGGTGCAAGCAGAGAAGAGATAGCGCGAGCTGCAGGATTAACGTCCCGAACAATTCGTCTCTGGATCGGACAATTCAATCGTGAAGGGCTGCCAGGTCTCAGACCCCATATTCGAAAGGATGCAGGCGGGCGTCGCAAGATTGTCCCTGAATTGGCGCAAGTTATCGAAGGGCTTTGCTTGCGCACGCCGCCACTACCGGTTACTGCAATTCATCGCTCTGTATTGGTTTTGTGTCAGAAGAACAAGTGGCGTGCTCCAAGCTATGACGTGGTGCACGATATTTGTTCAAAAATTTCTCGCGATATAAAAACGCTGGCACACGAGGGACCGAGTGCATACGAACAAGCTTTCGAACTGTTACATAGGCATGAAGCCGAAGCACCAAATGAGGTGTGGCAAGCTGATCATGCACAGCTTGATATTTTGATTTTTGATTCCAACGGGCGGGCAATGAAGCCCTGGCTTACAGCTGCTTTAGATGATTTTAGTCGGGCGGTGCCTGGCTATTATCTCGGTTTCGAACCACCTTGTTCAATGCGGATAGCGATGACTTTGCGACAGTCGATTTGGCGAAAAGAAGAATCAGCATGGAGCATTTGTGGCATTCCAGACAAGTTCTACTCGGATCGCGGAACCGATTTTATGTCGAAGCATATCGACCAGGTGTCCATTGATCTCAAATTCGAATTGCTCAACACTTTGCCTCAGAAGCCGAGGGGCAAGGGCAAGATGGAGCGATTTTTTGAGACGGTGGCACAATTGTTTTTAACGGATCAGCCGGGCTACGCACCAAAGGGCTATGGAAAGGTCGATGCTGTCTTGAAGTTACAAGAGTTGGACGAACGCTTTAGGCAATGGCTCGTTAATGACTATTTGCAACGTGAGCATTCTGAAATCGGCTGTAGCCCTAAATCTCGTTGGGAATCAAAGTCCTTTGTTCCGCGCTTGCCGGACACAAAAGAAGAACTAGACATTCTTCTTTTGACGGTCACTCGACCCAGGAAAGTGCATCGCGATGGTATTCGCTTCCAAGGGTTTCGTTATTTTGACATCAGTCTTTCCGGCTATATAGGCGAGGAAGTCACTATAAGATTTGATCCACGCGACCTGGCCGAAATCCTTGTCTATGCAGATAATGCGCTTGTTTGCAGAGCCGTGTGCTTTGAGCTTTCCGATAAGAGAACGAGTCTAAAAGAAGTCATTCGCGCAAGAAGCGCTAAACGACGAGAAGTTAGAGAGAGTCTTACAGATTTGCTACAAATTGCAGATAAATATGTCCCTCGCGAAAAGCCGTCATTGAGTGTAGTGCCGATTGTTGCGGCACCCGAAGTTGAATATCCCAAGTTTAAAATTAAGAGGTTTGCCTGCGATGAGTGACACTCCATCACATTTTCTGAGCACGCAGCATTATCGGCGGTTTGTAGAATTTGGTGAGTATTGTCGCGACAAAAAACATATTGGATTGTGCTATGGCAGGCCAGGTGTTGGAAAGACTGAATCGGCTAGGCAATTTGCGAGTTGGAATTTAATTGAACCGTTGCTTCAGCAACCATCGAGAACAAGACGATTGCCGGAACACATCGCCAGCTGCGATGTGTTGTTTCTGACTCCAGAAGTCACTGTTACACCTAAAAAACTAGAAACAAGTATCAGCCTGACCAGAAATAAATTTGACGGATTGGTTGAGCAGGCTCGCGTTTGGCACCATCCCGAAAGCGTTTTCGAAAAGCGGCAGAGTAAAAATGTGAAATTATTGATTGTTGATGAAGCAGATCGCCTCAAATTTCAATCCTTGGAGCTGTTGCGGGATCTTCATGACCGAGGCAGCATCGGCATCATTCTTATGGGCATGCCTGGAATAGAGAGAAGAATCAAGCGCTTTGGTCAGCTCTATTCGCGCATCCATCTGACCTATGAGTTTCAGCCTTTAACTGCTGACGAAACAAATTTATTCATCGCAGAAAAGTGGCTACAGTTGGGTTTGCCGCGGTCAGCCGACGACGCTGTCTCGACTGCAATCAAGCGAGTTGGCAACGGCAATTTTCGCGTGCTCAATAGAATATTCACTGAAATTGAGCGTCTTCAAAAGTTGAATTGCCTTCCACTGATAACACCAGACCTGGTCGAAACGGCTACGCGAGGGTTGCTTTTGGGAGCGGCGTAAGTTGGGGTTGTAGGGCGGAAAAATAATTCGCCAAACCGGAAGCAGAATTCGCCAAGAACCCGGAAAAATAATTCGCCAATTTACACAGCAGCACTGGAGCGGAGCGAAAGCCTTGCCGAAGGGAGAGAAGCGACCGTGCGGTAAGGCAAGATAAATTGCGGACGGTGCCGCACACGAAAAGTCTGGAATTATTAGGTTTTTAGACATGGCGCTGTGGTTGCTATATACGGTGTAAGTTTCAGAATTATTTGTCACGGTTTTTTCAGAATTATTTGTCGCACCTGTCTCTTATACAC
>NZ_LTAB01000065.1:0-3791 GCF_001580035.1 Sphingobium sp. 22B | reverse complement strand
GCCGCCGCGAAGGGCGTATCGATCGGCGTCCATTTCCAGCAGCGGATCATGACACCGGCCTGTTCGGCGGCGAGGAAGCTGTCTCTGGCAGATCAGCCGCCCGCCGACCTGATCGAGGCGAATCGGCAGGATCGCGCCGGGGGTGGGGGGAAGAGCGGCGGACGGCTATGGCGCGCCATGGGTCAAATCGGGCGCGGGCCGCGCGCTGCGGGTTTCTGTCGCATCGGCTTGAGCGGAAAACCGGTTCCCACTTTTGCGCACGATGCTCTAATTATTGCCGCCGATCAGGTCGCCCAGGCCGCCGAGCACGGAGCCTTCGCCGCGATTCTGGCCGCCGCGGCTGCCCGCCGCCGCCAGCATGCGGCCGGCGAGGCGCGAGAAGGGCAGGGACTGTATCCACACCTTGCCCGGCCCGGTCAGGCGCGCGAAGAACAGGCCTTCGCCGCCGAACAGGATGCTGCGCACGCCGCCCGCGCGCTCCAGGTCGAAATCCACCGTGTCGGTATAGGCGGCGACGCAGCCGGTATCGACGTGAAGCTGTTCGCCGGGGGCCAGTTCGCGCTCCACGATGGTGCCGCCCATCTGGACGAAAACCCAGCCGTCGCCCTCCAGCTTCTGCATGATGAAGCCTTCGCCGCCGAACAGGCCGGTCATGATCCGCTGCTGGAAATGGACGCCGATCGATACGCCCTTCGCGGCGGCGAGGAAGCTGTCCTTCTGGCAGATCAGCCGCCCGCCGACCTGATCGAGGCGAATCGGCAGGATCGCGCCGGGGGTGGGGGAGGCGAAGGCGACCCGCGCCTTGCCCCGGCCATTATGGGTGAAGACGGTGGTGAACAGGCTTTCCCCCGTCACCAGCCGCTTTCCCGCGCCCAGCAGCTTGCCCATGAAGCTGCCGTCGCTGCCGCCGCTGCCGTCGCCGAAGACGGTGGTCATGCCGACGGCGGCGTCCTTCCAGACCAGGGCGCCGGCCTCCGCCACGGCGCTTTCGCCGGGATCGAGCTCTATTTCCAGAAATTGCAGTTCCTGGCCCTTGATCTCGAAATCGATGTCGTCGGCCAGGCCGGCTTGACGATGATGTTGCCAGGGACTGGGGTTCGGCATGGTCGCGGGCTCCTGAATGGTTCCGGCCGATCATAGCCGTTCCCGGCCGGGTTCGGCCAGTCTTTGCGTGTACGCAAAGCTCTGCCGGGGGAGCGTGGCCCGGAAGGCAGGCGCGCGGGATTACCGGTCGAAGATGATCCTCAGGCTCTTGATCAATCCGGAAGTCTCGCTGAATTCGAACAGGTCGACAAGATCGGTGTCGATCCTGACATCGTCCTTGCGTACCCATTCATAGGCGAAATGGGCGGCCCAGCGGCCCGGATCGCCGACGGCGCCGTAGAGGGTGCGGAGGCGGACGCTGGCGCTGATCGTGTCGTCGAACAGCTTGCGGTAGAATTCCGCCACCGGAACCTCGCCATAGACCGGCGAGTGGACCACGCCTTCGGGATCGAAGCAGGCGACGGTGGCGTCCAGGTCGCCCGCCTCCATCGACTTCAGATAGGTGCGGACGATATTTTCCTGCGGTGCGGTGGCGGTCATCGGGGCTCTTTCTGCGGGGCGTTGGCCACCGCCTTCATCTCGACGAGGAGGAGGGGGTGGGGAAGCTGGTGGACGGCGACCGTGGTCCGGGTGGGGCCGTTCTCGTCGAAATATTCCGACCACACTTCGTTGAAGCCGCCGAAATCGTTCATGTTCACGAGGAAGCAGCCGACTTCGACGAGATTGCGCAGGTCCGCGCCCTCGCTGCGGAGGATGTCGCGGATATTTTCTATCACGGCGCGGGTCTGCACGCGGATGTCGAGATCGGTGACGCCCATGGGGTCGACCTTCCCGCCCGCGAAGCTGTTGTCCGGCAGGCGCGAGCTTGTGCCCGAAACGAACAGGAGGTCGCCGGCGCGGCGGATATGGGGAAAGCGGCCGCGCGGCTTGGCCTTCCCGACGACGATGCCCTTATGTTCGGTCATGCTGCCACCATGAATTCAGCGGCGCCGAGCGCCTGGACGTCGAGGCGGACATGCAGTCCGGGGCGCAGCGGTTCGGCGTTGGTCGCGGAACCGGCAAGCACGATGTCGCCCGGGCTGAGCTGTTCCCCGGCATCGGCCGCCAGGCGCGCGGCGGAGACCAGAGCGCGCAGCGGATGGCCCAGAATGGCCGCGCTGGAGCCGATCTGGACCGGCAGGCCGTCGAACTGCATCACCATGCCGAGATTGGCGATGTCCTGCCCGGCGCGCCGCCATGGCCCCACCACCAGGCCCGAGGAGGACGCATTGTCCGCGACCACGTCGCCCAGGCTGAACTTGAAGTCGCGATAGCGGGAATCGATGATCTCCATCGCGGGGGCGACAGCCTCGATCGCGTCCTGCGCCTGGAGCATGGACACCACGCCCGACAGCGGTTTGCGGATGAGGAAGGCGATTTCCGGTTCCACGCGCGGATGGATGAAGCGGCTGAGGTCCAGCGGGGCGCCTTCCTCCACCAGCATCCGGTCGGTGAGCCGGCCCCAGATCAGGTCGCTCACGCCCATCTGCACCATCTTGGCGCGGCTGGTGAAGCCCAGCTTCATGCCGATGCGGCGTTCGCCGCGGCCGATGCGCCGGGCGATGGAGGCGGCCTGCACGGCATAGGCGTCGGCCTCTTTCAGGTCCGGCCCGAACTGGGGAATGGCGGTGGCTGTCCGGGCGGCTTCATCCACCGTCGCGGCATAATGTTCGATGTCGGTCATGATCGGCGTGCTCCCTGGACATCGCGCTGTTTCACAAGGCCGGCCGCATGGCCGGCCGCTGGCATGGTCTGGATCATGCGGCCTCCCGTCCGAAGGCGGCCGTCACCGAACCCAGCCCTTCGATGCGCGCTTCGATGATATCGCCCGGACGGGCGGCGACCATCGGGCCCAGCGCGCCGGTCAGGACGACATCGCCCGCCTGCAGGGGCCGTCCGACCTTCGCCATGGTGCGCGCCAGCCAGAGGGCGGCGTTGAGCGGGTGGCCGAGGCAGGCCGCGCCCGCGCCGACCGAGACCGGCTCGCCCGCGCGGAACATCGCCATGCCGCACAGGCGCAGGTCGACGTCCGCCAGCTTGCGGGGCGCGGCGCCCAGCACATAGGCGCCGCTGGAGGCATTGTCCGCGATGGTGTCGAGGATCGAGATGTCCCAATTGGCGATGCGGCTGCCGACGATTTCGATCGCGGGCAGCACATAGGCGGTGGCGGCCACCAGTTCGGTCAGCGTCGTGTCCGGGCGGTCGAGATCCCGTTCGAGGACGAGGGCGACCTCCGCCTCCGCCTTGGGCTGGAGCACGCGGTCCCAGGCGACGATCTCGCCGTCCTGCACCTCCATGTCCGCGAAGAGGATGCCGTAATCGGGCTGGTCGACGCCGAGCTGCTTCTGCACGCTTTTCGCCGTGAGGCCGATCTTGCGCCCGATAATGCGCCGGCCGTCCCCTTCGGCGCGCTGGACGTTGATGTTCTGCACCGCATAGGCGGCGGCAAGGTCGCCTTCAGGCAGCAGGCCGCGCACGGGCGGACAGGGGATGCCGCTCGTCTGCGCGGAAAGGAGCTGCGCGGCGGCCTGTTCGATGGAGGCTGTCATAGCTTGATGCACACATTTTTGAGTTCGGAATAGAAGTCGAGCGAGTGATGCCCGCCTTCGCGGCCCAGCCCGGACAGCTTGGCGCCGCCGAAGGGGGTGCGCAGGTCGCGCAGGAACCAGGTGTTGAGCCAGACCAGCCCGACCTCGATCCGTCCGGGG
>NZ_LTAB01000064.1:0-4093 GCF_001580035.1 Sphingobium sp. 22B | reverse complement strand
CACTGGTTCCATACCAGGTACTTCGGCTTTGCCAACTGCTTCTTCAATCCATCCTTGTTTTGTATCAAATTCCAGAGTACGAATCCAAACGTACTCAAAATACTCGTCGATAACACCAAAAGCTGGCGTAGTAAAATCAATGATTGCCATTAAGCTATGCCCGTATCATTGCCCGTGTCTCCGGTATAAGGGTCGTTTACATGAGTGTACTCGCCTTCAAAATTATTAGCAGGCACTGACAAAGTGTAGCCCCGGAGTAATTGAAACAAGCTATGAAACAAGATACCAAATGCGGTGCCCATGTCGTTTGTTCCGTCGGTAGGTAAAAAGACAGTATCTTCGTGGTCTTCGACCGCACCTGTTAGCGGGTTTTGCATTTTTCTTGTCACTGTAAACTCTTTGAGCATCGATGTACCGTCTCCTGGATCGCCCTTGTCGCCTTTGTCACCCTTTGGACCTGTGCTGCCTGGTGCTCCTGGTGCTCCTGGATCGCCCTGGTCGCCTTTGTCCCCCTTGTCTCCTTTGTCGCCGTTTGTGCAAGGGCACGGAACACCGATGTTGACCTGATAGGTGAATGGGTCAATCGGATCTAAATGTGTATATCCCGTAGTGCCACCAACATTCACAGTGACACCACCAATTAAGTTAGGTGCTGACGAGCGTGGAATGTTTGTAGGCAAGGGAACACCATCTGGTATCAATGGTGGATCGGGTAAAACTAAAGCCACTAGATCTCTGTCCTCCGTGTCTCCTGCTAATCGGTATCCGATTATTTTTACGTAAAAAGAAAAAGGCATCATTTGCCCTAGGTAGGTGGTTCCAGCGTCAATGCCGGTTTGTATGATGCGTGGTTCTGAGTAATCATGCACGTCTGGCGGCAATGTATAACCGTCGTAATATGGATCGCCAACGTTGGAGCAAATCAGTCCTTCTGGTATTTCCGTCGTGAAACTTACTGGCAGATTGACGCTTCTCCCACGTGCCCAGAGGACTAATGGACCTTGTTCCCAAATACATTTCAAGTCAGGTCCATACGGCTCTTGGTTGCGGACATTTCCGTAAATTTCCCAATGAAGATCCGCAGTTATATCTACTTCAGCGAGCGCGCCCGAATTAAGCGCTGAAATGCGGTAAAACGTATCGAACGCTTCATTCGTATAATCATCCCTAGAAACAGTGGTATCACCCTCACTGACGAAACTATTAATCGAATCTCGTCTGATCCAGGTGGTCGGAATTTTGCTTGTGTAAACATCTCCGAGCGTCACTCCACCGGCTAGCTTCAAGTCTCCTGGTGATACTGGTATCTGGTCACTAGGTGCGCCACCAGGAGGGTAATAAGTTACTAGCCTATTAGTCATGGCGGTGTTTCCTGACACTGAATGTACACTATCTGAGCATAAGCGTACTGCCAGCAGATATCGACGTATGTTCCATCCTGAAAGTCAGCCAATGTCAGCACCGGGGGCGATGGCATCCCTGCGGCACAAACAGCATCAATTGTTAGCAAACGCATTGGTTCTGCGTAAAACAGCTTCTCCCATCCGTCAAATTCTCTGTCACCGTTAAGGTAATTGTAAGAACGCAACAGGCTAGATAGTTCTGCCCACCACAATTCAGGTGCTTCTGTTTTTCTATAAAGCGCTGTCACAGTATTACCTAAACGCTTGCAGTCGCCTTCCAAACGTTTGTATTAAAAACACTTGGATGATTTTGTATGCTCTTCTCACCGCGAAAACTAAACTAAGTTTTCGGCTGCATAGTGTGTGGAGCATATCGCGTAAGAGATATCGCTTACGCTGATTTTACCTGTGTTTTGTAAGGTTGTCAAGTTTTCGCCAATGGGCGGCGTACTGATCCAAGGTGGAGATCAGTACGCCCTTTCTCACAGTGCGGTTGCTCCGACTTACCTTGAGAAATGCTTGATGTTATGACGAGAGCAAGATTGACAAGGCAAGCCACACGGCTTGATTGCAAGCTCTTTCAGCCTAGCTCGGAATCCGTCCAGGTCTTTGTCTAATTTCTCAACAACGGTAAGCAAACTCTTATAAGCAGCACAAACAGCACACCTACAATCACGCTTGCGTACACCGCTGAGAATAGCTGAGAAAGCACCTGTAGCGTTACATCCTTCAGATTCATTGTTTGACATTTTTCAGACCTTCTACTTTTCTGTGACTCTAGCCCTGGTGTCACAGAAAATACTCAAGGAATATATGCCCTGGCTGAAGTTTTTCAAAACCTGCGGCGACGTCGCCTCCCCCGGAGGGGGACGGGAGGGGGGTTGCAGCGAAAATGCAAAAGCCCCGCTTGCTCACTCAATGTTTCTGCTTGCGGGGCTATTCTGCGTCGGACGTCGGTTCATATTCTACCTTATTGTCAGAAACAAATAAAGCAGTCGGCTGACTTTGCGCCATGGAATTGTAGTAACTATGGGTATCTCCACGCCATGCAATTAAAGGGTTGAGCCGGTAAACGGTCATACCTTTCAAATTGGTTTTGCGCTCTAAGACACCTTTTTCAACTAAGGTTTTCAGCAGCGTGCTGACATTGCGTGGAGCGATGTTTAATTCTTCGGCAATTTGCTTTTGGCTGATGATAAGCCAGTTCTCGTAATTCAATTGAGTCATAAGCAAGAACAAAACCGAGCATTGTTTGCCGGTCAAATTCATCTTCGCTAATGCATAAAAACCACGATCAAACACGTTGATATACTTATCGGGAAATGGGCGTTTTTTTCTCTGAAGCCAGGCCGGAAATCCATCTAAATTTGCCTCACCGGATTCGGTGTCGACGCAAAAGGGATTCCCCTTGGAATCAAGCTTTAGTATAGTATTTTTTGTTCTCAAGAGGGCAGTACTTTCTAGTAAGTGATCTAAATATTTAGAGAGTTTATCTAAATATTTAGACCTTTGCAAGAAGGCTGATCCAATACAGGCCTGATATTTGAGATGCTTCTTTTAGTACTGTTACTGAGTTACCAAGAGCCAGGAAGCCCGATGAGGTTGCAAAGCCCTTTGCCTGCAACAGCCTATCCCCCTCCCGTCCCCCTCCGGGGGAGGCGACGTCGCCGCAGGTTGGGAAATACAAATTGCGTGCCACCATGCGCGGTGCTATAATGTAGGCTACAAAGCAGCAAGCGGTATTTTTGTTCGTATGTTTTTGCCCCGCTTGCTGCTTTGTCGTCTTGTGCTATATTGAAATAAGACCGGCGCGATATGCAGCGCTACCCGGCTGAAAAGCTCGGAACAATTCTATGGCTAATCAAAAATTCAATTTCCCCTATACGACTGACGGGGGCAAAATCGCTGTAGCGCGTTTAACTGCGGATGTAGCAAATGACGGCGGCTTTGGTGCACCGAACCAGTCGTTCACTCCAAACGGCGCAATAAAGCGCGAGCACATGCGYCATATAGGCTTGCGTGAGGATGCAGCACCGTACAGACGTTTCACACGTCCGTGCAAGTCTACCTCAGTGGGAGGCTATGAGCAGGTCGGACAAGCCAAAACAATCAAAGTGAACGGCGTTAACGTAGCCTGTCACATCGTCGGTTCTACTGGTGAAAAAACCAGAGGCGCTGACGTTACGAAATAGGTCCTAAACGGCACAATAACAGAGGTTTTTTACATGAACATCAAACAGATGGCTGTAAACAGTTTTGTGGCAATCRGTTTAATGGTGGTTTCTTCAGCGACTACTGCCGCTGTTTACGGGCAACTTGTGCCGCCACCAAAACCAATTGCCATTGATCCAAGTGGAAATATATCCGACGGTTTTAATTCTTTAGACCGCGCAAAGCTCGACCAGCTTTTAGCAGCGGCTAGCAGAATACAGCGGATGCTTAGACCACATTTTGACGACGGGTCGGCGGATTTTGTACCGCCACCGTATCGCAATTACTAAGAGCTAAGCGTCGGAAGCTGATCTAAGTAATTGTTCCCTCAAACTATAAACGGAGCCAATTGAAATGGCACAAAAATACTACATTTACACACCTGATAGCAGAAGCAATCCGGCATCTGCTGATTCAATCAACTTGATTGTACAAGCGGATGAAGCCGTTATGGCTCTTTATCCAGATCTGGTCTGGAA
>NZ_LTAB01000063.1:0-6353 GCF_001580035.1 Sphingobium sp. 22B | reverse complement strand
ATCCTGATCCGAACCCAGCTTCCGACCATCACCTTGCCATTCACCCGCGGCGGCGGGGCCGGGCGAGGGGCCGGGGGGCGTGCAGTTGTTCGATGCGGAATGGTACCGGCGGCCGAGCCATGCGGAACTGGCCGGCTATCTGCCCGCCGATGCGCCGACAAGCGGCTGGGGTCTGGTCGCATGCAAGACGGTGGATCATTACCATGTCGAGAACTGCCAGGCGCTGGGGGAATCGCCCATGGGGTCCGGCTTTGCCAAGGCGGTTCGGCTGGCGGCGTGGCAATTTCTGGTGCTGCCGCCGCGGGTGAATGGCAAGGTGATGGTCGGAAGCTGGGTTCGGATCAGGATCGACTATACGCGCAGCGTGGCCGGCGGGGACGATGCGGGGCGGTGAACCGGGAGGAGGTTTTAACCCATATGGAACATTTTTGTTGACATCGTCACGCTGTTCTGGCACATAGGTCGACATTGGGAAAATGTGAGTCGCCGATGAGGCGGTGAAGGGCTGGTCCTTGTCGGGGCCGGCCCCTTTGCTTTGCATGCGGGGGATTGGCTGTGGCGGACGGAGAAGGGAAGAGGAGCCGGTTCGGCGGGCGGGCCGATGCGCCCGAGCGGGTGCTGGCGCTGGAGAATGGGCCGCAGGGGGCGCTGGGCGTCGCGCCGCAGATGCGCGCGGTGCGCCGGAATGGCTGGACGCCGGCGCTGCGGCAGAAGTTCCTGGAGACGCTGGCGCTGACCTGCAACGTCAGCGAGGCGGCGCGGGTCGTCGGGCGGAACTTGTCGACCGTCTATTATCTGAAGCGGCGCGATCCGGCGTTTGCGCGGGCGTGGAAGCAGGCGCTGAGCATCGGGCATGAGGAATTGCGGGCGCTGATGCTGCGGCAGGCGCTGTTCGGCACGGAGGATGAGGAGATCGTGCTGGACGGGGAAGGGGCGGTCAAGAGCCGGAAGATCAGGCGGGAGCATCCGCACATGATCCAGGCGCTGCTGTTCAGGGCGCATGAGAAGGAGGTGGAGGAGATGCAGCGGCTGGAGAGCGTGGAGCGGCCCGATGGAGAGGATGCGGTGGAGCGGTTGAGGGTGGCGCTGGATGAGGTGCGGAAGCGGAGTGGGGGGTAGGGGATTTTGGGTGGGTAGGAGACGAGCAGCTATTAACACCGCTCTGATCGTTACCGGACATTAGGAAATGGCAGATAGGTGCTGTGTGCATCCTTGTCGGAGAATGATATGCGCGCCGCCCTCCTTTTAGCTGTTTTTGCCATGAGTGTTCCTTGTAGCGCTTATGCGCGCGATGATGAAAGCGGTCGTTATGGCCCGATGGACGGGCGTGGGCACGGCTTCAAGGACAAGATTGCAAAGGACGGATTCTGGGAAATCACCGGCGGCGTCAGCGGACATAGCCAAGCGACCGCAGCAGATTTCGCGATTTACCGCGCTGCCGAAATGGCACGGGCAGATGGCCGTCGCTATGTTGAAATTCATGATGCTGTAGGTCGGCAAAACCGTTCCTCCGGCGCAGAAAGCGTGACGTTGTTCGCGCGGCCCGTTGACGCCCCGGTTCACCCGTCAGCCTGTAGATCGGGTAAACCTAAGCGTTGCTATACGGCCGACGTGGCATTGGTGTTTGCTCGGTTGAGCGGCGCGGACGGAAATCACCCCGGAGTGGCTGCACCGAGCTACATCGACAAATTCGGGCGCACTGTCACTCAAAGCGGCTTTGGCACAGGCGCAGTAGGCGTTCCACCTCAATAATTCAGTATGGTTTAGCACGAAGGTGAAGCTGACGGCCGCTTTCGGGCATTGCGCTTCTGGAACAGAATGGCAATTTCTGGTCGCTTCCAGATGGTCCGCGATCCTCAGTCGTCGGTATCCATGATGGGCTGACGGTTGGTCAGGCGGCGCACAACATGCCCGCCGATCCACAGGAACATGACGACGGCATAGGTGCCGCCCAGCAAGACGCCCGCAGCTATCATCATCGTAGACCAATATCGGGTTAATTCGACCCCGAAAAAGCGGATAAGAAACGCAGCGGCAATCAGGTAAAGAAAGGCTAGAATGATCCCGCTGCCAAAGAAATAGCCGCGCATGCGACGGTGAGAGCGCCTGAGGCGTGCAGCTTCAACCAATTTTCGATTCATTCATGCGGATATCGAGGCACCTGTTGCCGTTTTCATCGCGTCTGGTTTTGGGCAGATCACTTTTGCCAGTCAACGGCAATTTCTGGCCGTTTCAGGTCATCTCGTCAGGGGGCGTAGCGGAGGTGGATCAGGGGGTAGGGACGGCCCTGGCCGTCCTGGTCGGAGCGGCCGGTGCGGGCGAAGCGCATGGCTTCGTAGAAGCCGATCGCCTGCGCATTCTGTTCGTTGACGTCCGTGGTGAGCGTGGGGTGGAGCGACAGGGCGTGGTCGATCAGGCGGCGCCCGACCCCCTGGCCGCGCCATGCGGGGTCGATGAACAGCGCCTCCATATGCGTGCCGTCGATCAGCATGAAGCCGATGGCGTGATCGTCCGGGTCGGTGGCGAGCCAGGCGGGCGCGTGGGGGAGGAAGGCGGCGACCTCCGCCTCTATCGCGGTGCGGTCTGACAGCGTCAGGAAATCATGGGTCGCGTCGACGGCCTTGCGCCAGATGTCGAGCAGGCGGGCGCCGTCGGCGGCGCGGGCGGGGCGGATGGAACTCATGGCGGGCATATAGGGATGTGGGGCTGATCGGCCAAATCGGCCGCCGTGGAAAATCGATGAATGGAGGCGGGCGCATGGCCCTTTCGGATTTCGAGCGGCTGGCGCATCTGCCGGAGGCGGCGCGCGAGCGGGTGCTGGCCGGGCTGGGCGCGGCGGCGGCCGATGCGCTGGCGCATGACTGGCGCTGGCTGGCGCGGCCGGAGCAACTGGCGCCCGAAGGGGACTGGCGCATCTGGCTGATGATGGCGGGGCGCGGGTTCGGCAAGACGCGGGCCGGGGCGGAGTGGGTGCGGTCGGTCGCGGAGAGCGATCCGGCGGCGCGCATCGCGCTGGTCGGCGCGACGCTGGGCGAGGCGCGGGCGGTGATGGTGGAGGGGGCGTCGGGCCTGTTGTCCATCGCGCCCTGGTGGAACCGGCCCGTCTTCGCGCCGGCGCTGCGCAAGCTGGTCTGGCCCAATGGCGCGATCGCCACGCTTTACGGCGCGGCGGAGGCGGAGGGGCTGCGCGGGCCGCAGTTCAGCCATGGCTGGGCCGACGAGATCGCCAAATGGGCGGGCGGCGAGGCGGTGTGGGACAATCTGATGATGGGGATGCGGCTGGGCGGCGCGCCGCGCGTGCTGGCGACGACGACGCCGCGGCCCGTCGCCCTGGTGCGGGGGCTGGTGGCGCGCAACGGCGGCGACGTGGTGGTGACGGGGGGGCGGACGGCGGACAATGTCGCGCATCTGGCGGAAGGGTTCCTGGCGGCGATGGAGCGGAGCTATGGCGGGACGCGGCTGGGGCGGCAGGAGCTGGAGGGCGAGCTGATCGAGGAAGTCGAGGGCGCGCTGTGGACCCGCGATCTGCTGGAGCGGTGCCGGGTGGCGCATGTGCGCGGCGGGCTGGCGCGGGTGGTGGTGGCGGTCGATCCGCCCGCCTCCGCGCATGGCGACGCCTGCGGGATCGTGGTCGTCGGGCTGGGGGCGGATCGGCGCGCCTATGTGATTGCCGATGCGACGGTGGAGGGCGCGACGCCGGAGGGCTGGGCGCGGGCGGTGGCGGCGGCGGCGCTGGTGCATGGCGCGGACCGGGTGGTGGCCGAGGCGAATAATGGCGGGGCGATGGTCGAGAGCGTGCTGCGCGCCGCCGAGGCCGGGCTGCCCGTGCGGCTGGTGCATGCAAGCCGGGGGAAGGTGGCGCGGGCCGAGCCGGTGGCGGCCCTTTATGAGGCCGGGCGGGTGGCGCATCGGGGCGGCTTTCCCGCGCTGGAGGACCAGATGTGCGGGATGATGCTGGGCGGCGGCTATGAGGGGCCGGGGCGGTCGCCGGATCGGGCCGATGCCCTGGTGTGGGGGTTGACCGAGTTGATGCTGGGGCGGCGCGGGGATGCGCGGGTGCGGGGGATTTGGGGGGATGCCTGATCCTGCGCGGTCCAGCGGAGGCAGGAGCGCTATGGCCATGATCGACGAACATTGCCTGTTCGTAATGGGGGAACAATGACCTGGTGTTTGCGTAGTCCTTTCGTCTGATTTGCAAGGAGATTGGTCATGAAGCTGGCCGGATGGACGATGGCTGCGGCGGGGCTGGCTCTGGTGGGTTCGCCGGTGCTGGCGGCTTCGCTGAACGGCAAGGAGCGGGCGCGGGTGGCGCGGGCCGCGCCGCGCGATCGGGATGACGTGCGCTATTGCCTGCTCCAGGCGAAGAAGGGGCGGGACAAGGGCACGGTGATCGGTGCGGCGGGCGGGGCCGGCGTCGGCGCGCTGGCCGGCGGCAGTCTGGGCGAATCCCTGCTGGCCGGTGCGGCGGGCGCCGTGGCGGGGCGCGTGATCGGGAAGAGCGAGGGGACCAATTCCGCCTGCGATCGGGTTTTGGCCCGCAATCCCTGAGAGTTCGGGGACGGGGCAGACCCGTCCGGTTTTCGGTAGGCGGCTGAGCGCCGCAGACCTTCACGATCCTCCCTCCGTTCCGGGGGGAGGATTTTTTGTCGGTGGGTGGGTCCATGAAATTGTTCGGGGTGAAGGCGGCGCGCGGTGGGGCGCGGCCGGTGTTGGCGCGTGCCTGGGGATCGGGCGGGGTCGCGCTGGGCGAGTGGCCGGCCAGCTATGAGCAGCAGGTGCGGGCCGGGGTGATCGGCAATCCGGTGGCGCAGAGGGCGCTGCGGCTGGTGTCGGAGGGGGCTGGCGGGACCGCGCTGGTCGTCGGCGGCGTCGCGGAGGAGGTTCGGGCGCGGGTGAAGGCGCTGGTGGCGCGTTGTTCGTCCGGCCAGTCGCTGGTGGAGACGGTGGCGGGCCATCTGCTGCTGCATGGCAATGCCTATGTGCAGATCATCCTGGGGGCGGACGGGATGCCGGGCGAGCTGTATGCGCTGCGGCCCGAGCGGGTGAGCGTGGAGGCGGATGCGCGGGGATGGCCGGCGGCCTATCTCTATCGCGTCGGGGAAAGCGTGACGCGGCTGTCGCCCGAGGATGGCGCTGGAAGGACCGGGATCGTGCACCTGAAGGCGCTGCATCCCCTGGACGACCATTATGGGCTGGGCTGCGTCGGGGCGGCCGCCGGGGCGGTGGCGATCCACAATGCGGCGACGGTGTGGAACAAGGCGCTGCTGGACAATGCGGCGCGGCCTTCGGGCGCGATGGTCTACGATCCGGGCGACGGGTCGGTGATGAGCCCCGAGCAGTTCGAGCGGGTCAAGCGGGAGATGGAGGTCGCCTTTTCCGGCGCGGCCAATGCCGGGCGGCCGATGCTGCTGGAGGGCGGGCTGGACTGGAAGGCGATGAGCCTGACGCCCGCCGAGATGGATTTCGTGGGGCTGAAGGCGGCGGCGGCGCGGGAGATCGCGCTCGCCTTCGGCGTGCCGCCGATGCTGATGGGGCTGCCGGGGGACAATAGCTACGCCAATTATCGCGAGGCCAATCGGGCGTTGTGGCGGCAGACGATCCTGCCGCTGCTGGCGAAGATCTGGGGCGGGTTGGCGCAGGGTCTGCAGGGCTGGTGGCCGGCGCTGTGCCTGGGCGCCGACCTGGATGCGGTGCCCGCGCTGTTCGAGGAGAGGAGCGCGCTGTGGGACCGGGTGGCGGCCGCGGACTTCCTGTCGGCGGAGGAGAAGAAGGCGATGCTGGGCATGGGGTGAGGCGACGGGCGCGGAGGCAGGTGATGAAATATGATGGAGAGATGCTGGCGCGGCTGGTGGCGCAGGCCGAGGCGCAGCCGGCGGGCGCGGACATGCTGATGATCCGCGCGCTGGTCGAGGAGGCGAGCGAACTGGGCGCGGGGCGGGCGCTGGAGCGGCTGGGGCTGGCGGATCGCGGGGCGGAGGCGGATGTGCGGGAGCTGCGCGAACTGCTGGGCGGCTGGCGCGATGCGAAGAAGGCGGCGCGGGGCGCGGTCGTCGCCTGGGTCGTGCGGATCGTCACCGCGCTGATGCTGCTGGGGATGGCGGTGAAGCTGGGTCTGCTGGGGCTGGCGCATGAGTGACGTGCGGTTCGCCGGCTATGCGGCGGTGTTCGACCGGGTGGACCGGGGCGGCGACGTGGTGCGGGCAGGGGCCTTTGCCGGGGTGGCGGCGGGGGTGCCGCTGCTGTGGCAGCATCGGCCCGGCGAGGTGATCGGGACGGTCGAGAAGGTGGAGGAGGATGCGCGGGGCCTGCGCGTGATCGGGCGGGTTTCCGGGCGGACGGCGGCGGGGCGGGAG
>NZ_LTAB01000062.1:0-6997 GCF_001580035.1 Sphingobium sp. 22B | reverse complement strand
GTTCATTTTTCTCCGAGGGTACAGACTACTGGCCGAGTCCAAGGCTGAAGCCAGTATCCGACTGAAGTCGGAGGGGTTGCTCCTACTGGAGGACTCTAAATCTCACGCTGGCGTTGGCGGTAGCCGCTGTTCCGGCGTCGGCTCTGGCGCAACCGGCATCTGTCGCCATGACGGTTGCCGCCGACGGTACGGGACCGACCATCGACCGCGACATCTTCGGTCAGTTCGCCGAAAATCTGGGAACAGGCATCTATGGCGGCGTCTGGGTGGGCGAAGACTCGCCGATACCCAATGTGCGTGGCATTCGCAGCGATGTGGTTCAGGCGCTGAAGGCATTGAGGGTTCCGAGCGTTCGCTGGCCGGGCGGGTGCTTTGCCGACGAATATCATTGGCGCGATGGGGTCGGTCCTCGCGCCAAGCGGGCGGTGACGGTGAACGGCAGCTGGGGCAACGCGCTGGAGAAGAATGATTTCGGCACGGACGAATTTTTCGACTTCATCGACCAGATCGGGGCCGAAGCCTATATATCGGTCAACATGGGATCGGGCAGCGTCAAGGAAGCCGCCGACTGGCTCGCGTACATGACCGCTGATCGCGGCACGACGGCGGGGGCGGAACGCGCAGCCAATGGCCATCCCAAACCCTACCGAGTCAAATTTCTGGGTCTTGGGAACGAAAGCTGGAGTTGTGGCGGCGCGTACACGCCCGACTATTATGTCGATGAAATGAAGCGCTACGCTCGCTTCGCCCGTAGCCTCAACCTTGAACAGCAGGGCACGGACAATCCTGCGGGCGGTTCGGTAGCCGGATCGGACCCGATGCAACGGATCGTGGTTGGGCCCGGCGGACTGGACACGGCCTATACCGAAGCCGTCATGAAGGCATGGAAGGCGCATGACTGGAGCTGGAGCATCGAAGGGCTGTCGATGCACAACTATACCTAGATCAGCTGGCCCCCGCCCTTTTCCAGCATCGACTTTGGCGAGCGCGAATATGCGATGCTCATCAAGGACACGCTGAAGATGGAGGAGATGATCCGCGTCCACTCAGCGGTGATGGACAAATACGATCCGGACAAGAAAGTCCCGCTGGTCATAGATGAATGGGGCGTTTGGCTCGCGAAGCTGCCCGGCAGCAAGGATGGTTTCCTGCATCAGCAGAACTCCATCCGCGACGCCATCATCGCTTCGATCAACCTCAACATGTTCGTCCGCCATGCCGATCGGGTCCGCATGACCGCCATCGCCCAGATGGTGAACGTGCTTCAGGCGATGATCCTGACGGACGGGCCGAAGATGGTGCTGACGCCCACCTATCACTTGTTCAAAATGTATGTGCCGTTCCAGAACGCCACCCGTTTGCCGATTAGCTTCGACGCGGGAACATACAGGTTCGGCGAGGTGAGCGTGCCGCGCATCGATGCGATTGCGGCGCGCGGCGCCGACGGGAAGCTGTGGATCGCGCTCACCAACGTCGACCCGAACAATGCCGCCTCCATCGATGCGGCGGTGGCGGGCATCCGCGCGCGCAAGGCATCGGGTACGGTGCTGACCGCATCGCGGGTCGATGCGGTCAACAGCTATGACAAGCCCGACATGGTCAAGCCGCAGCCAAGTGCCGCCAAGGTGATCGGCGGCCGGTTGAAAGTGACATTGCCGCCCAAGTCGGTAACCGTTCTGAGCGTTATGGAATGATGGCCAAAAGCCGACATCGAAGACCGCCCGCGCGAACCGGGACCGGATCGCGTGAAAGCTGTTGCCGCGTTGGCCGCAGTTGCAGCGACCATCTTTCCCGTCGATTTGCCAGCTTTTCCGTCGATTTGCCGGCCGCCTCTCCCCCACCGCCTTCCGCCGCGTCGCCGGCGGCGAAGCAGCGCCTTATCGTGCTGAGTGACATTGAGACGGACCCCGACGATACCCAATCCCTCACTGTTATGGTTCACAAGCCAGCATCTCGCCGCACCAGGATTTGAATAAGGTAATGGCCGTGCTGCACCAGCATAAGCACGGGCTTGTATATGCGCAGCCACGATGGTGCGTGGTCCGTCATATGCGGCAAATATCGCACCCGACGAACGGTCCATGTCGAACCGAGGTGGCGCCTGGACCTCGACATTTACTCCGATAAGATTCATAGTTTACTCCGACAAATTGGTTCGATAGGGTGTTCTTGGGCATCTGATTGGGAGATTTACATGAGCTGGACGCGTCGCGGCACGCTGGGGGCTGGAATCGCGTTTGGGGCCCTGCCGCGCTTCACATGGGCCGCGCCGGCTGCGACGTCGATCGCGACACCCTTTTCCCTGTCGCAGGTTAGGTTGAAGCCTTCGATCTTCCTGACGTCGGTCCGGGCGAACGCGCGCTATCTCCTGTCGCTCGACGCTGACCGGCTGCTGCATAATTTCCACGCCGGCGCCGGATTGCCGACCAGGGGTAAGGTCTATGGGGGGTGGGAATCGCGCGGGATCGCGGGCCATTCGCTGGGCCATTATATGAGCGCGGTGTCGCTGATCCACGCCCAGACGGGCGACCTGCAATTCCGCGACCGCGCCGCTTATATCGTCGGCCAACTCAAGGCGATCCAAGCCAGGCACGGGGACGGCTATGCTGGCGGCACCACGGTCGATCGCGACGGCAAGACCGTCGATGGCAAGGTCGTGTATGAGGAACTGCGCAGGGGCGAAATCCGCTCGACCGGGTTCAGCCTGAACGACGGATGGGTCCCCTTGTACACCTATCACAAGGTCATGGCAGGCGCGCTGGACGCGCATCAGCATGCGGGGATCAAGGACGGCTTGACCGTGGCGATCGGGCTGGGCGACTATCTGGGCAAAATCCTAGAGGGGTTGAGCGATACGCAGATCCAAGACATCCTGCGCACCGAGCATGGCGGGCTGACCGAATCATATGCCGAACTCTACAAGCGCACCGGCAATCGCCGCTGGCTGACCCTGTCGGAGCGGATGCGGCATCACGCGATCGTCGATCCGCTGCAGGCCGGGCGTGATGAACTCGCCGGCAAGCACGCCAATACCCAGATTCCGAAGATCATCGGCGAGGCGCGACTGCATGAACTGACGGGCAACGCGGATCGCGCGAAAGTCGCACAGTTCTTTTGGACCACGGTCACGCGCGACCACAGCTACGTCATCGGCGGCAACTCGGATCACGAGCATTTCGGCCTGCCGCGCCAGCTTGCCCAACGGCTCGACCAACAGACGTGCGAGGCGTGCAACAGCTACAACATGCTGCGCCTGACGCGGCATCTGTACAGTTGGAGTGGCGAGGCCAGCTATTTCGATTTCTACGAGCGCGCGCACCTCAACCATATCATGAGCCAGCAAGACCCGAAGACGGGCATGTTCACCTATTTCACCGCGCTGGCACCGGGAATGGGACGGGTGCATTCCAGCCCCACCGAGGATTTCTGGTGCTGTGTCGGCTCGGGTATGGAGAGCCATTCGAAGCATGGCGAAAGTATCTATTGGAAGCGCGGCGATGCGGTTGCGATCAACCTCTATTACGCCTCCACGCTGAACGCGCCCGAAGCGAAACTCGACATGGATACCGAATTTCCGCTGGGCAATATGGTGCGGATTGCGGTGACGAATGCGCCGAAAAGGCTCGCGCTGCGCGTGCCGGGCTGGTGCGCCGACCCGTTGTTGAAGGTGAACGGCAAGACTGCGGGCGTCCGGGATGGCGGCTATCTGATGCTGACCGGACTGAAGGCGGGGGACCGGATTGAACTGTCGCTGCCCATGCCGGTACGGGTCGAATCGATGCCCGATGATGCCAAGCTGGTGGCGTTCGTCAGCGGGCCGCTCGTCCTGGCTGGTGATATGGGGCCTGGCAAGGGAGCTTGGGACGGCCTCGACCCCGCCATCGTTACCGACCGCGCCGAACCGGTGCTGGTGGCGGCTGCCGGACTGCATCACTATCGCCTGGGCGAACAGGGCAAGCCGGGCGACCTGGCGCTACGCCCCTTTTTTGCGCAGCATGAGAACCGCACCGCCGTCTATTTCCGACGCTTCGACGTGGCGGAATGGCCGACCCAGCAAGCCGCGTGGACCCAAGCCTCGAAAGACCGGGCGGACTTGGCCGCGCGCACGATCGACGTGATCCGGCTGGGGGAGCAACAGCCGGAGGTGGATCACGCCTTTGCGGACAGCGGTCAGTCGGCGCCCGTTTCCCACGTCGCCGACCGCAGCCGGAACGTGAATGTCGGGTTCTTCGAATTTGACCTGGCCGTCGCGCCCGGCCCGCTCGCGCTTCAGGTCGCCTATGGCGGCGGGCAGCGCGACAAGGATTTTCGGATCATGATCGATAGCGAGCAACTGGTGCGCGAGCGCTTGCCGGGTGAGAGTACTAGCGCCCGCAACGTGCAGACCTATGCGCTACCGACGAAAATGACGCAGGGTAAGTCGAAGATTCGCGTCCGCTTCGAATCGGACAAGTGGCAGGGCGTCGAGGTCTATACGGCCCGCACCATGCGGCTCAAATCGGTCTAGCTACAAATGCGACATATGCTCGAGCGTACGACACAGCAGAGTTCAAGAAGCAGAACTCGCGTCGACTATCCAGTTTGAAAATCGAAGGGATTTCAATGAACGGAATTGGTATCGGGGCGGCGACTGCAATTCTGTGTGCCCTGGCTGTGCCGTCGCTGGCTCGCGCGCAGAATCCCATCGTCCAGACGCGTTTCACGGCCGACCCTGCCCCCCTTGTGCATGATGGCGTGGTCTATCTCTACACCAGTCATGATGAGGATGACGCAACCGGCTTCAAGATGCTCGACTGGCAACTCTACAGCTCGACGGACATGGTGAACTGGATCGATCGGGGAACTGTCGCCTCCTTGAAGACTTTCCCGTGGGCGGTGCAGAGCAACGACGCCTGGGCCCCGCAAGTCGTCGCCAGAGACGGAAAATTCTACCTCTACGCTCCGATCAGTATCGCGGGGCGGCCCAAGAATGTCATTGCAGTAGCGGTCGCCGACAAGCCCGAGGGGCCCTTCGTCGATGTGTTGGGCAAGCCTTTGATCGCTCCGGCCAATGACAATATCGATCCGACCGTTTGGATCGACGACGACGGTCAAGCCTATCTCTACTGGGGCAATCCTGACCTGTATTACGTCAAGCTCAACAAGGACATGATTTCCTATTCAGGTCAGATCACCAAGGTCGATCGGATCCTGGATTATCAGGAAGGACCTTGGTTCTATAAGCGGAAAAACCGCTACTACATGGCCTTCGCCTCCACCTGCTGCTCGGAAGGGATTGGCTATGCAATGAGCGACAAGCCGACGGGCCCATGGACCTATAAAGGTCCGATCATGGCTCACGATGCGCGCGCGACCGGCAACCATCCTGGCATCATCGACTACAAGGGCGGATCGTACCTGTTCGGCTTTAACTATGAACTGAACTTCGCGATGACGCCGATGCATCACGAGCGGCGCTCGGTGGCGGTCGCCAAATTCAACTACAATCCAGACGACACGATCCCCAACTTGCACTGGTGGGACAGAACCAGCGCACCTCAACTTGAGGCGCTGAATCCTTACAAGCGCGTTGAAGCAGAGACGATAGCCTGGACTTCGCGTCTCAAGCGCGATCAGGACCGGCCATATGATTGGGCCCCGGGCGTAACGACGGCGGGGGATGCGAAATCCGGTATCTTCGTGACCACGACCAAGAATCGCAGCTACATCAAGGTCGCTGGTGTGGACTTTGGTTCCGCTGGCGCCAGACGGTTCATTGCCACCGTCGCCAACGGCCTGCCGGGTTCGATGATAGAGCTGCGTTTGGACCGTACTGATGGGCCAGTGATCGGCACTCTGCCGATCGGCGAAACCGGCGCGCCTGGCGTTTGGCAGGAGCGCCAGACAAGCATAGCGGGTGCAATCGGCACCCATGATTTGTACCTGCTTTTCAAGGGCAGCGGCGACAGGTCGCTATTCGACTTCGATCACTGGCGGTTTGTCCAATAACGACAGGGGACGGCCAGACATTTGAGCTGGCCGTCTCTTCCCGTGAGCGAGAGACACCCCAGTCATTTGCTTCAACCATGGGATCAAACACATAGTCAGGCCGCTGACGTCAGACGAAATAGTATGGCGCCGTGCGAGGCTATGTCAGCCTCCAGCCGGTTGGCCATGAGGCCCAGGTCGGCCTTCACCTCATTGGCCGTCAATTTCCCCATGCTTCACCTCGCCGGGACACATTCCACCACACCCCCTGAAATCCACCACATTCCATCGTGCTATAGGCGAACTCAACGAACATCGGCGGCCTGAGAAAACCCAATTTCCATCAGAAAACCGCGAATTTCGGCGGTTGAGTATGAACGCTGATGAATGGGTAAATGGCGGTGTCGTCAGTCTAACGCGAACTCGTCTCCACCAGATGCTTTCGGGCGGAAGGACTGCGGCTAGCGCGCGATTGGCCGCCACTCTGCGAGGGCCACAGAGCGTGGTTCTTTATGGGTCTTTCGATAGGCTTGTTCATGCCCGCAGTTACCGCACCGCCTATTGCTTTGACAGAGCCGGTCGCAGCTATGAGGGTTGGTCTGGCATTGTGAACCGAACTTCGCGAACGAGCGTGCAGCTTTGGAGGGTAGAGGTCACACGCTCGGCATCGGCTTGCGAAAGATCCTGGGTTTCGAATTCGATGTGCATGTCGCCGTCGTGAATCTTCGCGCTCAATTTCGTCGGCGTCACCCATCGTCGAGCAAGTTGGCCAATCACGCGCGGCAGCATTTGCGGGTCAGGTGTCCCACGGATTTCGAAATTGAGCGTCACTTTTCCAGCCTCACGCTGCTATGCAGAGTCTCGGGCATCGATACGCCAGCGGTGGGTCGCTCGACATTCTCAGAGTGTCAAACGGCGTTCAAAAGGGACCCCCGATCGGCGTCGAAGAGGGACCCCCTTTTCAGATAATATGATGCTGGTTTGTTGAAGATGGCCTTGCGCTGCGTGCGGCGGAGGGCGGGCGTAGCCC
>NZ_LTAB01000061.1:0-7755 GCF_001580035.1 Sphingobium sp. 22B | reverse complement strand
TCTTTGCCCATTGGGCGTCGGTCAGTACGAAACGGTCCATCCAGAGCGTGAATCACATCTCCCAACAAATGGGAATCCTAAATCCCCACAACCCCTAGAGCATCGTGCGCAAAAGTGGGAACCGGTTTTGCGCTTAAAAGGATGCGACAACAAAAGCTTGGAGCGCGCGGCCTGCGCAGGATTTAACGCAGCGCGCTCTAACCGTTGCCCAATCCGTCGAGGAACCGCGCCGCCTGTTTCCTGAGGGCGGCGCGGTCCTCCACGCTCATCCGGTTCCAGTTGCGATAGGGCATGGCGAGGCGCGGATTGCGCGCCAGCTTCCGCTCGTTGCGGGCCAGAAAGTCCCAGTAGAGCGCGTTGAAGGGGCAGGCGTCCTCGCCAAGGCGCTGCTTCACGTCATAGCGGCACCGGCCGCAATAATCCGACATGCGGTTGATATAGGCGCCGCCCGCCGCATAGGGTTTCGACCCCAGCAGGCCGCCGTCCGCGAACAGCGCCATGCCGATGGTGTTGGGCATTTCCACCCATTCATAGGCGTCGGCATAGACCTCCAGATACCAGACTTGCACCTGCACGGGGTCGATCCCGGCGAGCAGGGCGAAATTGCCGGTGATCATCAATCGCTGGATATGATGGGCGTAGGCGTGGTCGATGGTCTGGCCGACCGCCCGGGCCATGCAGTGCATGTCGGTCTTGCCCGTCCAGTAGAAGCCGGGCAGGTCGCGCTTCGCATCCAGCGCATTGCGACGGCCATAGCCGGGGCCTTCGTGCCAATAGACCCCGCGCACATATTCGCGCCAGCCGATGACCTGACGGATGAAGCCCTCCGCCGCGTTGAGCGGGACCCTGCCGGCGCGGTATCGCCCCTCCACCGCCCGGCAGAGCGACAGCGGGTCGAGCAGTCCGGCGTTGATATAGGGCGACAGGACCGAGTGCCAGAGGAATGGCTCGTCGGTCAGCATCGCGTCCTGATAGTCCCCGAAGCGGGGCAGGGCGTGATCGAGGAAATGGTCCTGCTGGCGTTGCGCATCCTCATGCGTGACGGCGAAGTGGAAATGGTCAAGCGAGCCGATATGATCTGAAAAACGCGCCGCGACCAGCGCCAGCACGTCCTGCGTGATCGGGTCGGGGCGGAAGCGGAACGGCTGCGGCATCAACAGGTCGCGCCGGGGCGGCGGTTTCCGGTTTTCCGCGTCGAAATTCCACTGGCCGCCTTCGGGTTCGCCCTCTTCCGTCAGCAACAGCCCGGTCCTGCGGCGCATGTCGCGGTAGAAAAATTCCATCCTGAGCTGCTGGCGCGCCGCCGCCCAGGCATCGAATTCGGCATGGGAGCAGAGGAAGCGGTCATCCTCATGGATGGTGACGGGGATGCCGAAGCGGCCTTCCCATTCCTCCAGCATCGCGCGGACGCGCCATTCGCCGCCCTCCGTGACGTGGATGGCGGAGGGACGGTGGCGTTCGACGGCGCGGGCGACCTCCCCGGTGAAGCTGCCGCTGTTTTCCGGCTGGTCGAGCTTCACATAGTCGACCGTCCATCCGAGCGCTCTCAACCGATCGGCATGATGGCGCATGGCGGAGAGGATGAAGGCGATCTTGGCCTTGTGATGGCGGACATAGGTGGTTTCGTCCGCCACCTCCATCATCAGCAGGATGCTGTTTGCCGGGTCGGCGTTCCGGAGCGACGCGATGCCGGGCGTCAGCTGGTCGCCGAGGATCGGGATGAGGAGGGGGGCAGCCATGGCTTTTCAATGCATGAAGGGCTGCCCGGCTCCCGCCCGGTCAACCGCGGGGCTTGCGGGGGCCAGCCTTGCGCGGGCCGCCCTTGAACGGCCGCGCGCCATAGGCGGGCCTGGGGCCGTGCCCTTCATTGGGGCGACCCTTGCCGCGCGGGCCGCCGTCGCGCCGGTTTTCGCGCGCCATTTCGCGGGGCTTGCCCTCGATCTGCTCGATCGCGACTTCGGCGCCCTCGTCGCTGGCCTGGCCGGTGCGTTTCACCGCGCCGACGAACTTCGCCGCGATGGCGGAGGGGATTTCGAACATCGTTTCATTGGCGGCGATGCGGATCGCGCCGATCTCCTGCCGCGACACATGGCCGCGGCGGCAGATGAGCGGCAATATCCAGCGCGGATCGGCATTCTGGTTGCGGCCGATGTCCATGCGGAACCAGACCGTATCCTCAAACCCCGGACGCGGTCCGTCGCGGCGGGCGGGCGCTTCGCTGGCGTCCAGCAGCTCCTCCGGCGCGGGAAGGGCGGCGCGGGTGCTCTTCACCAGCATGGCGGCGATTTCCTTGGGCGATTTTTCGGCCAGCAGTTCGGCGCCCAGCGCCCAGTCCTGCTCGTCCAGCTCGGCGCGTTCCATCAGCTTCTCGCGCAGGCGGGCATTGTCCTGTTCCTGGATCGCTTCCCGGCTGGGCGGGGTGCCCCATTCGACGGGGATCTTCGCGCCGCGCAGCATGGATTCGACCCGGCGGCGGCGCGGATAGGGGACGATCAGCACGGCCGTCCCCTTCTTGCCGGCGCGGCCGGTGCGGCCGGAGCGGTGCTGCATCGTTTCCGCGTCGCGCGGGATTTCGACATGGACGACGAGGCTGAGATTGGGGAGGTCGATGCCGCGCGCCGCGACGTCGGTCGCGACGCAGACCCGCGCGCGGCGGTCGCGCAGGGCCTGCAGCGCGTGGTTGCGCTCATTCTGGCTGTGCTCGCCCGACAGCGCCACCGCCGCGAAGCCGCGCTCCGTCAGGCTGGCGTGGAGGTGGCGGACATTGTCGCGGGTGGCGCAGAAGAGGATCGCCGTTTCCGCCTCATGATAGCGGAGCAGGTTGACCACCGCATTTTCGATGTCGGCGGGGGCGACGGTGACGGCCTGATAGCTGATGTCGCCATGGCCGCGCTCGTCGCTGACGGTGGAGATGCGCAGCGCGTCCTTCTGGTAGCGCCTGGCCAGCGCCACGATCGGCTTGGGCATGGTGGCGGAGAAAAGGAGCGTGCGGCGGCCCTCGGGCGCGCCGTCGAGGATTTCTTCCAGATCCTCGCGGAAGCCCATGTCGAGCATTTCGTCGGCTTCATCGAGCACCACCGTCCTGATCGCCGACAGGTCGAGCGCGCCGCGTTCGAGATGGTCGCGCAGGCGGCCCGGCGTGCCGACGACGATGTGCGCGCCATGGGAAAGCGCGCGGCGTTCCTTGGCGGCGTCCATGCCGCCGACGCAGGTGGTGATGCGGGCGCGCGCCTCGCCATAGAGCCATTCCAGTTCGCGCGCGACCTGAAGCGCCAGTTCGCGGGTCGGCGCGATGGCGAGGGCCAGCGGCTGGGCGGCGACGGGCAGGCGGTTCTGTTCGCCCAGCAGTTCGGCAGCCATGGCGAGGCCGAAGGCGACCGTCTTGCCCGATCCGGTCTGCGCCGAGACGATGAGGTCGCGGCCTTTGGCTTGCGCCTGGGTGACTTCGGCCTGGACCGGGGTCAGGCTTTCATAGCCCTTTCGCGTCAGCGCGTCGGACAGGAGGGTGGGGAGATGTTCGAAAGACATTATATTTTCCATCGGTAAAGCGACCCGCCATTCCCGACGGATACGAAGGTGACCTCAATGCGCTCCGGGGGGTTTTTGGAGCCGGGGTGCAAGGTCATGCACCCCGAAGTTCACACCGTTGCCGGGCGAGTCCGCCTAAGGTCACGGTGTCTGGTGATCGCGTTATAACATGCATGCATGTCCTCCGTTCGCCCTGAGCTTGTCGAAGGGGCTTTTTTCTTTCCTTCAGGAAAAGAAGAGGGCTTCGACAGGCTCAGCCCGAACGGGTGAGAGGGCGTTTCATGGTGCCAAGTCTCTAAAAAGCGAAAGCCTCCTTCCCCGCATGGAGGAAGGAGGCTCCCCTATCTGTTTGTGCGTCGGATCAGGCCGAAGCGACTTCCGCCACGTCGACCTTCACGCCCGGGCCCATCGAGGACGACAGGGCGATCTTGCGGACGTACTTGCCCTTCGAACCCGACGGCTTCGCCTTGACGATGGCGTCGACGAAGGCGTCGAAATTCCTGCGCAGGTCTTCGGCCGAGAAGCTCGCCTTGCCGAGGCCGGCATGGATGATGCCCGCCTTTTCGACGCGGAATTCGATCTGGCCGCCCTTGGCGGCCTTGACCGCTTCGGCGACGTTCGGGGTGACGGTGCCCAGCTTCGGGTTCGGCATCAGGCCCTTGGGGCCCAGAACCTTGCCCAGGCGACCGACCAGACCCATCATGTCGGGGGTGGCGATCACGCGCTGGAAGTCGATATTGCCCGCCTGGATCGATTCCAGCAGGTCTTCGGCGCCCACCACGTCGGCGCCGGCGGCGGTCGCGGCTTCAGCCTTGTCGCCACGGGCGAACACGGCGACGCGGACGTCCTTGCCGGTGCCGGCGGGCAGGGTGACGACGCCACGGACCATCTGGTCGGCGTGACGCGGATCGACGCCCAGGTTGATCGCGATTTCGACGCTTTCGTCGAACTTGGCGGTCGCATGGGTCTTGATCAGGCCCAGCGCCTCATCGACGCCGTGCAGCTTTTCGCGGTCAACGGCAGCGGCCAGGGCCTTCGCCTTCTTCGTCAGCTTTGCCATGGTCTTAGCCCTCCACCACTTCGAGGCCCATCGCGCGGGCGGAGCCTTCGATGATCTTCGTCGCTGCATCGATGTCGTTTGCGTTCAGGTCGGCCATCTTGGCCTGCGCGATTTCGGCGAGCTGCGAGCGCTTGATCTTTCCGGCGGAAACCTTGCCCGGCTCCTTCGAGCCCGACTTCAGGTTGACGGCCTTCTTGATCAGGTAGGTGGCGGGCGGCTGCTTCGTGACGAAGCTGAACGAACGGTCCGCATAGACGGTGATGATGGTCGGCAGCGGCGTGCCCTTTTCCATCTTTTCCGTCGAGGCGTTGAACGCCTTGCAGAATTCCATGATGTTCACACCGCGCTGACCCAGCGCCGGACCGATCGGCGGCGAGGGGTTGGCGGCTCCAGCGGGCACCTGGAGCTTGATATAGCCCGTAATCTTCTTGGCCATTGTCACTCACTCTGTTGCTGGGCGTGCCCGAAGGCGCGCCCGGTTCAAGTTTAGCGGTATTGACGGATCACCGGAGCGATCCTCCCGCACTTTCCCTTGTCGTCATGCCAGCGGAAGCTGGCATCTCAGGCCGCAAGGGAACGGCCTGGGGCACGAGATCCCAGCTTTCGCTGGGATGACGTGAAAATCACTTCGACAGTTCGACCTGTTCGAAGTCCAGTTCGACCGGGGTGGCGCGGCCGAAGATCGACACCGACACCTTGACCCGGTTCTTTTCGAAATCCAGTTCCTCGACCGTGCCGTTGAAGCTGGCGAAGGGGCCGTCCAGCACCTTGACGCTGTCGCCGATCTCGTAATCGACGTTGATCTTGTGCTTGGGCGCGGCTTCGGCGGCCTTCTGCGCGCCGAAATAGCGGGCGGCCTCCGCCTCGCTGATGGCCTGCGGCTTGCCGCTGGACCCCAGGAAACCCGTCACCTTCGGCGTGTTCTTGACGAGATGGTAGATGTCGTCGTTCATCGCCAGCTTGGCGAGGACATAGCCGGGCATGAACTTGCGCTCGACCTGCACCTTCTTGCCGCGCTTCACCTCCGTCACGGTCTCGGTGGGGACTTCCACCTGTTCGACCAGCTGGGAGAGGCCCATGCGCTCGGCTTCGGACAGGATCGATTCCTTGACCTTGTTCTCGAAGCCCGAATAGGCGTGGATGATGTACCAGCGCGCCATGTTATCCTGTCAAACTCCCAGTTTCGTCGTCAGGCCTGTCCGGCGGCGAACGCCAGCAGCCACTGGACGATCGCGCCGAAGAAGGTGTCGATGCCGAAGAAGAACAGGCCCAACAGCGAGGTCATGATGACCACCATCACGCCGGTCATGATCGTTTCGCGGCCCGTGGGCCACACGATCTTCGACGCTTCGGTCTTCACCTGATTGACGAATTCGCCCGGAGAAACCTTCGCCATCGCCCGCACCAAATCCTTCCAACAAACACCAAAGCGCGAAGCAACAGTCCGCCCTCCCGATCCCGCCCTGTTCGGCGTCCGGGGGTGCGGCCGCGCTCCGCGACCCATGCTTCGTCAAGCACAGCTAGCCGCGAACCCCTGATATTTCAAGGTTTCGCGGCCAGTTCGCTTGGCAGGAGTGGAGGGACTCGAACCCCCGGCATTCGGTTTTGGAGACCGACGCTCTACCAACTGAGCTACACTCCTGCACTGGCCGGGGCCAGCGAAGGAGGGCGCTTTAGCGTGGCCCGCCGGGGAGAGCAAGCGGGAAAACCGAGGGCATGTTCCGATTGGATGGAATCGGAACATGCCCTCGGTTTTCCCTGCCTGCCGTGATTTCCGAGCCTTGGAATGGGCCATTTCACTGGAGACGCCCTAGAGGAAATTCCCGCCCTTCATGATCCTGCGCACGCGGCCCTGCACGGGCATGCGGTCGAACGGCGTGTTTCCGGCCTGGGCGGCCATCTTCCCCGAATCCACGATCCACGGCGCGTCCGGATCGATGAAGATCAGGTCGGCGGCGCTGCCCGCCGCGAAGCTGCCGCCGTTGACGCCCAATATCCTTGCCGGATTGGCGCTGAGCAGCGTCATCAGCCGGTTGAGCGTCACATGCCCGTCCCGCACCAGGTTGAGCGACAGGGCGAGCAGCGTTTCCGCGCCGGCCATGCCGGGGGCGGCGTCCGCGAAGGGCAGGCGCTTGTCCTCCGGCCCGCGGGGATCGTGGCTGGACGTGATGACGTCGATGGTGCCGTCCGCGACCGCTTCGATCGCGGCCTTCCGGTCGTCCTCCGACCGGAGCGGCGGGGAGAGGCGCGCGAAGGTGCGGAAATCCGTCACCGCATTGTCGGAGAGGAAGAGATAGGCCGGGCTGATGCCGCAGGTGATCCTGAGGCCATCCGCCCTGGCCGCGCGGATCAGGTCGAAACCCGCCCGGGTCGTCACCAGCCGGAAATGGATCGCGCCGCCGGTCACCCGCGCCAGCATGATGTCGCGGGCGATGGCCATCGCTTCGGCGCAGGCGGGCGCGTGGGGCAGGCCGAGCCGCGTCGCCGTTTCGCCGCTGGTCGCCACGGCCTTGCCCGCAAGGCCGCTATCCTCCGCATGGGTGATGACGGTGAGGCCAAGGCCCGAGGCATAGGACAGCACGCGCATCATCACGCCGGAATCGGCGATCCACTGGCGTCCGGTGCCGACCGCCTTCGCCCCTGCGGCCTGCATCATGCCGATCTCCGCCAGCTCGGCCCCCTTCAGGCCGCGGGTGGCCGCCGCGATGGGGTGGACCCAGAAGTCGGGCTTGCCCGCCCGCGTCGCCTGGCGGATGAGGCCGGCATCGTCCAGCGGGGAGGATTGATCGGGCATCAGCGCGGCGCGGGTGATGCCGCCGAAGTGGAAGGCCGGCTTGTCGGTGGCGAAAACGCCGAGGTCGACGAGGCCGGGCGCGACGACGAGGCCGTTTGCGTCGATGGTTTCGGCGCCGGCCGGTATCGCGACGTCGCCTGCCGCCGTGATGCGGTCATCCTCGATCAGGATGACGCCGGGGGTCAGGTCTTTGCCTGCCGGGTCGGCCAGCTTTCCGTTGATGATGGCGAGTTTGGTCATTTCGGATCTGCCTTGGCGCCGATGCCTTCATTTCCTCTGCCCAGCGTGTCGGGACGGGGTGGGAGATGGGTTCCCGCCTTCGCGGGAACCCATCTCCCAACATCGCCCCCGGCTCATCGGCAGGGAAGATGAA
>NZ_LTAB01000060.1:0-8600 GCF_001580035.1 Sphingobium sp. 22B | reverse complement strand
CCGCAGCACTTCGCCTTCCACGCCAGCCTCCAAAAGCCAGCCTTGAAGCACAAATCCAAACCGTCGTGAATCCCTAAAATGTCACTACGACCTAGAGCAGATTCCGGTCCGATTGCATCGGCTCGACTGCTCTAAGTTTTTGTTTTGTCGCGTTTCCCGAGTCGGCAGATGGTTCCATCTGCTTGGAAAACGCTTTAGAATTCATTTGGCGCACCATGTCTCCGCGAAGGCATTCGAGCGGACAAGCGGCTGATAGGAAGCGGGTTCGGGCGACGGGAATTTGGCCAATTCAGGACCTTCCTTTTCCTTTGAGGGAGAAGGGCAGGAAGCCTTGGCGACGAGGAAGCCCAGGCTGATCTGGATGAGGGGAAGCGGGCCTGCGGCCCGTGCGATCCGTTGGATCGCAACCCCCTCACCCAGCTACGACTAGGCAGCAAGCTGCCAAGTCTGCGCAGCCCTCTCCCTCGAGGGAGAGGGGTAAGTGGGTGTCCGCTTTGCACCCAATCGGCAGAGGTTCGCGCCGATCTACCCGGTCACTTCCAACTTCTGGAGCGTCATGCGTTGCAGCGCCGCTTCATCGACGGCAAGGCCCAGGCCCGGCCCCGTCGGAACCGTCACGGCGCCATTCTCTATCGCCATGGCGCCTTCCGCGATCAGGGGATCGTCGCCCAGCACGCCCACGCCGAAGACGAACTCCGCCGCGCCGAAGGTGCGGGCCGCCGGGACCGAGGCGCAGAAATGCGCGGCCGCCGCCGCTTCGAGTTGGGAGGCGACCGCCAGGCCTCCGCAATTGATACCGATGCCGTGCGCCTCGCCCAGCGCCGCGATCTTGCGGGCGGGGGTCAGGCCGCCGACCTTGTAGAGCTTGATGCAATATACATCCGCCGCCGCCGCATCCGCGATGCGGGCCGCGTCCTGGAGCGTGAACAGGCTTTCGTCGGCCATGATGGGAACGCCGCCCGCCTTGGCCCGGATCGCGGCCATGGCGCGCAGATCGGCCCGCTCCACCGGCTGTTCGCAATAGCCCACATCCATGTCGCGCAGGGCGTTGAGAGCCGACACCGTGTCCGCCGCCGTCCAGCCGGTATTGGGATCGACGCCGATCATGATGTCCGGCCCGACCGCCGCCCGCACCCGTTCGAAATTGGCGACGTCCGTCCGCCAGCCGCCCTTGCCCGCCGCCTTCAGGCACAGCACCCGGATGCCGAATTCCTCGACGGCGCGGCGGGCGTCCGCGACCATCTGCGCGGGATCGTCATAGAGGCTGACCGACCATTCCAGCGGGATCGCGGCATTGGCCCGCCCGCCGATCAGCGCGTGGACGGGCAGGCCCACCGCCTTGCCGAATGCATCGTGCAGCGCGATGTCGACCAGCGCCCGCGCCGCCGGATTGCCCGCCAGCCGCGATGTCAGCAGGCCGTCGATCGATTCCAGGTCGCACACCCGCTTGCCGATCAGCAGCGGTCCGTAGATGTCCCTGATCGCGCCGATCACGCTATGCACCGTATCGGCGACGAAATGGCCGGGGCTGATCGGACGGATCTGGGCGATGCCGGTCACGCCTTCCGCATGGATCTTGAGCAGGACGGGCTTGCCCAGCAACTGGTCCGAAGGCCCGGTGTCGTAGCTGCCGCTGGAGAAAGTGCGCTTCAGCCGGACCGGCAGTTCGGTGACGTGCAGTTCTATCCTCTCGATGCGCATCATGCGGCCGCCCGGCTGTCGTTGCGCCATTGCGCCAGCACGATGTCGGCGCCCCGTTCCCCGAGCGCGATGGTCGGCGCATTGGTGTTGGACGAGGGAATGGTCGGGAAGATGGAGGAATCGATCACCCGCAAATTGCCGACGCCGCGCACCCGCAGTTGCGGATCGACCACCGCCTCCGCATCGGTCCCCGCCTTGCAGCTCCCGACGATATGCCAGGTGGTCTGCGTCGTTTCCCGGATATAGTCGATGATCTCCTCATCGGTGACGGTGGCGTCGCCGGGCCGCGTCTCCCGCACGATCATCGCCCGCATCGCGGGATGGGAGGCGACGTCCCGCACCGCCTTGATCCCGGCCAGCAGCACGCCGACATCATGCGGATCGTCGCAATATCTGGGGTCGATCTTCGGATAGGCGACGGGATCGGGCGACTGGATATGCGTCCAGCCGCGCGAGCGGGGCCTGAGGCCCATGACGCCCACGGTAAAGCCCGAATGCGCGTCCAGCCCGTCCTGCGGCCTGCGCGCGTAGCGATCCTTGCCGGAAAAGGGCTGAAGCTGGAGCTTCAGGTCGGCGCGCGGTTCATCCGGGGAGCTGCGCATCACGATATGCGCCACCGCCGAGCAGATCGACAACAGCCCCTTGCCGAACAGCGCGAATTTCAGGCCTTCCTTCACCTTCACCGTCGGGCGCTGCAAGGCGTCGTTGATGGTGATCGGCCTGGTGCATTCGAATGTCAGGCGGGTATTGGGATGGTCCAGCAAATTCTCGCCCACGGCGGGCATGTCCCTGATGACCTCTATTCCATATTCGCGCAGCAGCGACGCATTGCCGATACCGGACAGTTCGAGCAGCTTGGGAGACTGGACCGGGCCTGCGGACAGGATCACTTCCTTGCGGGCGTCGATGCGCATCAGTTCATTGCCACGCCGGACCTCCACACCCGTAGCCACGCCGTTTTCGATGATCACCCGCGTCACCAGAGCGTCGACCATCACGTCCAGATTGGGACGGCCCCGCGCCGGCTTCAGATAGCCGACCGCCGAAGAGGAGCGGAAACCGCGCCTGGTCGAATATTGCAGATAGGACGCGCCTTCATAATGGCCGTCATTATAATCCTCGACATAGTCGAACCCGGCCTGGCAGCCCGCTTCCACGAAAGCATCGGCCAGCGCGTCGAAATGCTTGAGGCTGGTGACGCCGATCGGCCCGTCATGGCCGCGCACCGCCGGATCGCCCTGGCGGTAGCTTTCCATCCGCTTGAAATAGGGCAGCATGTCGGACCAGCCCCAGCCCGGCAGGCCCAGCGCCGCCCAACTGTCGAATTCCGCCGGATCGCCGCGGACATAGACATTGCCGTTGATCGAGCTGGAGCCGCCCAGCACCCGCCCCCGCGTCCATAATTGTGTGCGGTTCTTGAGCGCGGCCTGCGGTTCGGTGATGAAGGGCCAGGTGTGATTGGGGTCCTTCAGCAGGTTCACGACCATCAGGGGTATGTGGATGCTGATGCTGCTGTCGCGCCCGCCCGCCTCGATCAGCAGCACCCGTTTCCGGCCATCCTCCGACAGACGATTGGCAACCGCGCATCCGGCCGACCCGGCACCCACGACGATGAAATCATAAGGCCCTTCGTTCCGGCCAGCCCTTGCGTTCACGCTGCATCCCTCATCGATATTCTGGTTGGCCGGACATTATGGCCGGGTAGCATGCAATACAATATAATCGCAGAGGAGCAGCATATCGTTATCGCATGCCGAAACTGTCGGCGCCGGTCAGGACTGGGGCTTCACCGTCACCGGCGTGCGCCAGATCTCGCCCTTTTCCGCCTCTGTCACGTAGAGATAGCCGTCATGGATGGTGAGGTTCGTCGTCCAGCGGCCGGCTTCCTTCGGCAACTTCATATAGCCGAGCGTGAAGCCGTCCATATCGGCCACGCCCACCGCCCCCGCCAGGAATTCCGCCCAATAGAGCCGCCCGTCCGCGTCCATGGTCATGCCGTCCGGCCCGATCCCGCCATCGGTATGCGCCAGAATATAGGGGCCGCGCTTGCTCTGCGCATTGGCGACCGACGGCATGGTCATGATCGCCTTCGCGCCGTAGAGGCCGATATTAACGAACTTGCCGTCAGGCGTAAGCGCGACGCCATTGGGATAGGGCAGCCTGTCCGCCAATATCCTGGCCGAACGGGTGCCGGGCGCGAAATAGGCGACGCGCCCCACCCGGTCGAGATAATTGGAATTGTCCGCCAGCGTCACATAGATGCCGCCCTGTTCATCGAAGACGAGATCGTTGGCGACAAAGGATTTGCCTTCCACCCTGTCCGCGAAGACTGTGAGCGACCGGGACCGCGGATCATAGGTCAGGATGCCGCGCGCATTGTCCGTGATGAACAAGCGCCCGTCCTTATGGAAGCGCGCGCCGTTGGGATTGCCCCCCGTGCTGAGTTGGGTGACGCATTGGCCGCCGACGACCTTGACGATCGCGCCGTTGAACAGGCTGACGGCCCAGATGTCGCCATTGCCGTCGAAATTGATCCCTTCCAGGAACTGGCCGCAGGTGACGAGCTTTTCGAACCGGCATTCGCCGCATATGTCCTTCAGGGTCGAAGCCTGCGCGGCGACGGCGCCGGTCATCGCGACGGCGCAGCCCAAGAGCTTCATCAATTTCCGGATTGCCATTCCACCTCTCCCATGCTCCGCTGTCCTGCGCGCATTTCCGATGCGAAATCATCCGGATCGAGGGGATCGAAGGCCAATATCCAAACGGCATTCAGGAGAAGCGCTGCTTATGGTGGAACCGGCGGGCACCATAAGCTTCCGTTATTCTCGCTCACCGGAAACATATTGGAGGGCATAGCGTCGGCGGGCTAGGACTGTGCCAAAGGCGGGAGGATGACATTGGCTGAGCGGCAGGATTACGACCTTTTCATCGGTGGGCAGTGGGTGCCGCCGGAAATGAACGAGCGCTTTCCCACCGTCAATCCGTTCGACCAGACTGTCTGGGCGACAATCTCGCAAGCCGGTCCGTCCGACGTCGCCGCCGCCGTCGCCGCCGCCCGGGAGGCCTTCGAACGGCGCTGGCGCGGGGTGCCGGGGGTGGAGCGCGCCCGGCTGATGCACCGCCTGGCCGACCTGATCGAGCGCGACGCCGACCGGCTGGCCAGGCTGGAGTCCACCGACAATGGCAAGGTGATACGCGAAACCCGATCGCAGATGCGCTTCTGCGCGCGGGTCTTCCGCTTCTTCGCGGGCTATGCCGACAAGATATTCGGCAAGGTCATTCCCGTCGACCGGTCCGACATCTTCGACTATGCGACGATGGAGCCGCTGGGGGTGATCGGCGTCATCACGGCATGGAATTCCCCCATCGCGCTGCTGGCGAACAAGGTGCCGGCGGCTCTGGCGGCGGGCAATACGGTGGTGGTGAAGCCGTCCGAGCATGCGTCCGTCACCACGCTGGAATTCGCGCGGCTGGTGGAGGAGGCGGGATTCCCCAAGGGCGTGTTCAACGTCGTCACGGGGGATGCGCGTACCGGAAGGGCGCTGGTGGAAGGCGGCGGGCTGGACAAGATCAGCTTTACCGGCAGCAGCCATGGCGGGCGGGAAATCGCCGCCGCCGCCGGGCGCAACCTGACGCCCGTGATCCTCGAACTGGGCGGGAAATCGCCCAACATCATCTTCGAGGATGCGGACCTGGGCAAGGCGACCGTGGGCGCGCTGGCGGGCATTTTCGCGGCGACGGGACAGACCTGCATCGCCGGGTCGCGCCTGCTGGTCCAGCGGTCGGTCCATGACGGCGTGGTGGAGGAACTGGCGCGCCGGGCGGCGAATATCCGGCTGGGCGATCCGCTCGATCCCGCGACGGAGATGGGCACGGCGGCCAACCGGCCGCAGTTCGACCGCATCCTGTCGTTCATCGAGTCCGCGAAGGCGGACGGCGCGCGGCTGATCACCGGGGGCGAAGCGGCGCGCGACGGCATTCTGCGCGACGGGCTGTTCGTCAAGCCCACCATCTTCGCGGACGTCGACAACCGCATGCGCGTGGCGCAGGAGGAGATTTTCGGGCCCGTGCTCTCCATCATCCCCTTCGATACGGAGGAGGAGGCGATCGCCATCGCCAACGACCAGAGCTTTGGCCTGGCGTCGGGCATCTGGACGCAGAGCCTGAACCGCATGCACCGCGTTTCCGCCGCGCTCCGCACCGGCATGGTGTGGGTCAACACCTATCGCGCCGTGGCCGTGCAGACGCCCTTTGGCGGGGTGAAGGACAGCGGCTTCGGCCGCGAGCGCGGCGAAGAGGGGTTGAAGGAATTCCTGACCACGAAGAATGTGATGATCAACCTGTCCGAAAGCGAGCGGGACCCGTTCCAGGTGCAGACCTGAACGGCAGAAGAGGATGAACCGATGTGCGATCAATGCCCCAAGGCGCCGGATGGCTGGATCGGCTGGCTGGACCTGCCGGCAAGCAGACCGGTCCAGCCCGCCGGTCCCTGGGTCGACCTGACCCATGATGTCGGCCCGGACATGCCCTGCGCGTCGATCTTTCCGAGGCCCAGCTTCGGCAAGCTGCGTTCGCTGCCCCAGGACCCGTTCAACGTCACCGACATCCACATGGTCGCGCATGCCGGGACGCATGTCGACGCGCCGCTGCATTATTTCGAGAACGCGCCCGACATGGCGTCGATCCCGCCGGAGCGGCTGAGCGGCGAAGGCGTCGTCTGGCGCATCGAAAAGGGGCCGGACCAGATCATCTCCGTCGCGGAGCTTGAGCAATGCCGCCCGGTCCTGCAGGCGGGCGACATATTGGCGGTGGACACCGGCTGGGCCGCCCGCTTCGGCACGCCGGACTATGAACGGCATCCGAGCTTCAGCCCCGAAGCCGCCACATGGCTGCTGGAAAGGCGCATCAAGATGCTGGCCTGCGACTTTGCGACGCCCGACCTTGTCTATCATCTTCGGCAACCCGGTTTCGACTGGCCGGTCCACCGCACGCTGCTCGCCAACGGCATATTGATCTGCGAGCATTTGACCGGGCACGCCGCCTTCGCCGGGGAGCGGGTCGAGTTCCTGTTCGGCGCCCTGCCCATCGCCGGAGGCGACGGTTCGCCAGCGCGGGTGCTGGCCCGCAGGATCGCCCGAGCCGGTGTATAGCGGGGACCGGTATCTGGCCGACGCGCTTGCGGCCTGCGGCGCGACTCATTTCTTCCACGTCCCGCTGCTGCTGCCCGGGGCGGTCAAGGCGATGCAGGCTGCCGGGGTCCTGCCCGTCGTCGCCCATGGCGAGAAGGCCGCCGCCTATATGGCGGACGGCTATGCGCGGGCTTCGGGCCGGATCGGCCTGTGCGGGGCGCAGCAGATCGGCGCGGCCAATCTGGCCGCCGGATTGCTGGACGCGCTGATGGCGCGATCCCCGGTGCTGGCGCTGACCGGCGGCAGCACCGCCGCCACCCGCGACCGCAACCAATATCAGGAGGTCGACCAGCAGCCCATTTTCGCCGGGCTGACCAAGATGACGTCGCGCATCGACCTGGTCTCGCGCCTGCCCGACATGCTGGGCCAGGCCATGCGGGTGGCGACCGGCGGCGCGCCCGGCCCGGTCCATCTGGAACTGGCGGGCTTTACCGGCGGGGTGCTGAACGATCCGATGGACCCCGCGCCCCTGCCCGATCCGGCCTTCGCTTCATGCCCGGCGGTCCGCCATGCCGCGCCCGCCGCCGACATCCGCCGCGCCGCCGACCTGCTGCGCCATGCCATGCGTCCCGTCGTCATCGCCGGATCGGGCATCCGCGCGAGCGGCGCGCAGGAAGCGCTGGCGGCCTTCGTGCGGCGGCACAGGCTGCCCCTCGCCACCTCGCTCGACGCCAAGGCGGTGTTGCGGGAAAGCGATCCGCTCTCGCTCGGCGTCTGCGGCATCTATTCGCGGGAAGCCGCCAACCGGGCGGTGAGCGAGGCCGATCTGGTCCTTTTCGTGGGGACCATGGCGGGCAGCATGACGACCACCGGCTGGAAGGTGCCCCAACCCGGCGTCGCCGCGATCCAGATCGACGTGGACGCCCGCGAACTGGGCCGCAACTATCCGTTGCAGGCCGCGCTTTGCGGCGATCCGAAAACCATATTGGAACAATTTTCCGCTGCGCTGACGGACATGCCGGTACGGCGGGACTGGCTGCGGCATGTGGAAGAATTGCGCGCGGACTGGACGCAGGCGGCGGCGCCGGCCGAAATGTCGGACGCCCTGCCGATCCGTCCCGAACGCCTGTGCCGCACCCTGTCGGAAGAACTGCCGGAAGGCGCGCTTCTGGTGGTCGACACCGGCCATGCCGCCGCCTGGGCGGCGCGCCACATCTATCTCGACCGGCGCGGGCAGGGCCTGCTGCGCGCCGCCGGATCGCTCGGCTGGTCCTATCCCGCCTCGCTCGGCGCCAAATGCGCGCAGCCCGACCGGCCCGTCCTGTGCTTCACCGGCGATGGCGGGTTCCTGTACCATATGAGTGAAATGGAGACGGCGCGGCGTTACGGCATCAACACCGTCACGATCGTCTCGAACAATAATGGCCTCAGCCAGGAAAAGCCGGTCTGGGCCGACAATACCGACCATGATCATCACTGGCGCTTCTCCCCGGTCGACTATGCCGCCGCCGCGCGCGCGTTCGGCTGCAAATCCTGTCGGATCGAGCGGCCGGGCGAGTTGGGCCCCGCGCTGCGATCCGCCATCAAGGAGGATGCGCCGGTCATCGTGGAGGTCATGACCGACATATTGTCGCTGCATCCGCCCGCCTGGACGCCCTCCGATCCGGCCCGGTTCTATTAGGTGGATTGGGTGCGTTCGGAATAGGCTGGATGACTGATTTTTGGGGTGGAATCAGGACATTCCCCCTCCCGCAGGCGGGAGGGGGAATG
>NZ_LTAB01000059.1:0-10897 GCF_001580035.1 Sphingobium sp. 22B | reverse complement strand
TCTTTGCCCATTGGGCGTCGGTCAGTACGAAACGGTCCATCCAGAGCGTGAATCACATCTCCCAACAAATGGGAATCCTAAATCCCCACAACCCCTAGGCCCTCATCGGCAGGCCCGCCCGCCCCAGGCGCCGCGTTCCGCCTGATCGAGATGCAGATGATCGCGATGTGCGGCATTATAGTCGGGCGAAAGGACGGTCGAAAACAACCCGCAGGCGCCGTCACGAACCTCATGCAGAAAATCCGCGTCCTTTCCCCCTCCCTTCCAGTCTGCCGCAACGCCGATCCGGTGTCCGTCCGTCAGGATGAAACCGGCCACATCAATGGCGTCGGCCGTGGCATGCTCGCTGAAATCCCCTGCGCTGCGTCCATAGAGGCGGCGGCAGCTATAAGCGCCGAAATGCGTGACCTTCCGAACCGCGCGGCCGAAATGACGCTGGGCGGCGGGCTGGACCACCTGCCATTCCCAGAGCTTGAGCGCCGCCGCAACCGGACAGGATGGCGCGACCGCCGCCGGTTCCCATGCGATGGCGTCCTTGACCGGAGTCAGCCGCACGGCGTCGGCATAGGCGCACTGGCCCTCGCCCCCCGGCTTCATGCGGGAATAGGCAACGCCCGCCCGATCCAGCAGGGCCCGGCACTCGGCAGGACGGCCGGTCAACGCGGCAAGCTTGCGGCCGGTGAAGAGGCCGATCGGCTGGGATAGATCAAGCCGAGTCCAGGGGATATTCTGGGGCCGGCGGCTGACATGGGCATAGCCGATCAGGCAAAGGCTCAGAACCGCCGCGACATGAACAAGGCGGCGCAGGAAGAGGTGGATTCGGCGCATGCCTCAAGCACGCCGGACCGTCCCCATTGGTTCCGACGTCACCGGATAACCGAGATGATCGGGAATGCAGAGATGCGGTTCCCCATTTCTCTCCTCGAACCAGGGCGTCACCTTCTCGACCGGGATCGACAGGGCATGCGCCGCCAGATCATCGAAGCGGCCGAATTGGGCGAGCCGCTCCAGATTGCGCCGCGTCGGAAAGATGATCTGCCCCTCGCCCCGGTCGCATCGGGCCAGCGTTTCCGCTGCGCTGCTCCAGAACAGTTGCACATTTTCGGTGGCATCGACGCTCGCAGCCTGTCCTTCCGGCGCCTTAGCAATGTAGAAGCGGGTATCGAACACCCGTTGCGCCTGCTCCAGGCGCGCGGGGTGCCAGCGGGCAAAGGGCAGCAGCCGATCCAGCGTGATTTCCAGCCCATGATCGCTGAGGATGTCGCCAAGCCCGGCCCCTGCCCCCAGCGCCTGCCGCATGGCCGCGATCCGATCGGCCGCCAGCGGCGATGTGAAGGCAATGGCGAGACCGCTTTCCTCCAGCGTCTCCCGAATGGCGGCGATCCGCGCCGCCGCCTCGTCCAGAGGCAGGCCACCAGCGATCTTCGCTGCAAGAGCATGATCGCCCGCATCCACCGCGCCACCGGGAAAGACCAGCGCGCCCGCGGCGAAGGCCATGCTGGACGCCCGTTCCATCATCAGGATTTCCGCGGCGGCATCCGGGCGGTCGCGCAGGATGACCACCGTCGCAGCGGCGCGGCCTTCGGAAAGCATATCTGTCATGAAACCGCCATAGGCATCGAAATCGCCGGCGGTAAAGTCCCTTCCGGTCAATCCCGGAAGGGATTGGTGGAGCCGAGGGGGATCGAACCCCTGACCTCGTCATTGCGAACGACGCGCTCTCCCAGCTGAGCTACGGCCCCGTAAAGGAGCGCTGCCTATAAGCGAGCGATTGCGCCCATGCAACGGTCTTTTTGCGCAAAATGCGACGGCCGCGAACAGCCCCGGAACCGCGCAGCGCAGCCGCTCTGTCGGGGCCAAGGCGGAACATTACTCCTGCGTAACGCCCGGAACGATGCGGCCGCATGCTCATTGGTGCGGTGACGACGCTCCCGAAAGGACGTCGTGCAAAAAGCAGACAAGGAGACGGACAATGGGTTACCAAGGCGGACGTCGCTATGGTGACGGCGATCGTAACTGGACGGACTGGGACCGCGATTCCGACCGTTACCGTGCGCGGCGCGACTGGCGGGACGACCGCAGCTATCGATATGGCACGCGCGGCCAGTTCGGCGGATCGGGATCGGGATATGGCGGATCGGGCAACCGGCGCCCGCCCGAAGATTATGATCCGGAAGAACGGGGCTTCTTCGACCGCGCGGGCGACGAGATCCGGAGCTGGTTCGGTGACGAAGAGGCGGAGCGTCGCCGCGAATATGACGATTATTACAACCGGCCCTATGGCGATCCGCGGGACCAGAGCAGCCGGATCGGCTATGCCTCTGCCTCCAATTCGGCGCGTTACCTGCCCAATCGCGGCTATGCGCCCTTTGCCGGCGAACGCAGCGGCTTCGGCAGCGAGGATCATGGCTATCGGGTGCGCGCCTATGGCCCCAACCATGATTATGGCGAGCATCACGACGCCAATTACTATGCCTGGCGTCAGCAACGGATCGACGAGCTGGACCGCGACTATGCCGAATATCAGCGGGAGAATCGCGAACGCTTCAACAATGAGTTCGGCAGTTGGCGGAACCGCCGCGGCGAGCAGCGCCAGGCGGTCCAGCAGGTCCGCGAGCATATGGAAGTCGTCGGCAGCGACGGCGAGCATGTCGGCACGGTCGACAAGCTGCGCGGCGACCGCATCATCCTGACCAAGAGCGATCAGGAATCCGGCGGCATGCATCATTCGATCCCGTCATCCTGGATCAGGTCGGTGGACGCGCAGAAGGTGACGCTGGAAAAGACGGCGGAACAGGCGCAGACCGCATGGCGCACCGAGCGGGAGCAGCAGGCCCTGTTCGGATCGCAGGATGACGATGCGAGCGACAGGTTCAGCGGCGCAAGCGGCTCGACCTTCGAAAAGGGCCGTTACCGGTAAAAAATGGGAGGGTCCGGCCGCCGGCCGGGCCCCTTCTTTATTCGGCGGCGGCCAGCACCCGCTGCGCCTGGACCAGATGCGGACGGTCGATCATCTTGCCGTCCAGTTTCAGCACCCCTGCACCCGGATTGGCGGCGAAGGCCTCGATCACCGCCCTCGCCCGGGCGATTTCGGTCTCGCTGGGGGTAAAGCCATCATTGATGGCGGCGACCTGTACCGGATGGATCGCCATCATGCCGGTGAAGCCATCGCGACGCGCCCTTCCTATATAGGCGTTGAGATCGTCCATCGCCTCGATCCGGGGGAAGACCGTGTCGATGGCTGGCACGCCTGCTGCATGGGCAGCGAACAGCGTCAGGCTGCGCGCCAGTTCGAAGGGCGCGGTGTAACGGCCGTCCTCCTCGCGGGAGGTCGAGGCGCCGACCGAGGCGGGCAGATCCTCCGCCCCCCAGGTCAGGCCAGCGAGCTTTTCGCGCACCTGCCGGAACGTGCCCAGTTCGAAGATGGCGGCGGGCGTTTCGGTCGCGATGGGCAGGATCGGCGGCACATTCGCGCCGTCCGCCAGGGCGATCAGCGCCTGAATGCTGGGGGCGCCTTCCGCCTTGGGCAGCATGATCCCGTCCGGCGAGGCAGGCAGCACCGTGGCCAGGTCGGCGCGGGTGTGGTCGCCGTCCAGCGGGTTCACCCGCACGAAGGCCACGCAGTCGCGGGGCGAGGCCAGCCATTCCGCAATTGCCTCCCGTCCAAGGGCCTTGCGTTCCGGGGCGACCGAATCCTCCAGGTCCAGAATGATGGCGTCGGCGCCGCTGGCCGCCGCCTTGGCGAAGCGTTCGGGGCGGTCGGCGGGAACGAAAAGCAGCGAACGGAGCTTCATGCAGGCCTCTTCTTCAGCAGCGCCATGCGCAGGCATTGGCAGACGATTTCGTCCCGCTGGTTATAGAGCCGATGGGTGAATGTCACGATCCCCGCTTCGGGGCGGGAACGGCTTTCCTTGAGGTCCGTCACTTCGCTGTCCGCCCGCATCGTGTCGCCGATAAAGACCGGCTTAGGCATGACCAATTTGTCGTAGCCCAGATTGGCGACCAGCGTGCCCAGCGTCGTGTCGCCCACCGACAGGCCTACCATCAGCGCGAAGGTGAAAGTGCCGTTGACGAGGATCTGGCCGAACTCCGATGCTTTCGCGGCCTCAGCGTCCAGATGCAGCGGCTGGGGGTTGTGGGTCATGGTCGAGAAGAGGAGATTGTCGGTTTCCGTCACCGTCCGGCGGATGTCATGGCTCATCCGGTCGCCAATCCGCCATTCGTCATAATAGCGGCCCGCCATCACCCTTCCTCCCGCTCAACCAGCACCAGCAGCGCGCCTTCGCTGACCTGGCCGCCTTCGGACGCGTCCAGTTCCGCCACCACGCCGTCGAAGGGCGCCGTCAGGCTATGCTCCATCTTCATCGCCTCCAGCGTGACCAGCTTCTGGCCCTTGGCGACCTTGTCGCCCTGCGCCACGGCGACGGCGATGATGCGGCCCGGCATGGGGGAGAGGATCGCGCCGTCGGATGCGGCACCGCCGCCTGCCTTGACGGGCGGGGTCTGGCTGAAGAACCAGCTTTGCCCGGCTTCGGTGACGATGATCGTGCCGTCGCGCTCCATGTCGGAGCAGAGACCGGTGCGCAGATCGTCCGACTGCGCTTCCACTACGACATGGCGGCTGTCCACGAACAGGTCGACCTTGGTCTTCGACTGTCCGTTGAGGCGGAAACCGAACAAGCCGTCGCGAAAGGACCGATCGTCCCAATCGCTCCGGGCGAGCCAGTCGCTGCGGAATCGCTCGCCCGCCGCCGCAAGGACTCGGTCCGAGGGGCCATCGATCCTTGTCAGCGCCTCTCCCTGCCGCTCGATCAGGCCGGTGTCGAGGCGCCCCTCGGCAAAATCGGCCATGGAAAGGCAAGCGTGCAAAAACGGCTTGTTGGTGTGCAGCGGCCCGACAAAACTGCTGTCGAGCCAGCGGATCAGGCCGCCCCGCGCTTCCTCCCGATCCTCGCCATGGCAGATGACCTTGGCGATCATCGGGTCGTAGAAGGAACTGACGGTATCGCCTTCCTCCACGCCCGTTTCCACGCGGGCGCGGTTGTCGAACAGCAGCCGGTCGATCTTGCCGGGGCTGGGCAGGAAGCCTTTGGCAGGGTCTTCGGCATAGAGCCGCGCCTCGATGGCGTGGCCGTTGATCGACAGCTCCTCCTGCTTTTTCGGCAGCGGTTCGCCGCTCGCCACGCGGAGTTGCCATTCGACCAGATCGACGCCGGTGATCTCTTCCGTCACTGGATGCTCGACCTGAAGGCGCGTGTTCATCTCCATGAACCAGATGCGGTCGGCGCGCAGGCCTTCGCTGGCGTCGGCGATGAACTCGATCGTGCCCGCGCCGACATAATCCACCGCCTGCGCCGCCCGGACCGCAGCGCCGCAAATGGCTTCGCGGGTGGCGGCGTCCATGCCGGGTGCCGGAGCTTCCTCGATCACTTTCTGGTGGCGGCGCTGGAGCGAGCAGTCGCGTTCGAACAGGTGCACGACCTGGCCGTGGCTGTCCCCGAACACCTGCACTTCGATATGGCGGGGCGAGAGGATATATTTTTCGATCAGCACCTGGTCGTTGCCGAAGGAGGACGCCGCCTCCCGCTGGCAGGAAAGCAGCGCGTCGGCAAAATCCGCCGCCGCTTCGACGCGCCGCATGCCCTTGCCGCCGCCGCCTGCAACCGCCTTTATGAGCACGGGATAGCCGATGGCGTCGGCTTCGGCTTGCAGGCGCTCTGCGCTCTGGTCCTCGCCCAGATAGCCGGGGGTGACGGGCACGCCCGCGTCGGCCATCAGCGTCTTGGCGGCGTCCTTCAGGCCCATGGCGGTGATGCTGGAGGGATTGGGACCGACCCAGATGAGGCCTGCGTCGATGACGGCCTGCGCGAAGGCGGCGTTTTCCGAGAGGAAGCCGTAGCCGGGGTGGATCGCTTCGGCGCCGGTCGCCTGGGCGGCGGCAATGATGCGGTCACTGATCAGATAGGATTCGCGCGCCGGGGATGGACCGATATTCACGGCTTCATCGGCTTCGCGGACGTGGAGCGCTTTCGCATCGGCGTCGGAATAAACCGCAACGGTGCGGATGCCGAGACGCCGGGCGGTGCGGATGATGCGGCAGGCGATCTCGCCGCGATTGGCTATGAGCAGGGATTGGATCATGAGAGACTCCCAAATACCTCCCCAATATGGGGAGGAGGACCAGCCGCAGGCTGGTGGAGGGGCTGGCGCGCAACACAGGCGGCTGTGATCGCCTTGACGACATTGTCCGGATTCTGGAGCACTTCGCGGGCGGGAATGCGCAGGACGTGAAAGCCCAGCCGTTCCAATGCAGCATCCCGGTCCTGATCGCGGGCGGGCCGATGGCCGCGTGAATGGACTTCGCCGTCGACTTCGATAGCCAGTCGTGCCGACAGACAGGCAAAGTCGAGACTGTAGCGGTCTATCGGATGCTGGCGCCGGAATTTGAAACCGCCGGGGCGTGTCTTCAGGGCGCGCCACAGGACGACTTCCGGCAGATTGCCGCTGCGGCGTTCCTTGCGTGCCCTGCGGATGGCTTCAGTCGTTGCCGAGAACACCCCTCCACCAGCCTTTGGCTGGTCCCCCTCCCCGTTCCGGGGAGGTATTTCGTCCCGCCCCCTCACATGCGGAACACCCCGAAGCGGGGCGCCTCCTCGACCGGGGCGTTGAGCGTGGCGGCGAAGGCCAGGCCCAGCACGTCGCGGGTCTGGGCGGGGTCGATCACGCCGTCGTCCCACAGACGCGCCGTCGCGTGATAGGGGTTGCCCTCATCCTCATATTTCTGGCGGATCGGGGCCTTGAAGGCTTCGGCTTCTTCCGGCGTCCATTTGGCGGCGTCGCGGTGGACGGTCGCCAGCACGCTCGCCGCCTGCTCCCCACCCATAACGGAAATACGGCTGTTGGGCCAGGTGAAGAGGAAACGCGGACTGTAAGCGCGCCCGCACATGCCGTAATTGCCCGCGCCGAAGCTACCGCCGATCAGCACGGTGATCTTGGGCACGCTGGCCGTCGCCACCGCCGTCACCAGCTTCGCGCCATGTTTGGCGATCCCCTCCGCCTCATATTTGCCGCCGACCATGAAGCCGGAGATATTCTGGAGGAACAGCAGCGGAATGCGACGCTGACAGGCCAGTTCAATGAAATGCGCGCCCTTCTGCGCGCTCTCGCTGAACAACACGCCGTTGTTCGCGAGGATCGCGACCGGCATGCCCCAGATATGGGCGAAACCGCAGACGAGCGTGGTGCCGTAGAGCGATTTGAACTCGTGAAATTCGCTGCCGTCGACGATCCGGGCGATCACTTCGCGCACGTCATAGGGGGCGCGGACATCCTGGGGGATGATGCCGTACAATTCCGCCGGGTCATATTTCGGCGCCTTGGGCTCGCGCAGGTTGAGGTCGATCTCCGGCGCCGGTTGCAGCGTCGAGACGATGTCCCGCACGATGGTCAGCGCATGCTCGTCATTTTCCGCGACATGATCGACCACGCCGGAGCGGCGGCCGTGCACTTCCGCGCCGCCAAGGTCTTCGGCGGAAATGACCTCGCCCGTCGCGGCCTGCACCAGCGGCGGGCCGGCGAGGAAAATCGTGCCCTGGTTGCGCACGATAACCGTCTCGTCCGACATGGCGGGCACATAGGCGCCGCCCGCGGTGCAGCTTCCCATGACGCAGGCGATCTGCGGGATGCCCCGCGCCGACATCTGCGCCTGATTGTAGAAGATGCGCCCGAAATGCTCGCGGTCGGGAAAGACCTCCGCCTGATTGGGCAGGTTCGCGCCGCCGCTGTCGACCAGATAGACGCAGGGGAGGCGATTCTCCATCGCGATCTCCTGCGCGCGGAGATGCTTCTTGACGGTCAGCGGATAATAGGTGCCGCCCTTAACCGTGGCGTCGTTGCAGGCGATCATCACCTGCCGTCCCGACACCCGGCCGATCCCCGCAATCATGCCCGCGCCGGGCACCTCGCCATGATACATGTCATTGGCGGTGAGCTGGCCGATCTCCAGAAACGGACTGCCCGGATCGAGCAGCCGCTCCACCCGGTCGCGGGGCAGCAGCTTGCCGCGCGCCACATGCTTGGCCCGCGCCGCTTCGCTGCCGCCGAGCGCGGCCTGCGCGACCTTCGCGTGCAGTTCGTCGCGCAGCGCCCGGTTATGCGCGGCGTTGGCGCGGAAAGCATCACTCTCCGCCGAGAGCTTCGTGTCGAGAACAGGCGCACTCATGCTCTTGCGCTCCCCTGCCCTGCGGTTGCATATCCGGGGTCATCCATGCCTACCATCCTGCTCCTCACCATATCCAACCTGTTCATGACCACCGCCTGGTATTGGCACCTGAAAGGCGGGATGAATAAGCCCCTTTTCGCGGTCATCCTGATCAGTTGGGGCATCGCCTTCGTCGAATATTGCTTCGCCGTGCCCGCCAACCGCATCGGCTTTGCCCATGGGTGGAGCGCGGGCCAGCTCAAGATCGCGCAGGAGGCCATTGCGCTGCTGATCTTCGGCGGATTCATGGTGACGGTGCTGGGCGAGCCGCTGCACTGGCGCCATCTGGCCGCTTTCCTCTGCATCATGGCGGCGGTGGGCTTCCTGTTCGTGGGGCGGTCATGAGAGAGTTGCCCGCTCTTGCGGAGGCAGGAGCCCAGTTCGGACGGCAGGGGCACATTCACACGCCGATCAGTTCGCGACCGATCAGCATGCGGCGGATTTCGTTCGTTCCCGCGCCGATGTCCAGCAGCTTGGCGTCGCGCATGTAGCGCTCGACCGGCCAATCCTTCGTATAGCCCGCGCCGCCCAGCGCCTGCACCGCCTCCAGCGACACCTTCATCGCATTCTCGCTGGCCAGCAGGATCGCGCCCGCCGCGTCGAAGCGGGTTGTCCTGCCCCGGTCGCAGGCCTGCGCCACGGCATAGACATAGGCCCGCGCCGAATTGAGCGCGACATACATGTCCGCGACCTTGGCCTGCATGAGCTGGAACGCGCCGATGGGCTGGCCGAACTGCTTGCGCTCCCGCACATAGGGCAGCACCACGTCGAGACAGGCCTGCATGATGCCGAGCTGGATGCCCGACAGCACCGCCCGCTCATAGTCGAGGCCCGACATCAGCACGCCGACGCCGCCGTTGAGCGGGCCCATGATGTTTTCCTCCGGCACTTCGCAATCGTCGAAGACCAGTTCGGCGGTGGGCGATCCGCGCATGCCCACCTTGTCGATCTTCTGCCCGATGGAGAAGCCCTTGAAATCCTTCTCGATCAGGAAGGCGGTGATGCCGCGCGACCCTTCGCCGGTCTTGGCATAGACGACAAGCGTGTCGGCATAAGCGGCGTTGGTGATCCAGAATTTGGTGCCGTTGAGGACATAGCGGTCGCCGCGCTTCTCCGCGCGCAGCTTCATCGAGACGACGTCCGACCCCGCCCCCGCCTCCGACATGGCGAGCGATCCGACATGCTCGCCGGAGATCAGCTTGGGCAGATAGCGCGCCTTCTGCTCCGGCGTGGCCCAGCGGCGGATCTGGTTGACGCAGAGATTGGAGTGCGCGCCATAGCTGAGGCCTATGGAGGCGGAAGCCCGCGCCACTTCCTCCTGTGCAACCACATGCTCCAGATAGCCGAGGCCAAGGCCGCCATCGGCTTCCTCCACGGTGACGCCGTGCAGGCCCAGCGCGCCCATTTCCGGCCACAGGTCGCGCGGGAACCAATCCCTGGCGTCGATTTCCGCGGCCAGAGGCGCGATGCGGTCGGCGGCGAAACGGGCGGTCGTCTCGCGGATCATCTCCGCATTTTCACCCAGCGCGAAGTCGAAATCAGTCATGGCAAGCTCTCCTTGCCGCGCATCCTATCGTTCAACAACCGCCAAGAAAAATTGAAACGGCGCAGGATAGTGTATAGTTTCTGTCTATGATCGAACGCTATTTGCTCCGCTATTTCCTGGCTGTCGTGGACCATGGCAATTTCTCCCGCGCGGCCGCGCACTGCCTGGTGTCGCAGCCGACTTTGTCCGTGGGCATCTCCAAGCTGGAACAGGCGGTGGGCGCTCCGCTTTTCCTGCGCAGCAACCAGCGGGTCGAACTGACCAACGCCGGAGCCCGCCTGCTGACCCATGCCCGGCGGATCGAGCGCGAATTCAACCTGGCGGAACTGGCGGGGGCAAAAGCGGAGCAGGCCCCGGTGCTGCGCATCGGCGTGCTGCTGAGCATAGCAGGCGAGCTGGTCGCCCGCGCCGTTGCGGACCGCACCATGGCCAAGGAAGGCAGGATCGAGATCATCCCCGGCAGCGAGCGGGAATTGCTGGGGCGCCTGGACGCGGAGCGGATCGACGTGGCGCTCACCCTGATCAGGCCGGGCGCGGACCGCTTCCTGACGCAATCGGTTATAGAGGAAGGCTATGGCATCGCCATGGCCGCCGACCATCCGCTGGCCGGAAGAGCCGTAGTGGCTGCCGAAGAACTCGCCTCCGAAACGATGATCGTGCGCCGCCATTGCGAGGCGCTCTCCGCCACCAGCCGCTATTTCGTCGATCGCGGCGTCCGCCCGCATTTCGCCTTGCGCTCGACCAATGACGAGCGCGTGATGCAGATGGTCGCGGCGGGGCTGGGCATAACGGTCATGCCCGAAAGCTACCGCTGGCCGGGCATGGCGCGGGTCGCGCTCAAGGATTTCGGTGAGCGGAGGAATGTCGGACTTCTTTATGGCGCGCGAGCGGCGGGGCTGCGGGAAGCGCCGATGCTCAGGGCGCTGGAAGCGTCCTTGAGGGCGGAAGGCCCCCGCATCTAGAGCAGCCGATGATCCTATCCGCTTGGAAAACGCTTGTCTTATGACATTGCTGTCCGTTTGGGTCATGCTGGATTGCCCGGACCGGGGTGGCCACCCCGGTCCGGGCGGAAGGGGACGGATCGCGAAACC
>NZ_LTAB01000058.1:0-11805 GCF_001580035.1 Sphingobium sp. 22B | reverse complement strand
GTAGCGAGCTTCTGACTTAGCCGTTGCAAAACAGCGCAGATGCCGCGCCAGCCCACCCCCTAGCCCCCTCCCGCCTGCGGGAGGGGGAATGTCCGCCTTCCACCCAAATCCGTCCCCAACCCGCATTCCCAGCCAACAAGGAAAGGCCCGTTCCCCCAGGGGGACGGGCCTCTTCGTTCGGGCATGACGCCGCGAACCGGTAATCGTCGGGCGGCCGCAGCCGCCGTCAGATCACTTGATCTTGGCTTCCTTGAACTCGACATGCTTGCGCACGACGGGATCGTACTTCCGGAAGCTCAGCTTCTCGGTCTTGGTGCGCGGATTCTTCTTGGTGACGTAGAAGAAGCCGGTGTCAGCCGAGCTGACGAGGCGAATCTTGACGGTTGCTGGCTTGGCCATGGCCTTAGTCCCTGGTCGTGAATATCGTGAAAAAGAAGAGCGGCCCCAATTCTCTTGCGAGGAAGGGACCGCCCCGTTTCAGCGGTGCCCCATGAGGCAGATTCGGCCCCATGTCAAGGCTCGTGGCCCAGGCGCGGGGGTTATGCTACACTTTACGCGGCCTTAACCCGCTTCGCTCTATCAGGGAGCCGGAGTTACAGGACGGGGGAGTCTTCTCCATGCGACATGATCCGATGCTGGCCATTCTTGCCGATCTGCTGGGGCGGGTCGACGGGCTTGCGGGGGAAAGGGGCCATGTATCGGTCGTGCGGTTGCGCGACGAGATCGACCGCATTCGTCATATTGCCCGCGCCTTTCACCTCGACAGCGTGGAAAGCCTGGCCGGCACATTGCAATCGGCGCTGTCGCTGCAAGGCGCCGGACCGGTCATCATGTCCTATCTCGACCTGATGCGCGACGCGATCGCGGCCAAAATGCCGGAGGCGGACGTCATCGCCATGCCCGTCGCCGCCAAGCCGGCGGCAGGGCCCAGCGCGCACCTGACCGTCTGACTGTCTGGCCGGCTGAATGGATGCATTGCTGATCGCATTGCTCGGCTGTCTGTTGGCGGAGACGGGCGACAAGGGGCAGTTGCTGGCGCTTGCGCTGGCCGAACGGTTCCGCCGCGACGGAGCGGTGATAGCGGGGATCGTGGCGGCGGCGGTCGCCAATGCGGCCATCGGCGCGGCGGCAGGCGCCTTCATCGCGCCGATGCTGGGTACGGACGGGCGGCTCCTTTTCCTGGCGCTGGCGCTGATCTTCCTGGCGGTCGGCATGTTCTGGCCGACGAAACGGCCTGATCCCCTGGCAAGCTGGCGGCTGGGGCCCTTTCCGACCACCGCGCTCGGCCTCTTCATCCTCGGCTTCGGGGACGGCGCGCAGTTCCTGATCCTGGGAATCGCCGTGCGGACCGCCGATCCTTTCCTGGCCGCGACGGGCGGGGCGATCGGCATCATCGCCGCGACCGTGCCCGCCATTCTGATGGGCGGTCCGTCATTCAAGGCGCTGCCGCTTCGCGCGATCCGGCTGGGTGGCGGCGTGCTGGTGCTGCTGGCGGGCATGGCGGCGGCGGTGTCGGCCCTGCATCTCGCCTGATCGATTGGCTGCATCACACTGACCGGCATTATCCCGGCAAAATTCCTGTCTTGTCATGGCACCTTATCGGGGACAGACCATTATATGTCCGAAACCAAGTCCCCCAGCAGGAGCCAAGCATGACAGCCCCCGATCTCAAGACCCCGACGGACCTGCGCAGCAACGCCACCAAGTCGGTCGCAGAGGCGCTGAACGGCGTGCTCGCCGACAGCTATGCGCTGTATTTCAAGACCAAGAATTTCCACTGGCACGTCTCCGGCCCGCATTTCCGCGACTATCATCTGATGTTCGACGAGCAGGCGACGCAGATCCTGGCGACCACCGACCTGATCGCGGAGCGGGTGCGCAAGACCGGCAACACGACGCTGCGTTCCATCGGAGACATTTCGCGTCACCAGTCGCTGGTGGACAATGACGCCGATTATGTAAGCCCCGGCGACATGCTGAATGAACTGCGCGAGGACAATCTGAAGCTGGTCGAGGCGCTGCGCGCCGCCAAGGCGGCCGCGACCGAAGCGGGCGATAATGCGACCGAGGGCATTATCGACGACTGGACCGACGAGGCCGAGGAGCGCGCCTGGTTCCTGTTCGAAGCAGGCCGCAACGCTTGATCGAATAGACGAAAGCCCTCCAGCCGAAACTGGAGGGCTTTTTTTGAACAGCATTTATCCGTTTGAACGATACCGATCTTTTTGCAGCGTGCTCCTGCGAAGGCAGGAGCCCAGTCCTGCCCTCCGAACTGGGTTCCTGTCTTTGCAGGAACACAATCCGGCATGTTGCGAGGTCTACTCCTCCAATATCGCTTCGATCGCGAGGATCATGATCGCGCCCGGCTTGCCGCCGAAATCGACGCTTTCGCCTTCTTCCGCATCCATCATCGCCCGGGCGAGCGGCGCGGAAAAGGCGATACGCCCTTCCGCCGGGTCGGCCTCGTCATCCCCGACGATGGCGATCCGCTTCTCCGCGCCGTTCAGCCGATAGGTGATGCGGCTGCCGAAGGCCACAGCCTCCGCATCCGGCACCGGCCGCAATTCAGCCGTCGCCAGGCGCGTCCGCCAATAGCGCAACTCGCGCTTCAGCTTCTTGGCGTCCTCCTCAGCCATGGCTTCGGTATCGACCGCCTCCAGCGCTTCCACCTTCTCCCGCGTCAGCCGCAGGCCGCGCGCCGTCACCCAATTGGGTCCGGGCGGCAACGGAATCTCGAAAGTGGGTTCCAGATGCTCCTCGTCACTCTCGCGACGAAAGGCGACACTCATTGCACTCTCCTGTCAAAACGCTTGTTCGCGCTGACACGAGGTCGAAACTGCCGATCTTCTTTTCAAGGGAAGGTCCGGGCTTCGACATCGCGGAAGCCCGAACGAGCAGGGCTTCTAATCTTCGTCGAACAGTCCGGCGAGCTGCTCCACCATGGTCCCGCCGAGCTGTTCGGCATCCATGATGGTCACCGCGCGGCGATAATAGCGCGTGACGTCATGGCCGATGCCGATGGCGACGAGCTGCACGGGCGAGCGGTTCTCGATCCACTCGATCACCTGCCGCAAATGGCGCTCCAGATAGGTGCCGCTGTTCACCGATAGGGTGCTGTCGTCGACCGGCGCGCCATCCGAGATCACCATCAATATGCGGCGTTCCTCATTGCGGGCGATCAGCCGGTTATGCGCCCAGAGCAACGCCTCGCCGTCGATATTCTCCTTGAGCAGCCCCTCGCGCATCATCAGGCCCAGATTCTTGCGCGCCCGGCGCCAGGGTTCGTCGGCCTTCTTGTAGATGATGTGGCGCAGGTCGTTGAGACGCCCCGGCATCGGCGGACGCCCGGCGGCCAGCCAATCCTCGCGGCTCTGCCCGCCCTTCCACGCGCGGGTGGTGAAGCCCAATATCTCGGTCTTGACCCCGCAACGCTCCAACGTGCGGGCCATGATGTCGGCGCTGATCGCGGCGATGGAGATCGGCCGCCCGCGCATCGACCCGCTATTGTCGATCAGCAGCGTGACCACGGTATCCCGGAACTCGGTGTCCCGCTCGATCTTGTAGGAGAGCGAGCGCGTCGGATCGATCACGATCCGCGCCAAGCGCGCCGCGTCGAGCAGCCCCTCTTCCTGATCGAAGTCCCAGGACCGCGACTGTTGCGCCATCAGCCGCCGCTGCAGCCGGTTGGCAAGCTTCGTCACCGCGCCCTGCAGGCTCACCAATTGCTGGTCGAGGAAGCCGCGCAGGCGCAGCAATTCATCCTCGTCGCACAGATCCTCGGCGGTCACGACCTCATCGTGAAGCTGCGTATAGGGTTTGTAGTCGAAGCCCGGCGGCAGGTCGCCCATCGGCCGGTTCGGGCGGACGGGCATCATGCCCTCCTCGCCCATATCCTCCGCGCCTTCTTCGCTGTCGGCGTCGAATTCGTCGCTATATTCGGTTTCGCCGTCCTCGGTGTCGCCGCCCTGATCCTCGGCGCGCGCTTCGGCAAAGGCGTCGCTGTCGCCCGCCTGATCCTCGCCGCTGTCGCCGTCTTCCTGTTGCTGTTCCTCGTCCTCGCCCTCTTCCTGCGGTTCGGACTCGTCGGTTTCGGGCGGCACGTCGGCGTCGATCAACTGGAGATGCTCCAGCATGGCCGAGGTCAGCTTCTGGAAAGCGCGCTGGTCGTCGATGGCCATGGCCAGCGCGTCGAGATCGGCGCCCGCCTTGTCCTCGATCCACTGGTCGACCATGGCGAGGCCCGCCCGCACATCCTTGGGCGCGGCCTGCCCGGTCAGCCGTTCGCGCACCTTGAGCGCCAGCGCGGTCGACAAGGGCACCTCATCGGCAGAACGCGCCCGGCGGATCGGATCAGACTTCAATTTCAGGTCGAGCGCATGGTTGAGGTTCGCCCTTACCCCCTCCATCGCCCGCGAACCGATCGCTTCTACCCGCGCCTGCTCGACCGCGTCATAGACGGCCCGCGCCGTCGCGTCGGCAGGCGCGGCGGCGTTGTGAATCCGCGCATTATGGTGCCGCAGCCGCAGCGCATTGGCGTCCGCGAAGCCACGCGCCAGCGCTACCTGATCGGCGGGCAGATTGCGTCCGGGCGTCGGCACCTTGATCGCCTTGCCCGCCATATGCGGCGTATCGGCGGTGAAGCTCACCTCCACTTCCGCGTCGCGCGCGATCGATCGCGCCGCGCCGGACAGCACGTCCTTGAAGGCGTCGAGGGGCGAACGGTCGGCCATCAGTCGAGCAACATTCCGCGCATCGAATCCCGTGCCGCGGCGTCGACGCCCAGCACATCGTTCAGATAGCCGTCCACGCCGCCATGGCTTTCATCCAGCGTCGCGAACAATGTATCCAGATAGACGGATTCCGCCTTCAGCAGCGGTTCGAGCATGTCGGTTCTGGTCAGCCGCATCCGCGCCACCAGCGTGTTGCGCTGCGCCAGCAGCCAGTCCCAATCGGCATGGGCGTTGGTCGCCAGATAATCCTGAACGATGGTCGGGCGCGGCACGCCCAGCGCCGCCAGAACAAGCGCCGCGCCCACGCCGGTCCGGTCCTTGCCCGCCGAGCAGTTGATCAGCAACGGCACGCGCCCATCCGCGATCCGCGCGAACATGGCGCGGTAGGATTCGGCATGGTCGACCGGAATGACGCGATAGAGGGCGATCATCGTCTGCCGCATATCGTCCGCCGTCGCGCCGTCGCGCTTCAGCATCTCTCCGAGGAGCCCGCTGCTTTCCGCATAGTCGCGGCAGAAATAATCGACCTCGCTCCCATGCCAGAGCGTGGGTTCGGCGGTCCGTTCGTTGCCGCGGCGGAAATCGCAGATCGCCTTGATGCCGAGCGAGCGGAGATGGTCCGCATCCCCGTCCGTCAGCAGCGCCATCGTCCCCGACCGATAGAGCATGCCGCGCTTCACGCAGCGCCCATCGGCGGTCGCATAACCACCGAAGTCGCGCAGGTTGAACGCGCTCTCCAGCGGCAGGCGGGCTTTTTCCGGCGCCAGGGCGACAGGCTCGCTCACGGCCGCTCGCCCTCCCCGACCATGGGCACGGCGATGGTTTCGATCTGCGTTTCGACCTCGCTCATCAGCTTATGCACCGGGCATTTCGCGGCGACGGCGATCAGTCTGTCATGCTGCTCCTCGGTGAGCGGGCCGGACAGCGCGATGCGCGTAGTCAGCCTGTAGATGCCCTGTCGTTCCTGGCTCGCGTCGCGCACCACGCCGACATGGATGCCCTCCACCGGAATGCCGTTGCGCTGCGCATACCAGAGCATCGTCATCGCCTTGCACGCGCCCAAGGCCGAATCGTAAAGGTCATGCGGGTCCGGCCCGGCATCATGGCCGTCCGGGGCCGACATGTCCGCGATCAGTTCATGCCCGCGAATGCTGATCCGGTGGGCGGTGCCACCCTCCGGATCGATCCGTTCGACGACGATCATGGCTTTTTCCTCCCTGCGGCGTTCACGCCGCCCGGTGCGCGACGCTTTCGGGCAGGTCCTTGCCGAAGACGCGCTGATAATATTCGGCCACCAGCGGCCGCTCCGCCTCATCGCATTTGTTGAGGAAGCTCAGGCGGAAGGCGAAGCCGATATTCTTGAAGATCAGCGCATTCTGCGCCCAGCTTATCACGGTGCGCGGGCTCATGACGGTCGATATGTCGCCGTTGACGAAGCCCTGACGCGTCAGTTCCGCCACCTTGATCATATTCTCGACTTCCTTGCGGCCGCCCTCATGGTCGTACTCGCCGGACTTGGCCAGCACCACCTGCGCCTCGGTCGCGGCGGGCAGATAGTTGAGCGCCACCACCAGGTTCCAGCGGTCCATCTGGCCCTGGTTGATCTGCTGCGTGCCGTGATAAAGGCCGGTGGTGTCGCCCAGACCCACGGTGTTGGCGGTCGCGAACAGGCGGAACCAGGGATTGGGCCGAATCACCCGGTTCTGGTCGAGCAGCGTCATCTTGCCGTCGGTTTCCAGCACGCGCTGGATCACGAACATCACGTCCGGGCGGCCCGCATCATATTCGTCGAACACCAAAGCCACAGGCCGCTGCAACGCCCAGGGGAGCAGGCCTTCGCGGAATTCCGTCACCTGCTGCCCGTCCTTCAGGACGATGGCGTCGCGCCCGACCAGGTCGATGCGGCTGATATGCGCGTCCAGGTTGATGCGGATGCACGGCCAGCGCAGGCGCGCGGCGACCTGTTCGATATGGCTCGACTTGCCGGTGCCGTGATAGCCCTGCACCATCACGCGGCGGTTATAGGCGAAACCAGCCAGGATCGCGAGCGTGGTGTCCGGATCGAACACATAGGCGGGGTCGAGATCGGGCACCCGCTCGTCGGCTTCCGAAAAGGCCGGGATCTTCATGTCGACATCGATGCCGAACACGTCGCGCGCGTCCACTTCGCGGTCGGGCGAGGCCAACAGCGTTTCGGCGCGGGTATCGGGCTGGACGTTCGGGATGTCGGTCATCTTCTAATCTCTTTGAACGATCTGGTCGGCACTGCCCTAACCATCAGGGACAGGCATGTCGATAGAGTGGGGCCTTAACACGCCGGGATCAAGCAGCCCATTCGGCCAAATTGGCCTCCTGCCCGACCAGCGCCAGCCCATGGGCGATGGACGTCAATTCTCCGCCGGTTGCAATATGGTCTTTCCCGAAGCGCCGGTCGAAAATGCGCCGGATCGCCGGGATCAGGGACGTGCCGCCGGTCAGGAACACCCGGTCGATGGCATCGGGCGCCACGCCCGCCTTGTCGAGCGCCTTGTCCACCGTGGCTTCGATCCGGGCGATGTCGGGCGCGATCCACCCCTCGAAATCGGCGCGCGTCACCTGCTTTTCGATGGTGAGCCCGCCGCCTTCGAAGCGGAAGGTCGCGCTCTCCGCCTCCGACAGCCGCCGTTTCAAAGACCCCACCGCATCGTAGAGCGGATAGCCCAGTTCCTTCTCGATCACCGTGATCATCCGCCCGATGGCGTCGGGATCATGGGCGGCCTTCTGCAAGCGCGCCAGCTCGTCCATGGTCCGCCGGTTGCGCATCAGCGCCAGCCGCGACCAGTCGGCAAAATCGGCAAAATAGCTGCGCGGAATCTCCAGTTCCTTGCCGAAGCTGTGATAGCTGCCGCCCTTGCCCAGCATCGGCAGCACCAGATGATCGACGATCCGATAGTCGAAGCGGTCCCCGGCCAGGCCGATGCCCGCCGAGCCGAGCGGCACGCAACGCCGCGCCGCGCCCGGCGCCTCGACCCGGACGATGGAAAAGTCGCTGGTGCCCCCGCCAAAGTCCGCCACCAATATCGTCGCCGCTTCGGTCAGGCGGCTGGCATAGCTGAACGCGGCGCCCAGCGGTTCGTAGACATAGTGAATCTCGTCCCCGAACCCTGCGAACATGGCGTCATAGCGCCGCCGGGCGAGCGCCTCGTCGGGCCGCGATCCGGCATATTCCACCGGCCGCCCGACCACGATCCGCTCCGGCCGCCGGTCCAGCGCGCCGCCCGCATGGCCGACCATGCGGGAGAGGAACATTTGCCCCAGTTCCTCGAAGCGGAAGCGCTTCTCGAACACATTCGCGCTTTCGAAGACCGGGCTGGCCGCCACCGACTTGAAGCTTTGCAGGAAGCGGCTGTCCTCCGGAAATTCCAGATATTCCGCTATGGCCCATGGTCCCGCCTCATGCGCCATGCCGCCCTTCACGCCGCTGTCATGCCAGAAGCAGAGCGCGGAGCGGAACACCGCGCCGGTTGCTTCCTTGCCGGCAAATTCCACCAGTTCCGACCCGCCCCCGCCAGCGAGCGCGGCCACGCTGTTGGTCGTGCCGAAATCGAGGCCCAGGGCGCGGGTTGTCATAGGAATCTCCGGGGAAGGGTCGGCGCCTATGACAGCGCGATGAACCGATCACAAGTCATTCCCGCCTGTGCGGGAACGACGATGTTCAAGCGAAAGCCTCAGCCTTCCTCAACAATTGATAGGCCTCGATCACTCCCTGCAACAAAGCCTCATGGCTCCGGTCGCCGCCATTATGATCGGGATGAAAGCGCCGCAGCAATTCGGTATAGCGCTGCCGCAGCGCCCTTCGGTCGGCGTCGATCGGCAACCCCATCACCTCCAGCGCCCGCCGGTCGTCCCGCGACAGGAATTTCCCGTCCTGCCGCGTCTGGTTGTCGGCCCGCGCCTTCGCCACCCGCTCCCTGAACTTGGCGCCGATGGCGTCCAGCGGGTCCTGAAAGTCCGACCATCTGGGCGGCGGGCTGGCGGCGTTGGACGAAAAGGCCCGCGTTTCCCGCTCCCACCCCGCATAGGGGCGCTGGGCGGCGGCGATCTCCTCCGGGCTCATGCCGGTGAAGAAATTATAGCCCTGGTTGAATTCCCGCACATGGTCGAGGCACAGCCAGCGCCAGCGTGGGCCTTCCTGGTTCGGCCGGCCTCCTTCCAGGGGCGGCGCGCGAAATTCCCCCGGTTCCTCGCAGCCGGGCACCGCGCAGGGGCGGTCGCTTTCCACGCGGCCGTGGAAACGGTTGAAACGCCGGGTCGAGAAGGGATCGCTAGCCAAGATTGTCCTGATGCAACGGGGAATAAAGGGCCTATATAGGGGCCATGACCGAGATTCTAAAAGGCCCTGTCGCCACCGAAATCGAAGCCCGGCTGCAGGCCGCCCTCAGCCCCGAACGGCTCGCCGTGATCGATGACAGCGAGAAGCATCGCGGCCATGTCGGGCATGACGGATCGGGGGAGAGCCACTTCACCGTGGAGATCGTCTCCGGCCGCTTCATGGGCCAGAACCGCGTCGCTCGCCAGCGGATGGTCAATGCCGCGCTGGCCGACCTGCTGCGCGAAAAGGTCCACGCCTTGGCGATAAAGGCTCGCGCACCGGGCGAATGACACCATAGCGCCTGTTCGAACGTTGTGCCGCCGTCGAAGGAGGCGCGCATCATGGCCTATGATTTCTGGTACTGGTCCACCATAGCCGGGCGCGGCGAGTTCGTGCGGCTGACGATGGAGGCGTGCGGCATCGCCTATCGCGACCGCGCCCGCACCGACGGCGACGAAGCGCTGATGGCGGACATGGAGCGTCACGACGCCGGTCCCGCCTTCGCCCCGCCCTATCTGGTGACGGACGGCCGCACCGTGGCGCAGACCGCCAACATCCTGTTCTATCTGGCCGAACGCCATGAATGCGGCCCCACCGGCCTCAAGCCGCGCTATTGGCTTGCCCAGGTGCAGCTCACCATCATGGATATGGTGGCCGAGGCGCATGACGTCCACCATCCGGTCGGCGCCCATCTCTATTATGAGAATCAGAAGGCCGAGGCCCTGCGCGCAGCCCAAGGGTTTCGCGCCGGCCGCATCCCCAAATTCCTGACCTATTTCGAACATGCCCTGAGCGCGGAGACGGGCGACTGGCTGGCAGGCCGAAGCTGGAGCTATGCCGATCTCTCGCTCTTTCACCTGATCGCGGGATTGCGCTATGCCTTTCCGCTGCGCATGGCGACGCTGACGCCCTCCTTCCCGCGCCTTGCCGATCTGCATGACCGGGTTGCGGCGCTGCCCGAATTGCAGGACTATCTGGCAAGCGAACGGCGCCTGCCGTTCACCGACGAAGATGTCTTCCGCCACTATCCCGAACTGGACGCAGCATGACCCCGCCCGAACCGATCATCCAGAACGATCCGATCATCCAGACGATCACGCCCACCACCCATGACCTGGGCGATTTCCGCGTCCATCGTTCCCTGCCGGTGAAGGATCGCACCATGGTCGGCCCCTTCATCTTCTTCGACCAGGCCGGTCCCGCCCGGATCGAACCGGGGCAGGGCGTGGACGTGCGCCCCCACCCGCACATCAACCTCGCCACCGTCACCTATATGTATGAAGGCAGCTTCCTCCACCGCGATTCCCTGGGCACGGAGCAGTTGATCGAGCCGGGCGCGGTCAACCTGATGACCGCTGGCAAGGGCATCGTCCACAGCGAGCGGTCGCCGGACGAGGACCGGGCAAAGCTGTCGAAACTGTCCGCCATCCAGACCTGGCTCGCGCTTCCCGACCGTTATGAGGAGATGGACCCGGCCTTCGAGCATGTCGGTGAAGGCGGCCTGCCCGTCATCGATGGGGCTGGGGCGCGGGCGCGCGTGATCATGGGCAGCCTGTGGGGCGCAACCTCACCGGTCACCACCTATGCGAACACCATCTATGCCGACATCCAGCTCTCGCCCGGCGGTTCGGTCCCGATCGATGCGGATGCGGAGGAGCGGGCGATATATGTCTCCGGCGGCGACGCGGCGCTGGACGGGGTGATGCTCCAGCCGCAGACGCTCTACGTCCTGCGGCCCGGCATCAGGGCGACGTTGATGAGCGTGGACGGCGGCCGCGTCATACTTTGCGGGGGAGAGGCGTTCCGGACGCCTCGCCATGTCTGGTGGAATTTCGTGTCATCCTCCACCGACCGCCTGATGCAGGCTCGCGAGGATTGGGAAGCCATGCGCTTTCCCCTGATCCCTGGCGACGACCGGGAATTCATCCCGATCCCCCAGGGACGGCCGAAGACGGTGAGCTATCCGTGATTTTTTGAGATCGTCATCCCCGCGAAGGCGGGGATCCATCTCCCATAAGTCGTCCCAGGCGGCACGTTCAGGAGATGGGTTCCCGCCTGCGCAGGAACGACGAACGGATCACTGGACGAAGGTCAGCGACAGATTCTCGGCATTTTTCGGAATGTCGATCCGGCTTTCGTTGATCGACGCTTCCTCACCCGGTTTCAGGCTGGTCCGGTCCGCCTTGGTGGTCCAGCTGAACACCAGCCGGTTCTGCCTGTCGCGCAGTTGCACCAGCACGGGGGGCACCGGCAGCACCTGCTTGCCGCTGTTCACGATCCGCGCTCCAAAGGCGAAATATTCCTCCCCGGTCGGCAGCTTGCGCCGCTCGGCAGGCTTGGAAAGATAGAAGAGCAGGTCCGGGTCGCCTTCCTCGGGCACCAGGCCCAGATTGACCGCCCAGCCAGGCGTTCCGAAATACCAGAGCGCCCCGCCGGCCGCGCCGATCGCCAGGCAGAAGGCGAGCGCCGCATAGGTCCATATCTTCAGCCGGTTGCGCCGGGGCTTCGCCGCTACCGGCGCGGGTTCGGCCCAATCGTCGCGCGCATCCGCTTCGGCGCGCCCGTAAATATCGTCGAACCGATAATCCGGCCTTGCGGTTTCCGGGGGTGCGGCTTGCGCGACGGGTTCGGGCTCCACGGGCGCGCCGAAGCGGATGCGCGCGACGATTGGGCCGAACCCGCGCCGGTAGCGGCGAAGCCCCGGCGCAACCGGCTGAAGATATG
>NZ_LTAB01000057.1:0-13190 GCF_001580035.1 Sphingobium sp. 22B | reverse complement strand
TGGGAGATGGATCCCCGCCTTCGCGGGGATGACGGGGAGGGGCGGGGATGAGGGAGGAGAGGCGAGGATGAGGGAGGAGAGCCGGGGATGAGGGGACGAGCGGCGGGGATTGGTCCGCCGGTCCTTTGCGGGGCACGGCCGGTCGCGGAAAAAGGGTTAAAAAAGGCGTGTTTATTTGACTTTAACCTTGTGCTTTTACAAAATTGCGGATGAACGCGCGGCGGGGGTCGGGCGATATTTGCCCCGGGGGCGTGTTTTACCGTGTTTCATGATGGTCAGATCAATGCCCAGCAGGGTGGCGCTTCCGCGTCCCTGTGGCTGACTGACTCGATCCGCAGGGCGGGACCGGCCGAGGATCGGCGCGACTGGCGGGAGAAGCTGCGCGACTGGGCCGAGGATGTGGAACTGGTTCCCGACCTTGGCCAGCGGGTGGGAAGTTTCACCTGGTTCCGGGGACTTGCGACCTGTTTCGGGCTGTGCGCGGCGGCGCTTTATCTGTCGCCGGGCTTTCATGCGCTGCCCGGCGCGCCGCAGCCGCTGATGCCGGCGAGGCAATTCGACGAAGTGCGCAGCCAGATGATCATGCCGCTTGCCCTGGGCGCGGACAGCGGGCGGCGCATGGGGCCGACCGACGCGGTGCAGCCGCTGCGCGAGACGCCGGAGCGGCCGCAGATCGAATTGCGCGCGCAGATCGGCGGCAGCGATTCGCTGGGCCGGGCGCTGGCGCGGGCGGGCGTGAGCGGCGGCGACGTGGCGACGGTGACGAGCCTGGTGGCGGGCGACACCGGCGCGGGATTGAAGCCGGGCACGCCGCTGGACATCGTGCTGGGCCGCCGGCCGAGCCGGGACGTGCCGCGGCCGCTGGACAGGCTGAGCTTCCGGGCGCGGCTCGATCTGGGGATCGAGATCGCGCGGGCCGGCGGGGTCCTGCAGGTGCAGCGGACGGCGATCCATGTGGACGAGACGCCGCTGCGCATCCAGGGCGTGGTGGGCGAGAGCCTCTATCGTTCGGCGCGGGCGGCGGGCGCGCCGCCCAAGGCGATCCAGAGTTTCCTGCGCGTCGTCGCGCAGCAGGTCGATCTCGGATCGATCTCGGCGGGGGACCGCTATGACATCGTCACCGAATATCGGCGGGCCGACACGGGCGACGTGGAGGTGGGCGACCTGCTGTTCGCCGGGCTGCACCGGGCGAGCGGGCGCGGCATCGACATGCTGAAATGGACGCAGGACGGGCGGACCCAGTGGTTCGAGGCGTCGGGCGTCGGCCAGCGGCGCGGCGTGCTGTCGGCGCCGGTGGCGGGGCGCATGTCGTCCAGCTTCGGCATGCGGCGCCATCCGATCCTGGGTTATACCCGCATGCATGCGGGGATCGATTTTGCCGCCCATTATGGGTCGCCCATCTATGCGGCGACGGACGGCGTGGTGTCCTATGCCGGGCGGCATGGCGGGCATGGCAATTATGTGCGGCTGGAGCATGGCAACGGCCTTGCCACCGGCTATGCGCATATGAGCCGCATCGCCGCGTCGCCGGGGCAGCGGGTGCGGCAGGGGCAGGTGATCGGCTATGTCGGATCGTCGGGCCTGTCGACCGGGCCGCATCTGCATTATGAGCTGTACCGGAACGGACGGACGATCAATCCGCTGTCGGTGCGGTTCACCACGACATCGCAACTGGCGGGCAGGGAGCTGGCGGCTTTCCGGCAGCGGCTGGTGCAGTTGAAGAGCCTGCGCATCGGCCTGCCCGTGCAGGTGGCGCAGAAGACCGCGGCGCCGGCCGCGGCCGGGAAATAGCTTTTCGCGGGCGATTCCCTCCGCTAACGGGCGGGAATGAACGCAGCGGCTTCCGACATCACCGCGATCCTGCTGGCCGGGGCGCGGCCGATCCCCGATCCCCTGGCGGCGGCGGCCGGCGTGGCGGTCAAGCCGCTGGTGCCGGTGGCGGGGGAGCCGATGATCAACCGGCCGGCCCGCGCCCTGCTGGCGCATCCGGCGGTCGGGCGGCTGGTCGTGCTGACCCAGGCGCCGGAGCTGTTCGCCGACGATCCGGCGACCGCCTGGCTGGCGGAGCATCCCGAAGTGCGGTTCGAAAGGAGCGGGGGCGGAATCGCTTCCTCCCTCATCGCCTTGCTGGACCGGGGGGACCTGCCCTTTCCCCTGCTGATGACGACGGCGGATCATGTGCTGCTGGACGGGGCCATGCTGGACCAGATGGTGCGCGAGGCATCCGGCGCGGACATCGCCGTGGCGATGGTCGAGCGCAGGACATTGCTGGCGCGCTATCCGGGGTCGCGGCGGACCTGGCTCAAATTTCGCGACGGCGGGTGGTCGGGGGCGAATCTCTTCTGGTTCGGCAGCGGCAAGGCGCGGCCGGTGGTCGCGCTGTGGCAGGAGGTCGAGCAGGACCGGAAGAAGGGGTGGAAGATTCTGTCCGCCTTCGGGCCGCTGGCCCTGCTGGGCGCGGTGCTGCGGATTTCGACGCTGCGGGGCGGGATCGCGCGGGTGGGGCGGCGCTTCGGGATCGTGGCGCGGCTGGTGGCGATGGAGAAGGCGGAGGCCTGCATCGACGCGGACAAGCCGGACGACGTGGCGCTGATCGAGGCGATCCTGGCGGGGTCTGTGCGATAGAAGCGGCGTGTTCCTGCCTGCGCAGGAGCACCTAATTCCATTTCCGCATGTTGTTCCATGTTCGAAAGTCAGTAGGCGTCCAGTTCCTCCAGCGCGGTGAAACGCTGCGACCAGAGCGCGCCGTAGACCGCCATCCACTGCACGACGGGCGCAAGGCCCTTGGCGCGGGCGGAATAATAGGTTTCGCGTCCGGCGCGGCGGGCCGTCACGAGGCTGGCGCGTTTCAGCTTGCCGAGATGGCGGGACACCATGGGTTGCGATACGCCGGAAATGGCGGTGAGGGCGTGGACGCTCTGTTCCCCTTCGCGCACCAGATATTCCAGCAGGGCGCGCCGGGTGCCGTCCGACAGGGCCTTGAACAGTTCGTCGCAGGAGGCCGATCGATCCCCCCTTAAAATATGGTCGGTCATGGACCCATTCATAATCATCGGGTTATGGGTGGGTCAAGGTGAAGGCGGTTTTTACCCTTTGCAGCGGCGTTAACCAAAAAAACTTTGGGCCTGTTCTGCGCTGAGTCTTTTGAGTCACACTAGCCGATCTTGAGTCTTTCGAGTCGCTGTCGACTCAATATCTAGTGGCTACCCGGTTCGTTCTCCGTCATGTTAACCATTATGTGAGGCTTGAACCCTAAGTTGCTGATCTTGACGGCTGACTCCGGAGGACTCATCGCTGGGCCTCAGAAGGAAACGGGGGTCACGAAATGGGTGTCATGGAACGCGTCGCGCCGCGGCGGAAAAAGGCGGTTGCGCCCGTGGAGGTCGAGGCCGACCGCCTGCTGCGCGGCGACTGCATCGCGGAAATGGCGAAGCTGCCCGATGCGTGCATCGACATGATCTTCGCGGACCCGCCCTATAATCTCCAGCTTGGCGGCGACCTGTTCCGGCCCGAGGGCAGCCGGGTGGACGCGGTCGACAATGACTGGGACAAGTTCGATACGCTGGGTTCCTACGACCGCTTCACCAAGGCCTGGTTGCGGGAAGCGCGGCGCATATTGAAGCCGAACGGCACCATCTGGGTGATCGGCAGCTACCACAATATCTTCCGCGTCGGCACGGCGTTGCAGGATGAGGGCTTCTGGATCCTCAACGACATCATCTGGCGCAAGTCCAATCCCATGCCCAATTTCAAGGGCACGCGCTTCACCAACGCGCATGAGACGCTGATCTGGGCGAGCCAGGGCGAGGATGCGCGATATACGTTCAACTACAAGGCGATGAAGACGCTGAACGACGAGTTGCAGATGCGGTCCGACTGGGTGCTGCCGATCTGCGGCGGGCAGGAACGGCTGAAGCGCAACGGCACCAAGGCGCATCCGACGCAGAAGCCGGAGGCCCTGCTCTATCGCGTGCTGCTGGCCTGTACGAAGCCGGGCGACGTGGTGCTCGATCCCTTTTTCGGCACCGGGACGACGGGTGCGGTGGCCAAGCGCCTGGGCCGCAGGTGGATCGGCATCGAGCGCGAGGACGATTATATCGAGGTCGCGCTGGAGCGGATCGAGGCCGCGCTGCCGCTGGACGAAAGCGCGCTGACCATCATGCAGACGGCGCGGCAGCAGCCCAAGGTGGCGTTCGGCACGCTGGTCGAGACGGGCTATCTGCAGCCCGGTGCGGTGCTGACGGATTCGAAGCGGCGCTGGCAGGCGGTGGTGCGGGCGGACGGTTCGCTGTCGGTGGGGGCGGATACCGGCTCGATCCACAAGATGGGCGCGACCCTGCAGGGTGCGCCGAGCTGCAATGGCTGGACCTTCTGGCATTGCGAGGTGGAGGGCGTGCTGAAGCCGATCGATGCGCTGCGGCAGACCTATTTGCTGGCGAACGAGCCTTAACGATCCCGGATTCCTTTCGGGCTCTGGGCGACGGAGTTTGAAGATGTTGCCACAGCTTCCTGCCGATGCGCGCCTTTACCTGCGCCCCATCTGGTTCGTGCCGTCGCCCGTCGGTCTGGCCGACGGGTCGGCGGCGCGGATGGGCAATGGGTTGCTGTGGTTCCAGGCTTATGAGCTGACGGCGCGGAAGGACGGGCGGCGCGTGGCGCGGGCGACGGTGCCGGTCGCGGAATTTGCCGACGCCATTGCGGGGCTGCCCGATGCGCTGGCGGAGCGGGCGCAGCGGCTGGCGGCCAATATCTCTGCGCAGCGTCCGCCCCTGGTGCTGGGGGAACGCACCATCCGGTTCGACGCGCCGCAGGTGATGGCGATCCTGAACATCACGCCGGACAGCTTTTCCGACGGCGGCAGGCATATGGACGATCCGCAGGCGGCGGCCGATGCGGGCTTCGCCATGGCGGCGGCGGGGGCGGCGCTGATCGATGTGGGCGGCGAATCCACCCGACCCAGGGCGCCGCGCCTGTGGGAAGGGGATGAGATCGCCCGCGTCGTGCCGGTGATCGAAAGGCTGGCGGCGGCAGGGGTTCCCATGTCCATCGACACCCGCAAGGCGGCGGTGATGGAAGCCGCGCTGGCGGCGGGAGCGGCGGTCGTCAATGATGTGAGCGCGCTGCGGCATGATCCCCGCGCCATGGAAGTGGCGGTTGCGGCGGGGTGCCCCGTCATCCTGATGCATGCGCCGTCGGCCGGGGACGATCCGCACGACAATGCCGGGGGTTATGGCGATGTCGTGGCCGATGTGTTCGACATGCTGGAGGCGCGGGTGGACGCCTGTCTGGCGGCGGGGGTGCCGCGCGGGAAGATCATGGTCGATCCGGGATTGGGATTCGGCAAGTCGCTGGGCGACAATCTGGCGCTGGTGAACGGGCTGGCGACGTTGCAGGGGCTGGGCGTGCCGCTGCTGTTCGCGGGCAGCCGCAAGCGCCTGATCGGGGCGCTGTCGAACGAGGCGCCGGCGGCGGAGCGGCTGGGCGGATCGGTGGCCCTGGTCTTTCGCGCCGCTGAACTGGGCGCGCAGATGGTGCGGGTGCATGATGTCGCGGAAAGCGTTCAGGCGCTGCACCTCTGGCGCGGTCTGGCGGATGCGGGCTTGGGCGCGGTTTAGAGCATCGTGCGGAGAAAGGGGAGGCGGTTTAGGCCTTGCCGGGAAGGTTCCCGCTCAGCCCGTGGCGGAGGCCGTTCGGCCTATCGCAGCCAGCCTTTCGCCCGATAGGCTTCGGCAGTGGCCTTCAATCCCTCTTCCGTCGGCACCCGGGGCACCCACAGCTTTTTGGGCGGTTGCCTGCGCTTCGTCACCACCCAGTCCGGGTGGCAGAAATAGCTGACCCGGTCGGGCGTCAGCCTGGCGTTCCTGCCGCGCACCAGCCGGTCGAGCCGCGCGCCCATGCCCAGCAGCCAGGCGGGCGTCGCGAAGGTCCGCACCGCCCTCTCTCCAGGCCGTCCGACGGCGCGTCCGATCGCCTGCGCGAAGTCCATATGGTCCCAGCCGCCGGGCGTGCCGTCATCGACCTCATAGACATGGGTCAGGCTCTTCATGTCCTTTTCGACCGCCAGCGTCAGGAACAGACGGGCGAGGTCGCCCACCTCGATCACCGACAGGCGTCCGCCGGGCGGCATCAGCATGATCCCGCGCCGGGCCATGCGGAACAGTTCCAGCATCTCCCGGTCGCCGGGGCCGTAGATGGCGGGCGGGCGGATGATCGTCCAGTCGAGGCCGCTCGCCTTCACATGCCGCTCCGCCAGTTCCTTCGACCAGCCATAGTCCGACAGTTCCGGTTCCCGCGCCGAAAGCGAGGAGACGTGGATCAGCCGCTTGACCCCGCGATGCCGCATCGCGTCGACCACCGCCATGGTGCCGCGCGCATTGCCCGTTTCGAAGCCTTCGCGGTCGGGCGCGTTCACCACGCCGGCGATGTGGATCACCACATCGGCGTCGCGCACCAGCGTGTTGAGCGCCGCCCGGTCCTCCAGCGCGCCGGGCACCCATTTGAGATGGGCGCGCGGCGGCTGCGCCCGGCGGGTGATGGCGCTGACATGATGTCCCGCCGCCAGAGCCTGATGGAGCGTTTCGGCGCCGACGAAACCCGTCGCGCCCGTCATCGCAATGCGCAGGGACATGGGATCAGACCATCGCCATATGATCGCGGTGGACCAGCACCGAGCGGGGCAGATGCCCCAGCAGCGCGGCGATGTCCTCGCTGCGCTTGCCGGCGATGCGGGAGGCTTCGTCGCTGTCATATTCGATGAGGCCGCGGGCGATCACCCGACCATCCTCAGCCAATATGTCGACCACGTCGCCGCGGGCGAAGATGCCATCGACCCGCGCCACGCCGGCCGGGAGCAGGCTGTTGCCGCGGCCCAGAGCCGCCTCCGCCCCCGCATCGACCACGATCCGACCGCGCACGGTGAGGCGGCCGGCGAGCCAGCCCTTGCGCGCGCCCCTGGCCTGTGCGGCGAGGAAGATCGAGCCCTTGCCGCCATCGGTCCAGTGCGACAGCGGCGAGTCCACCTTGCCGGAGATGATCGCCAGATGCGCGCCGGCCCCGGTCGCGATCCGCGCCGCCTCGATCTTGGAGGTCATGCCCCCCGATCCCATGCCCGAGGCGGAGCCGCCGTCCGCCATCCCGGCGATGCGCGCATCGATGCGCTCGATTGTCTCTATCAGCATGGCGTCCGCATCGACATGCGGGTTGGCGGTGTAAAGCCCGTCGACGTCCGACAGCAGCACAACTGCGTCAGCCCGTGCCGCCTGTCCGATGCGCGCCGCCAGCCGGTCATTGTCGCCGAAGCGGATTTCCGCCGTGGCGACGCTGTCATTCTCGTTCACGACCGGCACGACGTCGAGCGCCATCAGCCGTTCCAGCGTGGCCGACGCATTGAGATAGCGGCGGCGGTTTTCCAGATCGTCCAGCGTCACCAGCATCTGCGCGGCGGTGATGCCCCTTTCGTGGAGCAGGCTGGCCCAGCATTGCGACAGCGCGATCTGACCGGTGGCGGCGGCCGCCTGCGCGTCTTCGAGCGAGCCGCGTCCGCCCTTGGGCAGTTTCAGCCGCCGGGCCCCCAGGGCGATGGCGCCGGAGGAGACGATGATGATCTGCTGGCCCGCAGCCTTGCGCGCCGCGATGTCGGCCACCAGCGTGCGCAGCCAGGATTGGCGCACCTCGCCATTCGGATCGACGAGCAGGGCGGAGCCGATCTTGATGACCAGGCGGCGGATTTGCGAAGGAGGGAAGCCGGAGAGGGAAGAAGTCATGAAGCGGTCCGAATGCGCTCCTCCCCTGCAGGGGAGGCGTTGGGGTGAGGAGGCAAGGCGGGGGAAGCCCTATCCGGCCAGCCCCCATCCCCGACCCCTTCCCTGAAGGGGAGGGGAGGAGTTACAGTGGCGACCACGGCTTCTCGTCTTCTTCTTCTGTCCCATCCTCATCATCCTCGCCGGGCTGGTCCAGCAGCGGCAGCACTGCGTCCAGCAGGGCCGGCACGCCTTCGCCGGTCGCGCCGGAGATGATGAACACATCGTCCACCCCGGCCTCGTCCCGAAGCTGGCCGGCAATGTCCTCCATCAGTTCCGGCCCCAGCAGGTCGCCCTTGTTGATCGCCACGATCTGCGGCTTTTCGTCCAGCCCGCCGCCATAGGCCGCGAGTTCATCCTGCACGATGCGGAACTGTTCGACCGGGTCGTCGCCGGTCGCGTCGATCAGGTGCAGCAGCACCCGGCAGCGTTCGACATGGCCCAGGAAGCGGTCGCCGATCCCCGCACCCTCGGCCGCGCCCTCGATTAGGCCCGGAATGTCGGCCAGGACGAATTCCCGGTCGCGATGCAGCACCACGCCCAGTTGCGGCTTGGTGGTGGTGAAGGCATAGGCGCCGACCTTCGCCTTGGTGTTGGTGACCTGGTTGATGAAGGTCGACTTGCCCGCATTGGGCATGCCCACAAGGCCCACATCGGCCAGCAGCTTCAGCCGCAGCCACACCCACATTTCCTGCCCCGGCCAGCCCGTGCCATGCTGGCGCGGGGCGCGGTTGGTGCTGGTCTTGTAGGACAGGTTGCCGCGTCCGCCGTCGCCGCCGCGCAGCAGCACGACGCGTTGCCCGACCTGCGTGAAGTCGGCCAGCAGTTCCTGTTCATATTCCATCGTCCCGTCCTCATCCTCCGTACCGTCGACGGGCGTGGGATCGGACAGGATCTGCGTGCCCACCGGCACCTTGATGACGAGGTCTTCGCCGCCTGCGCCATAGCGGTTCTTGCCCGCGCCGGGCATGCCGCGCTGCGCCTTGAAATGCTGGGTGTAGCGGAAGTCGATCAGGGTGTTCAGCCCGGCCACCGCCTCGAAGATGATGTCGCCGCCCTTGCCGCCGTTGCCGCCGTCGGGACCGCCATATTCGACATATTTTTCGCGCCGGAAACTGACCGCGCCGGGACCGCCCCAGCCGGACTTGATGAAAATCTTCGCTTGATCAAGAAAATGCATCGCGCGCCCATAGCGGTTTATGCGGCGGAATTAAACAGGCGCGCGGCAAAAGCGGCCGCTTGCCCGAAAAGCGGCCGGCGCCGGAGAAGGCGGCGCCGTGCCGCCATCCCCGGCAGCAGGGATCAGGCCGCCAGCGCGGGCAGCGAATCCCCGTAGAGGTCGGTCGACGAATCCGTCATCATGGGGATGGCGCCCGCCTGTCCGGAGGCGCCTTCCTCGAAGACCAGGCAATCCGCCGCCGCGCCCCGGCCCAGGCTGAAGCGCCTTTCCATCCGGCCGGTATAGCGGAAGCCGAGCTTGCGCAGGACGTTGCCGGATGCCGGATTGTCCACGAAATGGGCGGCGCGCACATCGCGAACGCCCGAGGCGCGGGCCATGTGCATGACGGCGCTGGCCGCTTCGGTCGCGAAGCCGAGTCCCCAATAGGGGCGGGCGATCCAATAGCCCAGCTCCACCCTGCCATCAGCCGCCGCATGGAGGCCGCAGCCGCCGACAAGGCGCGGTGCGCCCTTGGTGCGGGTGAAGGCAAGCAGGCTGGGCAGGCGCGGGTCCTGCGGCTGGGCCAGGAACGCCTGCGCATCGGCCTGGCTGTAGGCGGCCGGTGCGCGGGTCAGGTTGCGCAGGACGGCCGCATCGCCGATCGCTTCGGCAAGGGCCGGCGCATCTTCCATCCAGCCGGGCCGCAGCAACAGGCGGGGGGTACGGGCGAACATCGAAAGTCTCCTAATCTCCGGCGCGCCAATGACCGCGAAAAGTTACGGCTTGACGACTATCTTCTCTGGCTGGGCCCCGCCCGCACGACGCGCGAGAAAGCGAGGGGTTCCAGAGAGTTGAGGGAAATTCAGGGGAGACGCCCGTCGACACGAAAAAGGGGCGCTCCCGGATGGGGCGCCCCTTGTTTCCCTCGAACTCTGGCGGTGTGACCAAAGTCGTTCCGCCAGGAGGATCGCCCCGATTGCGAGGGACGATCCGTCATCGATCGTCCGTTATTCGGCTGCTTCGGCCAGTGCGTCGACCGACACATATTTGCGGCCGAGCTTGCCGGTGTGGAATACCACGCGGCCTTCACCCAGCGCGAACAGCGTGTGGTCCTTGCCCATGCCGACATTGCGGCCCGGATAGACGCGGGTGCCGCGCTGGCGAATGATGATGTTGCCGCCGATCACTTCCTGACCGCCGAACTTCTTCACGCCAAGGCGCTTCGATTCCGAATCGCGACCGTTGCGCGACGAACCGCCAGCTTTCTTATGTGCCATGACTTAAACTCCTCGTGACTTTGCTGCGGCTCAGGCGATCGACACGATCTTGAGGATCGTGTGATTCTGGCGGTGGCCGTTGCGACGACGGTAGTTGTGCCGGCGGCGCTTCTTGAAAACGATGACCTTCTCGCCCTTCGCCTGCGCGACGATTTCGGCGGCGACGGTCAGCTTGGCTGCGTCCTTCACGTCGCTGCCTTCGCCGGCGAACAGGACGTCATCCAGGGTCACCTTGTCGCCAGCCTCACCGGCCAGCTTCTCGACGACGATCTTGTCTCCGGCGGCGACGCGATACTGCTTGCCGCCCGTGCGCACGACTGCGAACATGGCTCTTCTCTTCTCGTTCAAATCTGCTTTACGCAGATCGTCGAGGGACAATGCCCTGTTGGACCCGCGCGGGAATGTGGCCCGCTACTGGAATGACTCGCCCATGTCAACCGGCAAGCGCGGCATTCGGGGCTGGTTTTTGGCCTTGCGCGTCCCTATCTTGGCGCGGCGAAAGGATAGCATCACGCATGACGCCAGCGCCATACAGGAATGAAGCACTGGCCGCCCGGCTGCTGTTCATCCTGACCCTGTGGCTGTCGATCGGCGTGGCCCTGCTGAGCGCGCTCGCGCCCCTGGGGCCGCCATCCAGCCGGTTCACCGGCTCCGCCTTCAACCCGGCCACCACCGCAGTGGTGTTGAAGGCCCGCGCCCATGCGACCCCTGTCGCCGCGCAGGCCATCGAGCCGGATGGCGACGGGCGGGCGCCGTTTCCGGCGTTCGCCATGAGCGGGCCGATGGTCATTGCGATGCTGCCGGTCGTCGTCCTGCTGCGCGCCGGCGACCGATTCTCTCCCGCCTTCGTTTCTTTCCCGTCCTCCCACCTGCTTTCCCCCCGGCGGGCGCGGGCGCCCCCGGTCCTTTCCTGACGCATCGCCCTCAGGGCGGCCGTTCCAGGCCGCCATCAGGAAAAAGGAGCCTCTTCATGACCCGCAGAAGATCGAGACGCGGCAGCACGGGGTCGTCCCGCCGCCGTCCGCCATGGTGGTTCATGCCGGCCGTCATGGCGGGACTGGGCGCGGCCGGCGCGCTGTTGTCGGCGGCGATGCTGACCGTCGCTGAATGAATATGATATGCCGCCGATGGAGGGCGTTCCTCCATCGGCGGTCAGGGAAAGACACTCCATGCCCCATCACACGCCCCTGATCGGAACGATCGTAGCGGGCCTTGTCGTCGCCTTCGTCATGGGCGCCATCGCCCATCGCCTGAAATTGTCGCCGCTTGTCGGCTATCTGATCGCCGGGATCATGGTCGGGCCGTTCACGCCGGGCTTCGTCGCCAATGCCAGCCTGGCCAATGAACTGGCGGAGATCGGCGTCATCCTGCTGATGTTCGGCGTCGGCCTGCATTTCTCCTTGCGCGACCTTCTGTCGGTGAAGAACATCGCGGTGCCCGGCGCGCTGGGCCAGATCGCGGTGGCGACGCTGATGGGCATGGGCCTGGCGCATGTCATGGGCTGGCCGCTGCTGGGCGGGCTGGTCTTCGGCCTGGCGCTGTCGGTGGCGAGCACCGTCGTGCTGCTGCGCGCCCTGCAGGGGGCGGACCTGGTGGAAACGCGCCGGGGCCGGATCGCCGTCGGATGGCTGATCGTCGAGGATCTGGTGATGGTGCTGGCGCTGGTGCTGCTCCCCGCGCTTGCCGGGGTCATGAACAATGCCGATGCGGCGGGCGGGGCCAATGCGGGGGCCTTGCTGGCGCCGCTGCTGGGCACGCTGCTGAAGGTCGCGGGCTTCGTCGCGCTGATGCTGGTGGTCGGCCGCCGCGTCATTCCCTGGGCGTTGCACTGGGTCGTGCATAGCGGATCGCGCGAGCTGTTCCGCCTGGCCGTGCTGGCGATAGCGCTGGGCGTCGCCTTCGGCGCGGCGGTGGCGTTCGACGTGTCCTTCGCGCTGGGGGCGTTCTTCGCCGGCATGATCTTGGGCGAGACGCCGCTCAGCCGCCGCGCGACGGAGGAGACGCTGCCGCTGCGCGACGCCTTCGCCGTGCTCTTCTTCGTTTCCGTCGGCATGCTGTTCAATCCGGCGGTGCTGGTCGAGCAGCCGCTGCCGTTGCTGGCCACGGTGGCGATCATCATCGTCGGCAAGTCGATCGCCGCCTTCGCCATCGTCCGCGCCTTCGGCCATCCGGGCGACACGGCGCTCACCATCGCGGCGAGCCTGGCGCAGATCGGGGAATTCTCCTTCATCCTCGCCTCCTTGGGGACGGGACTGGGGGTCTTGCCGGCCGAGGCGCGCGACCTGATCCTTGCGGGCGCGATCGTTTCGATCTTCCTCAATCCGCTGATCTTCTCCCTGATCGTGCGCGGGCACAAGCAGGAGGAGGTCGAGGAAGAGGCGCAGGCCCAGAAGGCGAAGGCGAAGCCGCGCATCGGCCATGTCATCCTGGTCGGCTATGGCCGGGTGGGGAAGCTGATCGCGGATCGGCTGGCCGAGAAGGGCGCGCATTTCGTGGTGATCGAAGCCGATTCCGACCGGGCGGAGGAGGCGGAGGAGGCCGGCCTTACCGTGGTGCGGGGCAGCGCGCTGGAGGACCGGCATCTGCGGGCGGCCGGCATAAACGAGGCGCGGCGGCTGCTGATCGCCGTGCCCGAAGGGTTCGAGGGCGGCGCGATTCACGAACATGCGCGCCACCTCAATCCCCATCTTCAGGTCATCGCCCGCGCCCATTCCGATGCGGAGGTCAGGCATCTGGAGGGGCTGGGCGTGCCCCATGTGGTGATGGGGGAGCGGGAGCTGGCGGCGCGGATGCTGTCGCTCTGCGGGGCGGGTTAGGGTGTTGTCAAACGGAGCTTGGTCGATAGATGCGAAGGCATTCTAGGGTTTGTGGGGATTCATCGTGAGTTGATGATGGCTGCGGCGAGATAGATCATTGCAGAGAAGCTCTGGTCGGTTTTGCAGGCACGCATAGCGA
>NZ_LTAB01000056.1:0-14850 GCF_001580035.1 Sphingobium sp. 22B | reverse complement strand
CCCGTAAACGGGAGGGGTTAGGGGTGGGCGCGAGCGTAGCGAGCTTCTGACTTAGCCGTTGCAAAACAGCGCAGATGCCGCGCCAGCCCACCCCCTAACCGCCTCCCGCCTGCGGGAGGGGGAATGTCCGCAATCCACCCCATCCGTCAAAGCCGGACGGCATCGAACATCAGCTTCATCCCCGTCCTTGGCCGGATGGTCAGGCGGCTGATCGGTTCGGGCCTGAACCCGTCGGGCACCGACAGGCGGTAGCGGCGCAGGACGCTGGCGATCACCGTCATCACCTCCTGCTGTGCAAAGCCCGCGCCCACGCAGACCCGGGGGCCGCGGCCGAAGGGAAACCAGGCCTGGCGCACCATCTCCGCATTGGCGGGATCTTCGAAGCGTTCGGGCATGAAGCTGTGCGGGCAGGCCCAGTTGTCCTTGTTACGCTGCGTGAGCCAGGGGGCGACGACCAGCATCGCGCCTTCCTCAAGGCTCTTGTCGCGCATCGGCATCGGGCAGGTCACTTCGCGCGGGAAGAAGGCGACGGGCGGATAGAGGCGCAGCGTTTCGCGGAAGATGTTGCGGATCGCCCCCATGTCCTTGAGCATCGCGGCGGTGAGCGGCGCGTCCCCGGCGAGCTGCTGCACCTCCGTGCGGGCGGCGGTCTGGATATGGGCGCATTCCGCCAGCATGTAGAGCGCCCAGGTCATGGTGCTGGCGGACGTTTCATGGCCGGCGAGGAAGACGGTGGAAACCTGGTCCATCACCTGTTGCAGGGTGAAGGGGTCGCCGGTTTCGGGATGCTTCGCCTCGATCAGCGATTGGAGGATGTCCTTGTGCGGCGCCTCCCCGCGCTGGTGGAAGCCCTCATGGCGCGCTTCGACAATGGGGCGGAAGACCTCATGGATCGCCTTTGCCGGGGCCAGCGAGCGTTTCTCGAACCAGCGCGCGGGAAAGCCGTAGAGGCGCAGCATCGAGGCGCTGTGGGCGAGCCGCTGGAAACGGCCGAAGGCGGTGTGGATGATGTTGGAGCGGCGCTCGTCCAGCGGCTCCGAGAAAAGCGTGCGGAAGATGATGTCCGCCGCCACATGGGTCATCATCGGGTCGATGTCCACCGGCTTGCCCTTGTCCGCCGCGTCGAGCCGGGCGAGCAGGTCGTCGGCCGCCGCCACCATCAGCGGCATGGAGCGGTTGAGCGCGGTGTGGGCGAAGGCGGGGTTCACCATGGCGCGCTGGCTTTCCCAATCCTCCCCATTGGCGGAGAAGACGCTGTTGCCGATCAGGGGGGACAGGTTGCGGACCAGTTCGCGATGTTTGGGATAGGCGGTGCCGCCGCGCAGGATCTGGTCCACCAGCGGCAGTTCGTTGGCGATGTACATGGTCTGGCCGGGCATGCGGATTTCGCCCAGCTTCATCGTGTAGCTCTTCTCGAACAGGACATGAATCCAGCTATGCCAGCCCCGGAAGAAGCGCTTGACGAGGCCACGGCGGGTCCGCGGCGGTTCGGGATAGGGCGGGGTGAAGGGCTGCGTCATGGGATTGTCCTGAACTGCGCTATGGCTTCGTCGATGGTGCGGCGGCCGGCGGTGAGGCTGACATAGTCGACCGGCGACAGGCGGTCACCCACGCGCAGATAGTCGAAATGCGCCTCATATTTGTTCGACCAGCCGCCATGATAGTTTTCCGGATCGTAGAAGAGGTGGAAGCGGGGCGAGAGCAGGTCGACGCGCGCCGCGCACCGATCCGAGACGAGGCGGATCGGATGGACGCCATGATAGGCCGCGCCGTCGTGGGGAGCGGAGAAATCGACGAGGCGGAACGGCTTGTCGTCCAGCGCCTTGAGGTCGGCATGATACCAGCGCGCATCCTTGCGCAGGGCGATGACGGGAACGACCTGGCCCAGGGTGAGGACGGTGAAATTGTCGGGCAGCGGGCGGTCGCCGCGCAATTCCAGGATGCGGCGCAGCACGCTCATCGCATAGATGGTGCCGTTGCTGTGGGAGGCGAAGACGACCTCGTCCCAGGGGCCGTCCACCTCCCCCACGATGCGGGCGGCGAACTGGTCCAGGCGCTCGTCCATATCCGCACCCGGGCCTTGGGCGGCGACGCTGTGGTTGTAAACCATGAAACGGAGCAGCCAGGGCACGATCAGCTTGTTGAGCAGGCGGCCCGACAGAGCCACGCTGACGGCGATGCCGATCAGCGCGGCAGCCCAGAAGGGCATCAGCAGCGAAAGCGGCAGCGCGGGTATCAGCGCCAGCGCCAGTGGGATCAGCACCGCCAGCAGCGGCGGATAGAGGATGGTGATGACCGGCCCCGGACGCAGTTTCCGCATCCGCAGGAACTGCATGTGGCGGGCATGGGCGCCATATGTGGCGATGGAGCGCCACGCCAGCAGCAGCGGATTGCGTATCCACACCTTGCCGACCAGATCCTCCCAGCGGAGGAACTCATAATCGGTCTCGACCCCGGCGCTATGGTTGGTGACGGTCCAACTGGCGGAAGAGGCCGGACCGGAGCGGCGGGCGCTGACCTCCACCCGTTCGCCCGACAGGCGCGTGTAGGCTTCCGCCTGCTCGCGGTACATCTGGTGGTAGAAACGCACCCCGCGCGGATCGAAACCGCCAAGGTAGAAGACTTTACGCTTGAACTTTTCCATGGCCCCTGTCCACATCGGGCCATGACGACACCCGAACGCGATTACTGCTATTTCATAGACCACCGCAAATACAACCGAAACATCGGTTGCCGGCGTCACGACAATGCCTATGGCATCAACGGCGGCGGCAGCGAGCGGGACCGGTGGCGGGCGGACCTTGCCTTTTACCGGCACATGAAGGGGGAAGGCGATCCGATGGCGCTGCCCTCGCTGCTGGCCTGCCTCGTCTTCGGCTGGTTCTGCTGGAATTATCATCCCGGCAAGGGGCTTTGGCGCGGGCAGCTCTTGCGCCGCTTCGTCAAAGCGCCGAAGTGAGCGCGATGATGACAGCCAAGCATGTTTCCATCGGGTCGGTTACCGTCGGCAACGACCTGCCCTTCGTCCTGATCTCCGGCCCCTGCCAGATCGAGAGCCGCGACCATGCGATGATGATGGCGGAAAAGCTATCCGGCCTTGCGGGACGTGCCGGGGTGCCATTCATCTTCAAATCCTCCTTCGACAAGGCGAACCGGACCTCCGTATCGGGGCAACGGGGCGTCGGGATCGATACGGGGCTGGCGATCCTGGCGGAGGTGAAGGCGGCGTTCGGCTGTCCGGTGCTGACCGACGTGCATGAGGCCGGGCAGGTGGAGGCGGCGGCGGAGGCTGTGGATATTCTCCAGATTCCCGCCTTTCTGTGCCGCCAGACCGATTTGCTGCTGGCGGCGGGGCGGACCGGCGCGGTGGTCAATGTGAAGAAGGGGCAGTTTCTTGCGCCGTGGGACATGGCGGCGGTGGCGCAGAAGGTCGCGTCGACCGGGAATGAGCGGATTTTGCTGACGGAGCGCGGGGCGAGTTTCGGCTATAACACGCTAGTCAGCGACATGCGGGCGCTGCCGGCGATGGCGCAGACGGGCTATCCGGTGGTGTTCGATGCCACCCATTCGGTGCAGCAGCCGGGCGGATTGGGATCGGCTTCCGGTGGGCAGCGGGAATTTGCGCCGGTGCTGGCGCGGAGCGCGGTGGCGGCGGGGGTCGCGGCGGTGTTTGCGGAGGCGCATGACGATCCGGACCATGCGCCTTCGGACGGGCCGGTGATGCTGCCGGTTGAGTGGGTCGGGCCGATGCTGGAGAAGCTGAAGGCGATCGATGGGGTGGTGAAGGGGTAAGCGCCACCCTCTCCATTTTGAGCACCACCCTCTCCCCGTTCGGGCTGAGCCTGTCGAAGCCCTTCGACAAGCTCAGGGCGAACGGAGGAGGGGTTTGGGCATTACGGCCGGGTCTGCCCCGTTCCGCGCACCAGCCATTTATAGGTCGTCAGGCCTTCCAGCGCCACCGGGCCTCTGGCATGCAGGCGGCCGGTGGAGATGCCGATTTCCGCGCCCAGCCCGAACTCGCCGCCGTCCGCGAACTGGGTGGAGGCGTTCCACATCACGATGGCGCTGTCGACCGCGTTCAGGAAGCGCTCGGCTCTCTCCGCATCCTCGGTGATGATGGCGTCGGTATGGTGGCTGGCATGGGCGGCGATATGGGCGAGCGCCTCGTCCAGCCCGTCCACGATCCGCACAGAGACGATGGCGTCGAGATATTCGGTATCCCAATCCTCGTCCGACGCCGCCGTGACGCGGCTGTCCATCGCCTGCACGGCCTCGTCGCCGCGCACTTCGCATTGGGCGTCGAGCAACGCCTTCACGATGGCGGGCGCCTCAGCATAGGCCTTGTCGATCAGCACCGTCTCGGTCGCGCCGCAAATGCCGGTGCGGCGCATCTTGGCGTTCACCACCAGCTTTTGCGCCATGTCCGGATCGGCCGCGCCGTCGACATAGCTGTGGTTGATGCCGTCGAGATGGGCGAGGACGGGCACGCGCGCCTCTTCCTGCACGCGGGCGACCAGGCTCTTGCCGCCGCGGGGGACGATCAGGTCGATGAATTCCGACGCCTTCAGCAGCGCGCCCACGGCGGCGCGGTCCGTGGTGGGGACCAGTTGCACGGCATCGGCGGGCAGGCCGGCGGCGACGATCCCCTCGACCATCGCCGCGTGGATGGCGCGGTTGCTTTCCTTCGCCTCGCTGCCGCCGCGCAGGATCACGGCATTGCCGGCGCGCAGGCAGAGCGCGGCGGCGTCGGCGGTCACATTGGGGCGGCTTTCATAGATGATGCCGATGACGCCCAGCGGCACGCGGACGCGGCTCAACTCCATGCCGTTGGGACGGACCTGCCTGTCGATCACGCTGCCGAGCGGATTGATGAGGGTCGCGACCTGATCCACGCCCGCCGCCGTCGCAAGGACGCGGTCCTCGTCCAGCTTCAGCCGGTCGAGCATGGCGGGCGACAGGCCGTTGGCGGCGGCGTTTTCCATGTCCCGGGCATTGGCGGCGATGATCCGCGGCGCCTGATCCCGCAGCGCCTGCGCGGCGCGGCGCAGCGCGTCGATCTTCTGCGCGTCGCTGGCGGTGGAAAGCTGGGCCGCTGCCGCGCGCGCGCGCGCGCCCATGGTCGCGATCAGCATTTCGGGGGTCTGGGTCAGGTCGTTCATGAACTATCTCGCCGTGTTTCGCGCCGGGCCTTATCATGAAAGCCGGCCGAAGCGAAACGATCGTTGCGGCAACCTTAGCCGGCAACCGGGCCATGGGTCGCAATATGGCCCGGCCGCCGGAGGCAGAAGGTCTGCCTATGCGGGGCGCGTAGCGACCGGCGCTGCATGGCGCATACCCCAAATGGGGTATAGACCTGCCGGACAGGAGAAAATCCCGGCGAAATGACGTAAATTCAACAGGAAGGCGGAAGGGTCAGGCCACCTGGGCCAGGATTTCCCGCTTCACCGCCGTGAACATCCGGCACGGTGGAATGTTGCGCCACTCCACCCGGTCGCCGATTTCGTCGAACAACGGCGACAGCAGGCGGCGGACATAGCCGGAATATTGATAGACCAGAAATGCGCCGCCGGTCTTCAGCACCGAGCGGGTTTCGGCGCAGATCGCCTCCCCCACGCCGCCGGGCAGGGTCGAGAAGGGAATGCCCGACAGGACATAGTCCGCCTGGGCATAGCCGGCCTCCTTGATGAAGCGGCGGACATCGGCGGCCGAACCGTGGACGATGCGCAGCCGGGGATCGTCGATCTCCGCCTCCAGATAGGCGACGAAGTCGAGATTGAGGTCGATCGCCAGCAGGGTGGCGTCCGGATGCAGCCGGTCGAGAATGGGCCGCGTGAACGTCCCGACGCCCGGGCCATATTCCACGAACAGCCGGGTCCGTTGCCAGTCCACGCCCTCCAGCATGCTGTCGACCAGCATTTGCGAGGATGGGATGACCGATCCGATCATGCCGGGATGCTTGATGAACTGCCGGAGGAACATGCCCCATTGACCCAGGAAGGTGGAGGACGGTTTTCCGGAAACGGCCCGGTTCTTTTTCTTCAAAGGGATGGAGGCCATTCATTCTCGCCTGTCTGCCTTGCCTGTCCGACTCGCAAAAATCGCACGGGCATGCAAGCGCCTTCGCGGTGGAGGGACAAATAGGTCGGAGGGACCGGCATCATCAGGTCATGCGCATGCGCTCCCGCGAAGGCGTTCAACAGGACAGGAGGCCTTTCGGAAACCCGGTTCAAACGGCGGAACCGGGTTCCCGCCTTCGCGGGAGCATGTCTCTTCATTCAGTCCTGGCGCGCGCCCGCAACATGCCGGGCGACACGAAGCCGATGGGATCGATCTGCATCACGCTCTGCTTCAGCGTTGCCTGGATCTGCTCATATTCCCGCTCCATTTCGGGCGTGACGGAGGCGCGGGTATCCTCCAGCGCGGCTTCGAAATGCGCCTGTGTGACCTTGTCGACCGACAGCGACTGGCGCAGCGCGACCAGGCCGGCGCGGCGGACCAGATCCTCCAGATCGGCCCCGGTGAACCGCTCCGTGCGCTCCGCCAGCGCATCCAGATCGACGTCCTCGGCAAGCGGCATCTTGCCCGTGTGAATGGACAGGATGCGCCTGCGCCCCGCCTGATCGGGCACGGGGACATAGATCAGCTCATCGAACCGGCCCGGCCGCAGCAGCGCCGGATCGATCAGCGTCGGGCGATTGGTCGCGCCGATGACGACGACGGACTGCAATTCCTCCAGCCCGTCCATCTCGGCCAGGATGGTGTTCACCACCCGCTCCGTCACCTGCGGTTCGCCAAGGCCGCCGCCGCGCGCCGGAACCAGGCTGTCCAGTTCATCGATGAAGATGACCGTCGGCGCCACCTGCCGCGCGCGGGCGAAGAGGCGGGCGATCTGCTGCTCGCTTTCCCCATACCATTTGCTGAGCAGGTCGGAGGATTTGGTGGCGATGAAATTGGCCTGCGCTTCCCGCGCCACGGCCTTCGCCAGCAGCGTCTTGCCGGTGCCGGGCGGACCGTAGAGCAGAAACCCCTTGGCCGGGCGGATGCCGATGCGGCGAAAGGCGTCCGGGTCCTTGAGCGGCAGTTCCACCCCTTCCTTGAGGCGCATCTGCGCTTCGTCCAGACCTCCTATGTCGGCCCAGCCGATATTGGGCGCCTGCACCATCACCTCCCGCATGGCGGAGGGCTGGACGCGCTTGATCGCGGCCATGAAGTCGTCGCGCGCGACGGACAGTTCCTCCAGCACGTCAGGGGGGATCGTTCCCTCCTCCAGATTGAGCCGGGGCATGAAGCGGCGCACGGTCTCGATCGCCGCCTCGCGGGTCAGCGCCGCCAGATCCGCACCGACAAAGCCATAGGTCATGCGCGCCAGTTCGCCCAGATCCACGCCGTCGGCCAGCGGCATGCCGCGGGTGTGGATGCCCAATATCTCCCGCCGTCCGCGCTCGTCAGGCACGCCGACGATGATTTCCCGGTCGAAGCGGCCGGGGCGGCGCAGCGCCTCGTCTATCGCTTCCGGCCGGTTGGTGGCGGCGATGACGACCAGATTGGTGCGCGGTTCCAGCCCGTCCATCAGCGTCAGCAACTGGGCGACGAGGCGCTTTTCCGTCTCCCCGGTCACATTGCCGCGCTTGGGCGCGATGGAATCGATCTCGTCGATGAAGAGGATCGACGGCGCCGACTTGGCGGCCGCCTCGAAAATCTCGCGGAGCTGCTTTTCCGACTCGCCATAGGCCGAACCCATGATCTCCGGCCCGTTGATCAGGAAGAATTCCGCTTCCGATTCATTGGCGACGGCGCGGGCCAGCCGGGTCTTGCCGGTGCCCGGCGGGCCGTGGAGCAGCACGCCCTTGGGCGGGTCCACGCCCAGCCGCTCGAACAGTTCGGGATAGCGCAGCGGCAATTCCACCATTTCCCGCAGCTGGTCGATGGCTTCGGCCATGCCGCCGACATCGTCATAGGTGACGTCGGCGCGGCGGGATTCGCGGGGCTCCTCATATTCGGCGCGCAGTTCCACTTCCGTGTCGGCGTCGATATGGACGATGCCCTTGGGCACGGTCGACACCACGACCAGGCGGATTTCCTGCAGGGCATAGGCCGGGGCGGCCAGCATCTGGCGCAACTGGGGCGGCATGTCGCCGGGCGGCACCTGTTGCTGTCCCGCAGTTGCGACGACATCGCCAGAGGCGAGCGGCCGCTGGAAGAAAACGCGCTTCAGCGCCTCCGGATTGCCCTGCAACCGCAGATTATTTTGTGCAGGCGCGAAGACGACACGCTGGGCAGGCCGGGGATCGACCTTCCGGATGATCACGAAGTCGCCCGATCCGACGCCGGCATTGGCGCGCTGAAGCCCGTCGAGGCGAAGGACATCCAGCCCCTCATCCTCCTTATAGGGCCGGACCACCCGCGCGGGGGTCGACCGCTTGCCCGCGATCTCCACCACATCGCCTTCCGCAAGGTGGAGTTCCGCCATGACCGCCAAAGGAAGGCGGGCAAGGCCGCGCCCCGCATCTTCGGGCCGCGCGTTGGCCACCTGTATCCTGCGTCCTGCGGTTTCTTCTTCGGCCACTTCGCCTTCCCCGTTCTGTTCGCTGCGTAACGAGATAGGGAACGTCGCGGCTGAGGGAAAGGGGCCATGGCGAGCCCCGAAACGAATAAAAAAAGGGCCGGCCCGAAGGCCAGCCCGGAAAGTTTATAGGAGAGGATGCCTGAAAGGCCTTTCCTATGTGCAGTGCGGGATGTATTTTCGCAAGTGCGAAAAGAATCGAGGAGTTGCAATTTTTGCATCTTGCCAACTGCCCTTTTTTCCTGCTCAGTGGAATAAGGATGCTTGAAGCCGGTTTGCGCGCCGTTCCAGAAGAAGCAATGATGCGTCGCAGCGGACCGGCCAGATGAACATGACGGTTTATGCGTAGATTGCCGCCCCTTACGGCCCTGGAGGCCTTTGTTCAGGTCGCCCGCCTTGGATCGGTCAAGGCGGCGGCGGAGGAACTCGCGCTCTCGACGCCCGCGCTCAGCCGGCGGGTGCAGGCGCTGGAACGGTTCATCGGCCGGCCCCTGTTCGACCGCAAGCATCAGGCGCTGGAAATCAATGCCGACGGGCAGCGCCTGCTGGACGACATCGCGCCGGCGCTCGATTCGCTGAGCCAGGCGCTGGAGAATATCCAGAGCGGCGGAAACCAGTTGCGGCTGCGGCTGGCGGTCATGCCGCTGTTCGCGACGCAGAGGCTGTTTCCGCATCTGGGCGCCCTTCGGCAGCGGCATCCGCAGCTTCATATCGACATCGAGACCACCCCCTATGCCGTGGCGCGGCTGGGCGAAGGGCTGGACGCGGCGATCGTGCTGGCGAAGGACATCGATCCCGCGCTCTACGCCCATGAGCTGGACCATGACGAGGTCTATCTGATCGGGCGCAAGGCGTTGCTGGAGGCGCCCAACGCGCTGACCGCCCCGCAGGAGCTGGCCAATCATACGGTGCTGCTGCATCGCGACATGGCGCTCGCCTTCGAGGCGTGGAAGGAAGCGGTGCACCTGCCCGACCTGCAACCGCTGGCGATCGACAATTATGATTCCGGTCAGTTGATGCTGGAGGCGGCGGCGCAGGGGCTCGGCATCGCCGTGATGCACGCCAGCCACTATAATGAAGCGCAGGATTCCCGGCTGGTCCGGCTGTTTCCGGAAAATCGGGTCGAAAGCCCCTATCGCTATTTCTTCGTCTGCCGGCCGCGCGCGTTGCAGACCCGGGCGGTGCGGATTTTCCGCGACTGGCTGATCGGCGCGGACATATAATCGAGGACGATCAACGCCTTGCGCCTTTTCGCTTGGCATGTCCTTAACCTTGTTTATCGCCGGTCGTTCTAGCGGACATGACTGGGGCATCATCTTCCGCAAACGCGCAACATGGTCTGACCGACCGCCTGGCCCGCTGGGCCAGAGGCCTGTCAGGCAAGACCGACGACGAGGCCATGGACGAGCCGGAGCAGCCGCAACGCGCCCGGCACGGCAGCGCTTCCAGCCGGGAAATCGTCCAGCGGCGCAAGCTGTACGAGGACATAGGCGATTTCCTGTTCGCCCATGACCTGGACCTGACGCCGCTCAATTTCGGCGTCGCCCATGATTATCTGACCGGATCGCATATCGGCGTGGAAAAGGCCGTGAAAGCGGTGCTGGCCGAACGCGGCAAGATCACCAATGGCTGGGTCGAGAATGTCGCCGCCGAACAGCGCAACGACGAGGTCACGCCCGAAGCGCTTGCCTCGATGCTCGACAAGGTCGAGGAGAATCTGTCGCAATTCACCGGGCTGATGACCGAATCGCGCAATTCAGCCAAGGATTATGGCGCGGCGTTGCAGGAAGAGGTGAAGGGCCTGGCCGCCGGTTCCGACAACCAGCCGGTGCTGGCGCGCCTGGTGGCGCTGACCCGATCCATGGTGGAAAAGACCCGGCAGGTCGAAACCCAGCTTCGCGACAATCAGAAGCAGACGCAGCTTCTGAAATCCAATCTGGAAAGCGCGCGCCGCGCCGCCGAGCACGACCATCTGACCGGCCTGCCCAATCGCCGCGCCTTCGAAGGCACGCTGCGCGAGGAACTGGCGCAGGCGCAGAAGGAAGGGCAGCAACTGGCCGTCGCCTTTTGCGACATCGATCATTTCAAGCTGATCAACGATACCCATGGCCATGATACCGGCGACCGGGTGCTGAAATTCGTGGCGGGATTGCTGTCCAAGGTCAGCAACGACCAATGCCATGTCGCGCGCCATGGCGGCGAGGAATTCGTCATGCTGTTCCGGGGCAAGACCGCCGCCGAGGCATGCGAAGCGGTGGACAGCGTGCGGCAGGACCTGTCCACCCGCAGCCTGGTCAACCGGGCCAATGGCGAGCGGATGGAGCGGGTCAGCTTTTCCGCCGGGGTCGCCAATGTGCTGGCCTATGAAGACCCGCGCGCTGCGCTGAAGGCGGCGGACCGCGCGCTCTACCTGGCCAAGGAGCATGGCCGGAACCGGGTATATCTGGCCGCGGAGCTGGATTGACCCCCACCTCCCCCTCCTGCAAGCGGGGGTCGGAGGGCGGGCTGGCGCGACATCGGCGGCGGTTCTCTACCTCCAGGCTGGAAGCTCGCTGCGCTCGCGCCCACCCCTGACCTCTCCCGCTTGCGGGAGGGGAATGTCCGTATTAAAAATCCGGCTTTTCATAATGGGGCGGCGGGGTGATCACCTCCATCCGCTCCGACAGAAGGGGCCGGAAGGAAGGGCGCGACTTGAAGCCCGCATACCAGCGCTTCACCGTCTCATGCCCGGCCCAGTCGATGCCGCCCAGATAATCCGCCACCGAAAGATGCGCGGCGGCGGCGATGTCCGCCAGGCTCAGCGTTCCACCCGCCATCCAGGCGCGATGGTCGAGCAGATAGTCCATGTAATCCATATGGACATTGGCGCGCTTCATCGCTTCCCGCAGCACGCGGGCATCGGGCGGCGCGCGCTCTATCAGGCGCTTCTTCATCCGTTCATGCAGGAGCGGGCCGACGACGTCGCCGTAGAAATTCTGGTCGAAGAAGGCGGTCAGCCGCCGCACCTCCGCCCGGCCCGCGGCGGTGCCGGAGATCAGCGGGAATTTCTCCACCGTCTCCTCGAAATATTCGCAGATCGCCTGACTGTCGATCAGGGTCACGCCCTTTTCCTGATCCACCATCACCGGCGTCGTGCCGGCGGGATTGAGATCGAGGAACTCGTCGCGCGCTTCCCAGGGCGATTCGCGCACCAGGTCGTAGCCCACGCCCTTTTCACCGAGCAGCAGACGGACCTTGCGTGAGAATGGACAGAGCGGAAATTGGAAAAGTTGCCACATATTCCCTTCCTGTTAGGCCGAGCCGGCTCATGCGAAAAGCGGCAAATGGCATGATCCTGCTTAAATCCGGTGCGACATGAGCGGAAACTGTGGCCGGGGCAGAACGATCCTGTCTTCCTGTCGCCGCGGCTTGGTTCTAGGAGGACGCCAAGCGATGGTTTCGTGAAGGAAAGGATGCTGCATGTCTGACGATTTTTTCCCGGTTCCTGCCGAATGGGCGTCTTCCGCCCTGTTCGACCGGGACGGACGGGCGGCGGACTATCGACGGTCCATCGATGCCGCCGACGCCTATTGGCTGGAGCAGGCGAAGCGGCTGGATTGGGTGAACTTTCCCACGAAAACCAATGAGAGCAGCTTCCACGAAGCCGATTTCGGGGTGAAATGGTTTGCCGACGGCGTGCTGAACGTCAGCGTCAACTGCATCGACCGGCATCTGGCCGAACGCGGCGACCAGACCGCGATCATCTGGGAACCGGATTCGCCGGACGCGCAGCCGCGCCGCTACACCTATGCCGAGGTGCATGAGGAGGTCTGCCGCTTCGCCAATGTGCTGAAGGCCGCAGGGGCGAAGAAGGGCGAGCGGATCACCGTCTATATGCCGATGATCCCGGAAGCCGCCTTCGCCCTGCTCGCCTGCGCGCGGATCGGCGCGATCCACAGCGTCGTGTTCGGCGGTTTTTCGCCGGAGGCGCTGGCGGGACGGATCATCGACTGCGATTCCACGCTGGTGATCACCGCCGACGAGGGGTGCCGCGCGGGCAGGCAGGTGCCGCTCAAGACCAATGTCGACGCGGCGCTGAAATTATGCACCAGCGTCCGCAAGGTGATCGTCGTCCGGGCGACCGGTGGGGCTGTCACCATGGCCGAGGACCGCGACCTGTGGCTGCATGAGGAAGCGGCCAAGGTGTCGGCGGATTGCGCGCCCGAGCCGATGAACGCGGAAGATCCGCTGTTCATCCTCTACACGTCGGGTTCGACGGGCAAGCCCAAGGGCGTGCTGCACACGACCGGCGGCTATCTGCTCTGGGCCAGCCTGACCCATGAGCTGTGCTTCGACTACCGGCCCGGCGACATCTATTGGTGCGCGGCGGACATCGGCTGGGTCACGGGGCACAGCTATATCGTCTATGGCCCGCTGGCGAACGGGGCGACGACGCTGATCTATGAGGGCGTGCCCAACTATCCGACGCCCAGCCGCATCTGGGAGGTCGTGGACCGGCATCAGGTGCAGACCATCTTCACCGCGCCCACGGCGCTGCGCGCGCTGATGAAGGAGGGGGACGAGTTCGTGCATTCAACCAGCCGCCAGTCGCTGCGCCTGCTGGGCACGGTGGGCGAGCCGATCAATCCGGAGGCCTGGCGCTGGTACCATCATGTCGTGGGCGAGGATCGCTGCCCGATCATCGACACCTGGTGGCAGACCGAGACGGGCGGGGCGATGATCGCGCCGATGCCGGGCGCGACGGACCTGAAGCCCGGTTCCGCGACGCTGCCGATGCCGGGCGTGGTGCCGCAGATCGTCGATGCGGAGGGCCATGTGCTGGACGGCGCGGCCGAGGGCAATCTGGTCATCGCGCAAAGCTGGCCGGGCCAGATGCGCACCGTCTGGGGCGATCATGAGCGTTTTTTCCAGACCTATTTCACGACCTTTCCCGGCAAATATACGACCGGCGACGGGGCGCGGCGGGACGAGGACGGCTATTACTGGATCACGGGGCGCGTCGACGACGTGATCAACGTGTCGGGCCATCGCATGGGCACGGCGGAGGTGGAAAGCGCGCTGGTGCTGCACGAGGCGGTGGCGGAGGCGGCGGTGGTGGGCTTCCCGCACGACATNGTGTCGGGCCATCGCATGGGCACGGCGGAGGTGGAAAGCGCGCTGGTGCTGCACGAGGCGGTGGCGGAGGCGGCGGTGGTGGGCTTCCCGCACGACATAAAGGGRCAGGGCATCTACGCCTATGTGACGCTGAACAGCGGCGAGGAAGCGACCGACGAACTGCGTCAGGCGCTGGTGAAATGGGTGCGYAGCGAGATCGGGCCGATCGCGACGCCCGACGTGATCCAGTTCGCCCCCGGCCTGCCCAAGACCCGGTCGGGCAAGATCATGCGCCGCATCCTGCGCAAGATCGCGGAGGGCGAGGTGTCNGATCGGGCCGATCGCGACGCCCGACGTGATCCAGTTCGCCCCCGGCCTGCCCAAGACCCGGTCGGGCAAGATCATGCGCCGCATCCTGCGCAAGATCGCGGAGGGCGAGGTGTCCGCCCAGGCGCTGGGGGACATTAGTACACTTGCCGACCCGTCGGTGGTGGATAATCTGATCGCCAATCGTCAGGGGTGAAAAGTCAGGCAGGAGTATGGGATGGATCGCTACAGTCACGTTGCGCGCGCGCTGCACTGGATCATGGCGATCCTCATCCTGTTCAACCTCTTCCTGGGCTTCGCGCATGACGCGCTGCCCAGGGAGTGGAAGGTGATGCCCGTCCACAAATCGATCGGGCTGACCGTGCTGGCCCTGACGGTCGCGCGCATAATGTGGCGCTTCACGCGCAGCGCCCCGCCTCTGCCAGCCGAAATGCCCGCATGGGAAAAGGGGGCGGCGCATCTCACGCATTTCGCCTTTTACGCGTTCATGCTGCTCGTGCCGCTGACCGGATGGGTCATGACATCCGCCGGCGACCGGCCCCTGAACTGGTTCTTCCTGTTCGACGTGCCCAAATTCGCGGTGGCGAAGGGCGATGCGATCGTCGGCATTTCAGGGGAAGCGCATGAGGTTCTGGGTTTCGTCTGGGTGGCGTTGCTCGTCCTGCACGGTCTGGCGGCGATGCGGCATCATTTCATATTGAAGGATGGCGTGCTGCGGCGGATGGTCTGATCGGTGTATGGAGGGGTGGATTGCGGACATTCCCCCTCCCGCAGGCGGGAGGGGGAATGTCCGCAATCCACCCCTCCATACACCGATCAGACCATCCGCCGCAGCACGCCATCCTTCAATATGAAATGATGCCGCA
>NZ_LTAB01000055.1:0-13701 GCF_001580035.1 Sphingobium sp. 22B | reverse complement strand
GGCCATGGCTCCGCAGGCGRCGGCGGTCCTGTGGCGCGGGGCGGCGGGGCGGTGGCATCCGCTTGTGGCGGCTGCCATGCTGCCGGCGACCGGCGGGCTGGTCGCGGCCTTCATAGCGACTCCGGACCTGGGCAGGCTTCTTGCCTGCATCGGAGCCGCATGGCTTGCGGGCTGGACGGTTGTGAAATGGGCCTTGTCGTGGGGAACCGGACCTGCGCTGGCGCTGGTGGGCGGCTTTGCCGGCTGGTCGCTGGCGGCGTCCGCTTTCCTTATGGAAAATATGCCGATGGCCGTCGCGGGAGGGCTGGCGGGCGCGGCGGGCAGCCTGTTCGGCGCGCGCCTTTGCGGCGGTGCGGGCAGGAAGGGGCTTGCCGATGCGGGACGCCGTCCCTAACGATTTGGGCGAGGGACAAGCCTGTCCGGCTTTGTCGGCGCATGGGGATAAGCGGATTCATGAAGAAGCTCGGCCTGATAGGCGGTCTCAGCTGGACGTCGACGGCGCGCTATTATCAGATCATCAACCAGGCGGTGTATCGCGCCCGGGGCGGCCAGCATAGCGCTCCGCTGCTGATCGAAAGCCTGGATTTCGCGGACATAGGCCGTTCCATCACCGAAGAGGAATGGGCCCATGCGGCCGATGTGCTGACCGCGTCCGCCAGGCGGCTGGAGCAGGGCGGGGCGGCGGCCTTGCTGATCTGCGCCAATTCCATGCACCGCGTCTATGACGATGTGCAGGCGGGCGTCGACATTCCGATCGTCAACATCGCCGAAGCCGTAGGGCGCAAGATGCAGGCCGACGGCATCGAAAAGGCCGCGCTGATCGGCACCCGCAATGTAATGACGGAGAAATTCTATCGCCAGCGGCTGGTGGCGCACGGCATATCGCTGCTGCCCCCGGACATGGAACTGGCCGAGCGGATCGACCGGATCGTCTATGACGAACTGACCATCGGCAAGGTCAGCCGCGAGTCGGAACGCTATATGAAGTCTGAACTCACCGACATCGCCAAGGAGAATGTGCAGGCGGCGATCCTTGCGTGCACCGAATTGGAGATGATCGTCGATGTGAAGGCGAACGTCCTGCCGATCTATGACGGCACCAGCATCCATGCACGTGCGGGCGTGGACGTGATCCTGGGGGATTGAGGCTTCTGGACCTTTAGCGGGCCAGGCCCCAATCCTCCCTCCGCGCAGCGGACGAGGGAGCGAAACGCGCCGGCGTCGAGACGCCGGACGCCCGCCAATCCGGGGCAGCGACGGGAATCGCCTGCTTCTCTCGAACCTTCACCTTCCACCCCGTTGCGCGCCGCGCAGGGATTTTCTCGCCTCCGCAATAAAATGCTTTCGGGGGTCTGGCTGTTTTGCCGGTTAATGGTTACATGGGCCGCCACGAATCCCCCAGCGATCATGCCAGGCCCCCGCATGAAACGCGCAGCAGAAAGTGGCTTCACATGGACATCCGCCTTGGCCTCACCTTTGACGACGTGCTTTTGCAGCCCGCCGAATCCGATGTGCTGCCCAGCCAGGCGGACACCAGCACCCATGTGACCCGCGCAATCAAGCTCAACATCCCGATCCTCTCCTCCGCCATGGACACGGTGACGGAGGCGGACATGGCGATCGTCATGGCCCAGCTGGGCGGCCTTGGCGTGTTGCACCGCAACCTGTCGGTCGAGGAACAGGCCGACGCGGTACGCGCGGTCAAGCGCTTCGAAAGCGGCATGGTGGTCAATCCGATCACCATCACGCCCAATGCGACGCTGGCCGATGCGCAGATGCTGATGACCCGCCACAAGATCAGCGGCATTCCGGTGGTCCAGGCGTCGGGCAAGCTGGTCGGCATCCTCACCAATCGCGACGTGCGCTTTGCGGAGAACCCCGCCCAGCCGGTCAGCGAACTCATGACCCGCGACAATCTGGCGACGGTGAAGACCGGGGTGGGCCAGGACGAAGCGATGCGCCTGCTGCATCAGCGCCGCATCGAAAAGCTGCTGGTGGTGGACGATAATTATCATTGCGTCGGACTGATCACCGTCAAGGACATCGAAAAGGCCGTCACCTATCCGCAGGCGACCAAGGACGCTTCGGGCCGCCTGCGCGTGGCGGCGGCCTCGACCGTGGGCGACAAGGGGCTGGAACGCAGCAAGGCGCTGATCGACGCGGAATGCGACCTGATCGTCATCGACACGGCCCATGGCCACAGCCGCCAGGTCGCCGTCGCGGTCGAGGCGGTGAAGAAGCTGTCCAACCATGTCCAGGTGGTCGCCGGCAATGTCGCCACCGCCGAAGCGACCAAGGCGCTGATCGGCGCGGGCGCGGACTGCGTGAAGGTCGGGATCGGGCCGGGTTCCATCTGCACCACCCGCGTCGTCGCGGGCGTGGGCGTGCCGCAGCTGACCGCCGTCATGGATTCGGCCGAGGAAGCCGCGAAGCAGGGCGTGCCGGTGATCGCGGATGGCGGCCTGCGCACCTCCGGCGACGTGGCGAAGGCGCTGGCGGCGGGCGCGGGCTGCGTCATGGTGGGCTCCCTGCTCGCCGGTACGACGGAAGCTCCGGGCGAGACCTTCCTCTATCAGGGCCGCGCCTATAAGAGCTATCGCGGCATGGGCAGCGTCGGCGCCATGGCGCGGGGTTCCGCCGACCGCTATTTCCAGGCGGACATCAAGGACCAGATGAAGCTGGTGCCCGAGGGGATCGAAGGCCAGGTGCCGTTCAAGGGGCCGGCGAAGGACGTCATCCACCAGCTTGTCGGTGGCGTGAAGGCGGCCATGGGCTATACCGGCAGCGCCACGATCAAGGACCTTCAGGAACGGGCGCGCTTCGTCCAGATCACCAATGCCGGCCTGTCGGAAAGCCATGTCCACGACGTGACGATCACGCGGGAAGCACCCAATTATCCGACGCGGTAAGGCCCTTTTCAATTCTCTTCCTTTCCCGTGATGGGGGAGTAGCGCATGACCCCGTCCGCACGCGTTCAGGCCGCGATTGAGTTGCTCGACGCCATCATATCGTCGGCGCGTGACGGCGGGCCGGCGGCGGATACGCTGATTGCCCGCTATTTCAAGGATCGGCGCTATGCCGGATCGCGGGACCGGCGGGCGGTGCGCGACCATGTCTATGACGCCGTGCGCCGCGCGGCCGAGCGTCCCGAAAGCGGGCGCGCCGCGATGGTGGGGCTGGCCCGCGAGCGGCCGGAACTGGCGGAACTGTTCAATGGATCGGCCCATGGACCGGCGCCGATTTCCGCGGACGAGGCGGGAACGGCGGCAGGCGTCGTGCCCGGCTGGATCGACCCTCTGCTGGCCGCGCCCGTGGAGCGCGAGGCCCTGTTGGGCCGGGCGCCGGTCGACCTGCGCATCAACCGGCTGAAGGCCGACCCGGACAGGGTGGCGTCCTTCTATCCCGATGCGGTGCGTATGTCCGGCCTGCCCGAGGCCTTGCGCCTGCCCGAAGGCGCGCCGGTCGAGCAGAGCGACCCCTGGAAATGGGGGCAGGTGGAGGTGCAGGATGCCGGCAGCCAATGGATCTCCGCCGCCTGCGGGGCGCAGCCGGGCATGACCGTGATCGATCTCTGCGCCGGGGCGGGGGGCAAGACGCTGGCGCTGGCGAGCGCCATGGCGGGCAAGGGCACGCTGATCGCCGCCGACACCATCCGGTCGCGGCTGTCGCGGCTCGACCCGCGGGCGGAGCGGGCCGGGGCGACCTTCATCGAAACGCTGCTGCTGGATCAGGGGCATGAGGCGGGCGCGCTGCAAAGCCTGCATGGCCGCGCCGACGTGGTGCTGGTCGACGCGCCCTGTTCGGGCACCGGCACCTGGCGCCGCAATCCGGAGGCGCGCTGGCGGCTGACCCCCGCGCGGCTCGACCGGCTGGTGGCGGAGCAGGCGCGAATCCTGGATTTCGCCGCGCCTTTGCTGGCACCGGGCGGCCTGCTGGTCTATGCTACCTGCGCGCTGACGGACCGGGAGGGGCGGGATCAGGTGCGGGCATTTCTGGCACGGCATGAGGGATGGATGGCCGAACCGGCCGATGTGCCGACGGGCCGTGCCCATGGCGACGGGCTGCTGCTGACGCCGGCGCATGACGGGACGGACGGTTTCTATTTCGCGCGGCTGCGACGGACGGCGTGAAAGAGTCGATGGACAAGCGCCCGCAAAATCGCGAGACTTGGACGGAATCAGCGCCTGAAACATGGCTGGAGTTGTGCATGCGTTTTACCCCCGCTTCGATCGCCCTGGCCGTCCTGTTGACCACCGTTTCCAGCGTCGGGCTGACGCAGCGCCCGGATTCGCAGATTTCGCCGCTGTCCATCGAGTGGCAGAAGGCGGGCGAAGCAGCGCGCAAGGCGGGCAATTATCAGGGCGCCACCGATGCGCTGGAAAGCGCGCTGGCGGTCGATCCCCGCAACCGCATGGCCTATATCGAGCTGGCCGAAGTCGCGCGGGCCCAGGGATTGCAGGGCAAGGCGATCCGGCTGTATCGCGAGGCGCTGTTGCTGGAGCCCAATGACGTCGCCGCCCTGGTCGGTCAGGGCGAGGCGATGGTCGAGAAGGGCGCCATCGCCAAGGCGAAGGAAAATCTCGCCCAGGCGCAGGGGCTGTGCAAGGTGAACTGCGCGGCGGTCGGACAACTGGCGGCGGCGATAGAGAAGGGGCCGCCCGCGACGGTGCTGAGCGCGAAGGACAAGGTGCCCGCGCCCAAGGCGGCGGAAACCGAGACGCCCTGACCCGTTTCCGCGGGACTGCTCCCAAATCTTTTACACCGAAGTTCACACCATATGCGCGCGCGTGCCTACGCGCGCGTGGGCGGGTGCGTGTGGTTTACCGGATGTTTCACGGAAGGAAGCGGGATAGGCCCGTGGATGCGGAATAGGACAGGCCGAAATCATGTTTCGGTCGAAAATAGGATGCTTTTTGGTCGGCCTGTGGCGATCGGGTTACGGGTGATCCTGGGTGAAGTCATTCCGGTTCCGGGTTTGGCGGGTTGGATCATTTGAAGGCGGTCTGGCTTAAAATCCGGTTCCCACCCAAGATTCCAAAAGAAAAGGGCCGGCAGGCTTGTCGCCCCCGGCCCGTTTCCAATCCTGACTATGCCGGATCAGCCGACGATTTCGTCCGGCTTGAAGAAATAGGCGATCTCGATCGCGGCATTTTCCTCGCTGTCGGAACCATGGACCGAATTGGCTTCGATCGATTCGGCATATTCCTTGCGGATGGTGCCCTCATCGGCATTGGCGGGGTTGGTGGCGCCCATGATGTCGCGGTTGCGCTTCACGGCGTCCTCGCCTTCCAGGACCTGCACGACCACCGGGCCGGAGATCATGAACGCGACCAGATCGGCGAAGAAGGGGCGTTCCTTGTGCACGGCGTAGAAGCCCTCGGCCTGCTCGCGGCTCATGCGGATGCGTTTGGAAGCGACGACGCGCAGGCCCGCTTCCTCCAGCTTCTTGGTCACGGCGCCCGTCAGGTTGCGACGGGTCGCGTCGGGCTTGATGATCGAAAAGGTGCGGGTCACGGCCATAAGGCTCAAAAGCTCCGAATTGTTGGGATAAGTTGGCGCGCCCTTTAGACCGGGCCGCAGCCTATCGCAAGAGGGCTGATTTTTGGTCCATGCTTATGGACCCTGCACCCATTTGCGGCCTTCCTGCCGCCAGAATCGTGGCGTCACGCCATCCCGTTTGGCGAGATCGCGCCAGCTTGCCCGCGCGCCTTCGACGGTTTCCGCGTCGAAGAAGTAAAAGGCCCGCTCGAAACCCAGCGCCTCTTCGCGCCAGAGGCCATCGGCCAATGCGACATGCCGTGCCCCATTGGCGGCCAGATCGACGCTTGGGCAATCCTGCGCCAGCAGCACCGGCTGCACGGATTCGCCGCCATCGCCCGCCCGGCCATGCGCCAGGAAGCTTTCCGGCGGCCCCGCCCACAGCCCGGCGGAGATTCGCTCCAGCCGTTCAGGCTCCCGCGCCACCACCAGCAGCCGCTCGCCCATCTCCAGGATACGGCCTGCTATGGCGGGCAGCACCTGTTCCACCGGATCGCGGCTGAGCTGGTAGAAATCGACTTGCATTCTTCTCGCTCTAACCGTTCGCCCCGGGCTTGTCGAACCGAAGGTCGGCGAAGCCAACGGCTTTCACGTCTTCTTCAAATAAAGAAAAGAGCTTCGACAGGCTCAGCCCGAAGGGGGCGGGGTTTTAGCCAGACAATGCTTGCCCTCGGTCCGGACCAAATCCAAACCGAACGGGAAGAAAGATCAGCCCTCGAACTTGTCCGCGACATAGCGGTCGAGCAGCCGCACGCCATAGCCGGTCGCGCCCTTGTCCCATGTCGCGCCGGGCTTGTCGGCCCAGACCATGCCCGCAATGTCGAGATGCGCCCATTTCACGCCCTCATCGACGAAGCGTTTGATGAACTGCGCCGCCGTGATCGACCCGCCATAGCGCGGCCCGATATTCTTCATGTCGGCAATCGGGCTGTCGATCAGCTTGTTATAGGCGTCGCCCAGCGGGAAGCGCCACAACTGGTCGCCCGCCGCCTTGCCCGCCGCGATCAGATCGTCGGCCAGCCCGTCGTCATTGGAGAAGATGCCCGCATATTCGTTGCCGAGCGAGATGATCATCGCCCCGGTCAGCGTGGCGAGGTCGATGATCACCTCCGGCGCATAGGTCTTCTGCGCCCAGGTGATGACGTCGCACAGCACCAGACGTCCTTCGGCATCGGTGTTCAGCACCTCGATCGTCTGCCCGGACATGGAGGTCACGATGTCGCCCGGCCGCTGCGCATTGCCGTCCGGCATATTCTCGACCAGCCCGCAAATGCCGACGACGCGCACCTTCGCCTTGCGCCCTGCCAGCGCCTTGATAGCGCCCGCCACGGCCCCGGCGCCGCCCATGTCCCATTTCATGTCTTCCATGCCCGGCCCGGGCTTCAAGGAAATGCCGCCCGTGTCGAAGGTCACGCCCTTGCCGACGAAGACCAGCGGCTTTTCGGTCGCGCCACCCGTGCCGTCCCATTCCATGGCCAGCAGGCGCGGCTCGCGCACCGAACCCTGCGCCACGCCCAGCAGCGCGCCCATGCCCAGATCCGCCATCGCCGCCCTGTCCAGCACGGTGATCTTGACGCCCAGCTCCTCCAGATGCCTGCAGCGCTCGACGAAGCTTTCGGGGTAGAGGATGTTCGCCGGTTCCGACACCAGCTCGCGGGTGAAGGCCACGCCCGCCGCGACCGCGGACCGGCTTTCCCAGGCCGCCCCGGCGTCGCTCGAAACCAGCGTGATCTGCTTGAGCGTCGGCTTGGCCTTTTCCGCCTGCCGCGTGCGATAGGTGTCGATCCGCCAGCCGCGCAGCGACGCGCCGAAGGCCAGCGCCGCCGCCTTGTCCCCACTCGCGCCGCCGAAGAATTCGACCGCCGCATGGGTCGCGCCGCTGGTCGACAGGCGCGCCGTCAGCGCGCTGCCCGCGCGCTCATAATCCGCATCGCTGCCCCCGCCGGTGCCGACCAGCACCACGCGCAGCACCCTGCCGCCTTCCTCCACGAAGCTCTCGAAGCTCGACCCCGCTTCGCCCGTGAAGCGCGCCGCGGCGGCGCCCGCCGCCAACACGGGCGCGGCGCTCAGGGGCAAGGCGTCGAAACCGCCCTTCGGCACGGCGAAGACCAGCGTATCGGCTTCGGGACGGACGGGGCTGAACGCGATTTCCATCTAGGGTCCTTTATTTCCTGCAAGGCTTGTATCTCTATGGCCAGATAGTGCGGCTTACCCTGTCTGGCAAAGCCGTTCGACTGATTTTCCCGCAAAACTCTTGGCGGAGACGATTGCAGCGCAGACAAAGCAGTGCGATAGGCGGGAAACAAAGCGCCCCGTCAAAGAGGCCCCATCCTTTTGCAGAACAGCCCTTTCCCCTTGCGTTTGAAACCTCTCCTGGCCGCCGGCGCCGCCTTTCCGTGCCTGGTCGCCGTCCCGCATGCCACGGCCCAGCAACTTCAGGAACCGCAGGCGACGATCAGCGCGCCCGACGCTCCCGTGCCCGAAAGCGACGAACAGATCGGCTTCGCCGCCGATGCGCTGGAATATGACAGCAACAGCGAGGTCGTGACCGCCAGCGGCAATGTGCAGTTGCTGCGGGAGGGGAACCGGCTGCGCGCCGACAAGGTCGTCTGGAACCGCACCACGGGGAAGGTGGAGGCGAACGGCAACGTCTCCGTCACCGATCCGGAAGGCAATATCGCCTATGGCGACCGGTTCGACGTCACCGATTCCCTGCAGGACGGCATGGTCCAGAACATGCTGCTGGTGCTGCAATCGGGCGGGCGGCTGGCCGCCGCCAGCGGCCAGCGGGTGAACGGGGTCTATACGCTGCGCAAGGCCGCCTATACCGGCTGCGTGGTGGAGGATCATGAGGGCTGCCCCAAGGAGCCCACCTGGCAGATCAAGGCGGTCAGGGTCGTCTATGATCCGGTCAAGGCCCGCGTCAAATATACCAATGCCAGCGTGGAACTGTTCGGCCTGCCGCTGATCCCGCTGCCCGGCTTCTCCCATCCGGTGGGCGACAATGGCGGCAGCGGCCTGCTGGTGCCCAATCTTCGCTACGACCGCACCAACGGGTTCGAGGTCGCGCTGCCCTATTATCTGAAGCTGGCGCCCAATCGCGACCTCACCGTCACGCCGCATGTCTATACCGACACGCTGCCGATGCTGGAGACCAACTACCGCCACTTATGGGACCGGGGCGCCTACCAGATCACCGGCTATGCGACCTATGGCAGCCGCGTCGCCACCGGCAATGCCTCTTCCACCACCCCGGCGGGATCGGAAAGGGATTTCCGCGGCTATCTCGACGCCAGCGGCGCGCTGCAACTGACGCCGGAATGGAGCATCGGCGGGTCGATCCGCGCCGCGACCGACCGCACCTTCCTGCGCCGCTACGACATCAGCCGGGACGACCGGCTGCGTTCTACGCTCAACGCCCAGCGAATCGGGGAGAACAGCTATTTCTCCATCGCCGGCTGGGCGGTGCAGACGCTGCGCACCGGCGATTCGCAGGGGCAGATGCCGATCGCGCTGCCCGTGATCGACTATCGCCTGCGGATGAAGGACCCGCTGCTGGGCGGCGTGGCGCAGTTCCAGGCGAACAGCCTGGCCATCACCCGCACCCATGGCCAGGACACGCAGCGCGCCTTCGCCGCCTTCGAATGGAACCTGCGCAAGCTGACGCCGATGGGTCAGGAACTGACCTTCACCACCTATTTGCGCGGCGACGTCTATCACAGCAGCGACAATCTGATGAACAGCATCGTCAGCTATGCCGGCGATCCGGGCTGGAAGGCGCGCGGCATCGCGGCGGCGGCCATCGACATGCGCTGGCCCTTCATGGGCGAGGCGTTCGGCGGCGTGCAGCGCATCGCCCCGCGCGTGCAGATCGTCGCCGCGCCCAAGATCGCCAATCTCTCCGTCCCCAATGAGGATGCGCGCGCCATCGACCTGGAGGACAGCAACCTCTTCGCGCTCAACCGCTTTTCCGGATATGACCGGTTCGAGGATTCGACCCGCGTCACCTATGGCATGGAATATAGCCTGTCGCTTCCGGACTTCTCGCTGGAAAGCGTGGTGGGGCAAAGCTACCGCCTCGACAAGCGAGAGAGCATCCTGCCGGAAGGAACCGGCCTGTCGGACCGCCTGTCCGACGTCGTCGGGCGCACCACCGTCCGCTACAAGGATTTCATCAGCTTCACCCACCGCTTCCGGCTGGACAAGGACAATCTGTCGGTCCGCCGCAACGAGATCGACGCCACCATCGGCAGCCGCAAGACCTATGCGACGGTCGGTTATCTGCGCCTCAACCGCGACGCGAACCTCAATCTGGAGGATTTGCAGGACCGCGAGGAACTGCGGCTGGGCGGTCGCGTCCAGTTCGCGCGCTTCTGGTCGGTCTTCGGCTCGACCGTCATCGACCTGACCGACACGAAGGAAGATCCGCTGTCCGTCGCGGACGGCTATGAACCCGTGCGCCATCGTCTGGGGATAGCCTATGAGGACGATTGCCTGACGCTCGGCCTCACCTGGCGGCGCGACTATCAGGTGCTGGGCGACGCACGAAAGGGCAACAGCTTCCAGCTTCGGCTGGCTTTTCGCAATATTGGCATATAAGGATCAGCCTTCCCGCTTCCTGCTCAGGGTCGGTTAAGGCGGATCGGCGCATCTCGTGCCGAACCGATTGGAGAGTTTTGTCGACGATGCAGCCTGTCGTTTCCCCGTTTTCCCGCATTGGCAGCACGGCCTACAGGGGCCTGCGGGCCGTGCTTCTGTCCTCGGCGCTGCTGGCTACCGGCGTCAGCGGAAGCCTGGCCCAGACGGTCGCCGACGATGACAATGTCGCCACGCAACAGCTCAACCTGCCCAGGGATGTGACCGTCTTCGGCAAGAGCGACCCCAATGTCCGCAAGGCGACGGCCATCGTCAACGGCCGGATCATCACCGGCACGGACGTCGACCAGCGGCTGGCCCTCATCATCACGGCCAATGGCGGCAAGGTGTCGGACGAGGAAAAGGAAAGGCTGCGCGTCCAGGTGCTGCGCAACCTGATCGACGAGACGCTCCAGATCCAGGAAGCCGCCGCCAACGACATCAAGGTGGACAAGGCCGAGATCGACCAGAGCTATGAGCGGGTCGCGGCCAATTTCCGCCAGTCCCCCGCCCAGTTCGACCAATATCTGCGCCAGCAGGGCAGCTCCGCCGCCAGCATCAGGCGCCAGATCGAGGGCGAGCTGGCCTGGAGCCGCCTGCTCCGCCGCAACATCCAGCCCTTCGTCAACGTGTCGGAGGATGAGGTGAAGTCGGTGGTCGACCGCATGAACGCGGCCAAGGGCAGCGACGAGTTCCGCATCGGCGAGATCTACCTGTCGGCCACGCCGGAAAACCAGCAGCAGATCATCGCGAACGCCCGCAACATCATCGAACAGATCAAGCAGGGCGGCAGCTTCGCCGCCTATGCGCGGCAATTTTCCGAAGCCTCCACGGCAGCGGTCGGCGGCGATCTGGGCTGGGTCCGCCCCGTCCAGCTGCCCGACGAACTGGCGCAGGCGGCGGCCGAAATGCAGGTCGGCCAGATCGCCGGCCCCATCGGCGTGCCGGGCGGCGTCTCGATCATCTATGTCATGGACAAGCGCAAGGTGCTGACCGCCGATCCGCGCGATGCGCTGCTCAGCCTCAAGCAGCTCTCCGTCAGCTTCCCCGCCGGCACGACCAAGGAACAGGCGAGCACCAGGGCGGCCGCCTTCGCCGCGCAGGTCAAGACGATCAAGGGCTGCGGCCAGGCCAATGAACTGGGCGGCAAGATCGGCGCCGACGTGGTCGACAACGACAATGTGAAGCTGCGCGACCTGCCCCCGCAATTGCAGGACATCCTCCTGAACCTCCAGGTCGGTGAGGCGACGCCGCCCTTCGGCTCGATCAACGACGGCGTGCGCGTGCTGGTCGTCTGCGGCCGTGACGAAGCCTCCTCCGCCGCCGCGCCCAATGCCGAACAGATCATGGCGCAATTGGAGGAAGAACGGGTCAACAAGCGCGCCCGCATCTATCTGCGCGATCTCCGCCGCGATGCCGTTATCGACTATAACTGATCCGGCGGATATGCCGCCATTCGCCGTGTCGCTCGGTGATCCGGCGGGAATCGGGCCGGAAATCGTCGCCAAAAGCTGGGTCATGCGGGAGGCGCGGGGCCTGTCGCCCTTTTTCGCCGTGGGCGACGCCGCGTCCCTGCGCGCCGTCTGGCTCGGCCCGGTCGAGCCGGTCAGCACGCCGGAGGAAGCGGTGGAGGTCTTCGACAAGGCCCTGCCATGCCTGCAGGTGGCGGAGGCGGGCGAGATCACGCCCGGCACGCCCAGCATGGATGGCGCGCGCACGGCCTTTCAGGCGCTGGAGGTCGCGGTCGGCCTCGCCCGCAGCGGTTCGGCGGCCGGGATCGTCACCGCCCCGGTGGGCAAGGAACAGCTCTACGGCGTCGGCTTCACCCATCCGGGACAGACCGAATTCATCGCGGAACGCTGCGGCGTCGCGCCCCACAATGCCGTGATGATGCTGGCGGGGCCGTCGCTGAAGGTCGTGCCGATCACCATCCACATCCCCCTGGCAGAGGTGTCGTCCGTGCTCACGGTCGACCTGATCCGCGCCCGCGCCATCACCACGGCAAAGGGGCTCCAGCGCAATTTCGGCATCGGCCGTCCCCGTCTGGTCGTCGCGGGCCTCAATCCCCATGCGGGCGAAGGCGGGGCGCTGGGGCGGGAGGAGATCGACGTCATCCGTCCCGCCGTGGAGTCGCTCCAGGCGGAAGGTTACGACATTCAGGGGCCGCTCGCCGCCGACGCCCTGTTCCACAGCCGCGCCCGCGAAACCTATGACGCGGCGCTCTGCATGTATCACGATCAGGCGCTGATCCCCATCAAGACGCTGAATTTCGACGAGGGGGTGAACATCACCCTGGGCCTTCCCATCGTGCGCACCTCGCCCGACCATGGCACCGCCTTCGGCATTGCGGGCAAGGACAGCGCCAATCCCAGCGCGATGATGGCCGCGATCAGGATGGCCGCCGAAGCGACACGCGCCCGGCTGACCCCCGGCTGCTGAGGCTCATGGCCGCCGATACCCGCCCCAAGCTCCCGCCGCCCAAGCTCCCGCCGCTGCGCGACGTCATCGCCGCCCACGGGTTGCAGGCGAGCAAGGCGCTCGGCCAGAATTTCCTGCTGGACGAACAGTTGCTGGACCGGATCGCGGCCATCCCCGGCCCGCTTGAGGATCAGCCCGCCTTCGAGGTCGGCCCCGGTCCCGGCGGCCTGACCCGCGCGATCCTGCGCGCCGGGGCAAGGCTGGTGGCGGTCGAGCGCGACCGGCGCTGCCTGCCCGCGCTTTCCGAACTGTCGGAGGCCTTTCCCGGCCAGTTCCGGGTGATTTCCGGCGACGCGATGGCGGTCGACGCCCGCGCCGAGGCAGGCGAAGGCGCGCATATCATCGCCAACCTGCCCTATAATGTGGGCACCGCCCTCCTCATCGGCTGGCTTTCCACCGACTGGTCTCCACTCCCCTGGTGGTCGAGCCTGACGCTTATGTTCCAGATGGAGGTTGCCGAGCGGATCGTGGCGAAACCCAATGGCGATCATTATGGCCGCCTCGCCGTGCTGTCCCAATGGCGCAGCGACGCCCGCATCGCGATGAAGGTCCACCGCAGCGCCTTCACGCCCCCGCCCAAGGTCATGTCGGCGGTCGTCCACATCACGCCCAGACCCGCCCCCGAAGGCGTGCAGTTGAAGCATCTCGAACGCCTCACCGCCGCCGCCTTCGGCCAGCGCCGCAAGATGCTGCGCCAGAGCCTCAAGGGCCTGCCCGGCGCCCTCGAAGCGCTGGAGGCGGTCGGCATAGACCCGCAACGCCGCGCGGAAACCGTCAGCGTCGAAGAATTCGTGGAAACAGCGCGCGTTCTGGGACGCCTTTAGCCCTAAAAGCCCCGGCTTGGGTGGAAGGCGGACATTCCCCCTCCCGCAGGCGGGAGGGGGCTAGGGGGTGGGCTGGCGCGACATCAGCGTGAGTTTTCAACGGCTAAGCTGGAAGCTCGCTGCGCCATTGGGACAGCACGGCGAGGCGGCCATAATGATCGCCATTGGGTTTCGCCACGATCCGCTCGGCAACCTCCATCTGGAACATAAGCTGTCTCTTATACAC
>NZ_LTAB01000054.1:0-14377 GCF_001580035.1 Sphingobium sp. 22B | reverse complement strand
GGACTCCACATAATCCCACGCGCCGCATAACGCCGCTTATGTGCTGCAGCACATAAGCGGCGCGGCATGCGCAGCCTGGCCCTGCAGGTGCAGCAGAGTTTCGGACGCGATCCCTTCGCGGGCGATCTCCACATTTTCCGGGGGCGCCGCGGCGACCTCTGCAAGATCATCTGGCATGATGGCATCGGCATGTCGCTTTATGCCAAGCGTCTCGAGCGCGGGAAGTACATCCGGCCCTCTGCGGTGGACGGCGTGATTGCCATTTCTCCCTCGCAGATGGCCTGCATGTTGGAGGCGATCGACTGGCGTAATCCGCAGGCAACATGGCGCCCGACATTGGCCGGATAAAAGGTCATGGACAGCCTAAAAAGCTAGGGATTTCGGCGCTTTTCTGCTATACGCGCCGGCATGGGGGACGAGGCGCAAGCAGAGATCGACAGCCTTCGCGAGCGGCTTGCCGCTGCCGAGGCTGTCGCCGCTGAAGTCGCCCGCATCAAGGCGATCAACGCCGACCTGGAAGCCCGCAACGCCCTTCTCGAGCTGCAGAACGAGAAGATGCGCCGCACCCTTTTCGGTCAGCGATCCGAACGCACGCGTCATCTGCTCGACCAGATGGAACTGGCCTTCGAGGAGTGCGAGACCGCTGCCAGCGAAGATGAGCTCCTGGCTGCCCTGGCAGCGGCGAAGACCAACGTCGCACCGTTCGAGCGCAAGCGGCTCGCCCGCAAGGCCTTGCCCGAGCATCTGCCGCGCGAGCGCGTCGTCATCGCCGCGCCCGAGGCCTGCCCCTGCTGCGGCTCGGATCGGCTGTGCAAGCTGGGTGAGGACATCACCGAGACACTTGAGGTCGTGCCGCGGCAGTGGAAGGTGGTCCAGACCGTTCGGGAGAAGTTCTCCTGTCGCGATTGCGAGAAGATTACCCAACCGCTAGCGCCGTTCCATGTGACGCCACGTGGGCTCTTCGGTCCAAGCTTCCTGGCGATGCTGCTGTTCGAGAAGTTCGGCGCGCATCAGCCGCTCAACCGCCAGCGGGATCGCTATGCCCGAGAGGGCGTGGACCTGAGCCTTTCCACCCTGGCCGATCAGGTTGGAGCCTGCATCGCCGCGCTGATGCCGTTCTATCTGCTGATCGAAGCCCACGTCCTTGCCGCCGAGCGACTGCATGGCGACGATACGACGGTGCCGGTGCTGGCCAAGACCAAGACCGATACGGGCCGGATCTGGACCTATGTCAGGGATGATCGACCTTTTGGCGGACCGGCGCCGCCTGCGGCGATCTTCCACTATTCCCGCGACCGGCGGGGCGAGCATCCCGTGGGCCATCTCCGCGGTTGGAGAGGCATTCTCCAAGCCGATGCCTATGCCGGCTATAATGCGTTGTTCCATGCCGACCGCCTGCCGGCGCCGCTCACCCGCGCCCTGTGCTGGAGCCATGCGCGCCGCTATTTCTTCGAGCTGGCCGATGTCGCCGCGCAGCTCAAGAAGCGCCGCAAAAAGGCCGTCATCTCGCCGCTGGCGGTGGAGGCGGTCCGCCGTATCGACGCGATCTTCGACATTGAGCGCGCCATCAACGGCAGACCAGCCCAGGAGCGCCTCGCCCTTCGGCAGGAGCTCAGCGCTCCGCTGGTTGCCGATATGGAAGAATGGATGCGGGAAAGCCGGTCGAAGCTATCGAAAAACAGCGATGTGGCCGAGGCCATGGATTACATGCTCAAGGCTTGGCCGGCCTTCGCCGCGTTCCTCGATGATGGCCGCATCTGCCTCTCGAACAACGCGGCGGAACGCGCGCTGAGAAGCATCGCATTGGGCAGAAAATCGTGGCTCTTCGCTGGTTCAGACCGCGGCGGCCAGCGCACCGCCTTCATGCTGAGCCTCATCGGCACAGCAAAGCTCAACGATATCGATCCGCAGGGCTGGCTCGCCGACGTTCTCGCGCGCATCGCCGACATCCCCCAGAACCGTCTCCACGAACTGCTGCCCTGGAACTGGCGCACCGCAGAGGATCAACGCGAAGCCGCCTGATCTGTGGCCTTCACGAATGCCTACGATTCCGAGCCCCCGGTCACAATCGTGCACCTCGCCAATGCGATCCTGTGCGCGAACAGGAATCATAGCCGATTCCATTGCCGCAATACCGCTGCGAACAGTGGAATCTGGCGTCGGACCACTTGTGGGTAATTGAAAGGTTCCGTCAGCGCTTACTGTGTATCACAATCCGCTATAAAGATCTGCAAGTCGCCGTTCATATTGAGCAGTGCTAAAGAGAGATGCCTGTCTTAGTCCCGCTTTTTCGAGGCGAAGTCTCAATTCAATATCGTGGTCGAGTTGTGCAACCGCTCGAGACAAGCCGTCAACATCATGCGGATCTACTAATACACAGGCATTGCCGGTAACTTCGGGAATGGAGCCCCTGTTGGATGTGATAACCGCTGTGCCCGCCGACATGGCCTCGAGGACAGGAAGACCGAATCCCTCATAAAGGGATGGAAAAATCAAAATCTTTGCACCTACGACTAAAGCTTCCAGTACGTCATCTGGCACGTATTTGTAACGATGGACATTCTGCTTGGATGTCTCGGGCAGAAAATCAAATAATTCTCTCTCGTTGTCATCACCCCAACCGTCGCCACCAACTATTATTAATGGAGTTTCCGTGCCGCTTAACATATATGCTCTTATCATCGCGCCTATATTTTTCTTGGGTTCCCACGAACCGTAAAATAAAAAATATGACTTATATTCTAAATTGAATATATTATTGATTATTTTTTTTGATGTTTCTGGAGAAGTTTTATTGTCATGGAAGTTCTGATAAGTGTTGAAAACGTGATCATCGCGTTTTATATCTAATATTTCTAATATATCTTTTTTAGAAGTTTCTGAAACAGTTACGATTTTATCTGATTCTAAGGATATAACCTTCATGAGGTCGTATAGATAATCTTTTTTGTCCAAAGTAAATTTTGGGAATTTCAAAGGTATCATGTCATGAATTGTATAGATATTTTTTGCACTTTTTAATCTTACAGGGATAGGGTATGTCCAATGCATTATATCTATCCCAGGAATATCAATTTCTGTAAATTTCCTTGTGTGACGAAATATAAACGATGAATAAATATAAAGATTTTCTATGTTCCATATAAAATCTGGTTGGAAATTATTTTTATGATTTTTGTCATTGTTTAAATTAATTTCAATTGTTTTATATCTTGGATTAAAGAACATCTTTAGTGATTCAAAAATAAGTTTCGTTTTTTTCTTAGAGAAAGGCCTTTCATGATCCTGAAAGGCGATTGCAGTCATTTTATCATCGAGGCGCCAATCGATGTTTTGACCGTAAATGACCCCTGTCTCGTAACCAATATTTCTGATCGCCTGCAAAAGATTTCTACCGTAACGGGCGATACCGGTGCCGTGCTTCAGAGCAAGATTATATCCGTCAATAGCCACCCGCATAATTTCCATTGCCTCAAGCATTTGTTTAAAACGTAATATTGTAGGTATCGGCTGCCCCAAAGGTCGCGGTGAGACGCTGCTCCCAGCGCCTTCTGTATCCCTCCACAAACCTTGCGATCATAATAAGTTGAATGCGTCTTTCTGTCAGTCAACACTGAAGTGCGGCGAACAGATTTCTTGATTTGTCTCTGTTGCTGCTCGGCTGTCGCCAGAAACGCGACGTGTGGTGTGGAAGCTGCGAGTTTGAACCCCCACTATCACGTCATGACTGGCGCTGGAGATGAAAGGGGGGGGCGCTCTCTGGCATCGATTAGACGCTAGGATGTCCGACTCAGGCCTGGCGTCGCATCGGGATGAATTGCGCGGTCTCGCGTAAATCGAGCGATGCCTGACATCATAGAGCGTTCAATTTCCCGCCCAGCTCATCAAGCGCTTGCAATGAACTTGCGAACTTGCCAGCCGATGTACCCTCTCGCACTGTCTCCGGTAATCTCGCCAAGAAAGCGCTCACCGGTCCATCTATCTTCACACATGCGCTATTTTCGATTAGCCAGCATTCCCCCGCTTTCCAAGGGTTCCCGTCGATCAACCCATATCCTGTCAACGGAATGAACCACATCAACTCGCCATCCAGCCGCCTCACTGTGCCCGCTTTGGCTTGAATCATGTCGAGGATGAAGGGCTCGTCGAAACCCGATACCAGGCACTCCTCTGCCGTGATTGGGACGATGCGCTCCGGCAAGTTGTAGGGTTCGGCCTTGCTGATAAATAATGCTTGTTCCAAATGAAGCTCGCGTGGCCGGCCATAATCATAGAGCCGATAGGTGATAGGATTATTTTGCTGCACCTCAATCAGGGTGACGCCCTTGCCGATCGCATGAACGGTGCCTGCTGCGATATAATAGAAGCTTCCAGCTTTTACGGGTTTCCAATCAAGTAAGCGCTCAATGCTGCCATCGAGAGCGGCCTTGCCTAATTCCTCGCTAGAAATTTCGTGTTTAAGGCCAATACCCAGTTGTGCGCTTGGTTCAGCATCCAAAATGTACCAACATTCTGACTTGCCGCCCGCCAGACCCCGTGCCCTTGCCTGTTCATCGTTGGGGTGCACCTGGATGGAGAGATTCTCGCTCGTATAGATATATTTAACGAGCAGTGGGAGGTCTCTTTCCGTTTCCGAAGAAAACCAGATTTCGCCAATCCGCCTTTCTCCGCTATCGGATACGATATGGGACGAAATGCCAGTACGCCCCCAGGGCTTCTCGATGGCTTGAGCAACTAAACGTGTAACGGTCATATGCTTTTCTTATGCGTCCTCTGTAACTTCATGCAAGGGACCTAAATGAATTTTGCGGCAAAATCATTTCGTTCGGAGCAGCAGCCCTTATTTTTGCCTACCCTAAATTTGTTTCAGGTTTTTGCTACCTCTTCAATCAGGTGGCTCCGTGCGGTCGTTCACGGTGAGTTCTGCTCATCTGAATAGCCCTGTTGTCGTGCCGCATTGTCCGCACAGACCGATCCTGTTACCCTTTTCGCGGCGCCGCGAATGGACCGGACTTGAATGCCGGAAGGGGGCGGCAGTGCCTTGGGTGTGTCCGGCCGGTATCGGGCTTCTTGCATAGGAGGTCCCAACGCCCGCCCCCTTCCTCCCGCATGGCCCCAGCGCCGACAGGCAAGTTCGCCAAATAGTCTTGGGTCGTGTCCCGCGGGGTGGTGTAGGAAGGTTTCCCTGAGAGGGTGGCCACCGTCGATCTTCTGGTAGGGTTCGGATGCGAACTCGAACCTGGAGAAGAAGACGATGACCGAGGACAGAATGGCCCTTGTCGAGCTGATTGAGCAAGGGGCTGATAGAGATTTGGTGCGTGAGATGCTGGCTTTCGCCGCAGAGCGCATGATGGATCTGGAGATCAAGGCGAAGACGGGCGGGCCTTGCGGATCACGCAGCCCGGAGCGGCTGAACCACCGCAACGGCTACCGCGAGCGGGGTTCGGATACGCGAGCGGGCCGGATTGAGCTGGCGATCCCGAAGCTTCGCAAAGGCAGTTACTTCCCGAGCTTCCTGGAGCCACGCCGCACCGCCGAGAAGGCCTTGGCGGCAGTGATCCAGGAAGCCTACGTCCACGGCGTTTCGACCCGTTCGGTCGACGATCTGGTCAAGGCGATGGGCGCCAGCGGTGTTTCAAAGAGCCAGGTCAGCCGTTTGGTTGCCGAGATCGACGAGCGGGTGAACGCTTTTGACCTGACCCCCGGATTTTCCTCCAAGCTTGATTAGAGTCTGACCTGATGGAAGGACGGACGAATGAAGCGAGCAAGGTTCACAGAAGAGCAGATCATCGGCGTGCTGAAGGAGCAGGAGGCTGGCGCGAAGACTGTCGACTTGGCTCGTCGCCACGGCGTGTCGGAAGCGACGATCTACAACTGGAAAGCCAAGTATGGCGGTCTGGAGGTCTCGGAGGCCAAGCGGCTGCGGGCGCTTGAGGACGAGAACGCCAAGCTGAAGCGACTGCTGGCCGAGGCGATGCTGGATAATGCCGGCCTGAAGGATCTTCTCGCAAAAAATTGGTAACGCCCGCTGCCAAGCGAGAGGCGGTCGCTCGTCTCCAGGCGGTACTGGGGATGAGCGAGCGGCGGGCGTGCCGTGTTATCGGCGCTGACCGGAAGAGCATGCGCTATCGGTCACAGCGGGAAGATGATGCTGACCTTCGGTCGAAGCTGCGCGAGCTTGCGCAGCAGCGCCGCCGGTTTGGCTATCGTCGGCTGCACATCCTGCTGCGGCGGGAGGGCGTGGTGATCAACCGGAAGAAGACACAGCGTCTTTATAGCGAGGAGAAGCTGGCGGTCCGACGCAGGCGCAACCGGCGTCGTGCCATCGGCGCACGGGCACCGGCTCCGGTTCTGGCGCTACCCAACCAGCGATGGAGCCTGGACTTCGTCCATGATCAGCTGGCTACGGGACGCCGGTTCCGGGTGCTCAACATCGTCGATGATGTAACCCGCGAGTGCCTGCGCGCGGTGCCGGACACTTCGATCTCGGGGCGTCGGGTGGTGCGCGAGCTCAGCGAGCTGATCGCCGAACGCGGCAAACCTGGGATGATTGTCAGCGACAATGGCACCGAGCTGACCTCGAACGCCGTCCTCGCCTGGTGCGGGGAAGTCGGGGTGGAGTGGCACTATATCGCCCCGGGCAAGCCGATGCAGAATGGTTACGTCGAGAGCTTCAACGGTCGGATGCGCGACGAGCTGCTCAACGAGACCCTGTTCCTGAGCCTGGACCATGCCCGGGTGGTGATCGCCGCTTGGGCAGAGGATTACAACCAGGAGAGGCCGCACTCATCCCTTGGATACGAAACCCCTGCGGCCTTCGCCGCTGAACTGCATAAGCAATGGCCTGCTTCGCTACGCCCTACGGGCTCCGCTGCGCAGGCCATTGCTCAACCCGCGCTCATGCGCAACAAAGCTGCCAGCCTCTAATCCGCGCTGGTGGAAATCAGGGGGTCAGGTCACTTTCCTCACGCGACCGATTGAAGGCGAGTGGCCCTATCTATGGATCGACGCCACCTACCTCAAAGAGCGCGAGGGCGGACGGATTGTCTCGACGGCGGCGATAATCGCGGTGGGCGTCAACACCGATGGCCGACGCGAGGTTCTGGGCGTGGCCACCGGCCCGTCGGAAGCCGAACCTTTCTGGAAAGCCTTCCTGCGCTCTCTGGCTGACCGAGGCTTGCGCGGTGTGAAGTTGGTCATCGCCGACGATCACAAAGGGCTGCGCGCCGCCGCCAGCAAGGTATTTTCCGCGACCCAGCAGCGCTGCCGGGTGCACTGGATGCGCAACGCGTTTGCCCATGCCGCGCCGAAACAACGGCCCGCTGTCATTGCCATGATCAAGACCATCTTCGCGCAGGAAACGGCCGAGGCGGCGCACCAGCAGTGGGACCAGGTTGCCGGTGCCCTGCGCGAGAAGTTTCCAAAGCTGGCCGACATGATGGACGCATCACGCGAAGACGTGCTCGCCTACATGGCCTTCCCCATGGATCATTGGGGGCAGATCGCGTCCACCAACCCTTTGGAAAGGGTCAACAAGGGGATCAAGCGAAGGGCAGACGTGATCGGCATATTCCCGAATGACGCTGCCGTCGTTCGTCTCGTCGGAGCGCTCATGCTGGAGCAGAACGATGAGTGGGCCGTATCGCGCCGATACATGACGCTGGGAACGCTCGGCTCGGTGAGCCATAATCCTATTGTCAGCTTGCCAGCACTGGCTGCCTGACCTGAACCCGATCCTGCCGTAGATCGACGGTTCCTACACCACCCCGCGGGACACGACCTAGTCTTGCGACCTCGATGCGAATAGGACAGTTTATTCCCGCCAAACATGTGCGTCAGACGTGCGAGGATTGCGCTTTGATCGCCCTCCAGAAGAGGGGCGATCAGCGCCTGGCTCTGCGCGGTGGGATAATTTTGTAGCCGTTCGCTGAAGGTATAGCGAGCCGGCAATTGGGCCTGAAGCGCCGAAAGGGACAAGCCCTGCCGCCGCGCATCGGCCAGCGTGGCAATGATGGGCAGCACAGCGTCCGCGTGGGCAGCGCCGAAAGGCGCGCCTTCCCGACATCGACCGCCGAGCCCAGAAGAAAGCCGCCATTGGCTCCATAGCCGCACACCGTGGCCAGTCCCTCGGCGCTAAGGCAGTTCATCGCTTCGATGACAAAGGGTGATCCGATGCGCGTCCGGCGCACTGCATCGAACAGGCCGGACAATTCGACCGCGCTGTTGCAGCTGACCGGCGTTGCCACCGCCTTGATGCGCAGCGCCCGGGCGCATAATATGCCCAATATGTCGCCTCGGATCCATGATCCAGTCTCGTCCGCCAGCAGGGGCCGATCCGAATCCCCGTCGGTGGAGAGGATGGCGTCGAGTTGCAGGTCGGCCGCCCATTAACGGGCAAGCGCCTGATCTTCGGGTCGGACCGCCTCCGTATCGACGGGATAAAGCTTTCCGACCGGCCAAGGCGATGGCCTTCCCCAATTGTTCAACCAGCATCGCCAAAATGTCGCGGCCGACGGCGGAATGTTCGTAGATGCCGAGCTTCAACCCTCCAGCGCCTGTGCGCCAAAGGCATCGATATAGCGGGCAATATAGGGGGTCGCGACATCGATCAGCGGTTCGATCGGGGCGGGTTCCCGCAGCATGTCCTGATCGTCGAACAGGTCGGGCAAGCTGATGGTCTGGGCGCGGATGCCCAGTTCGTCCGACTTCAGCACCTCGCCATCGGTACGGTTGAATTTGATGCCATTGCGGTCGTCAGGAATATGGCTTCCCGTCACCAGCAGCGATGCGATCCCGCGCTCGAAGCCATAGGCCGCCACGGCAGGGAGGGCACGAATCCGCAAAAGTCGAGGTGGCCGCCCTTGTGGCCGATCGCTGCAGCGCACGCGTTGATGATACGGGGGGAACAGGGGCGCAGGTCGCCCGCGACCGCGACGTGGCTTCCCGGCGCGAACTGACCGATATCTTCAAGATATTGCAAAAATCCGCAGGTGTAGGCGAAGCAGATCCGGTCGGTCATCGCGCTGACAAGTCCGCGCGCTCCGCTGGTGCCGAAGGCGACGCCCGATTGGGCCATCAGATCGGCGATCGAGACAGGCTGGGTCATATCGTTCAGGAACCTGCGGAAGGATGTTCAGGCGATGGTGGCGGTTGCCGCCGCCTTGAGAGCTTCGGTCACCTTGCGGACTTTCTGGGATTCACCCCGGCGCAGGATCATCACCTCGCCCTGCGAAACGACGACGATCAGATCGTCGACATCGACCAGCGTGACGCGCGGGCCATCACTGTTGACGAGGCAATTCTGCGCGCCAAGTAGCAGCGCCTCGCCCCTTACAGCGTTATTGTCCATGTCCCTGGCGCTGACGCTGTGCAGGGAATCCCAGCTGCCCACATCCGACCAGCCCATATTGACCGGCACGCAGGCCACTCGGGCCTCCCGTTCCATGATCGCATAATCGACGGAGTCCGAAGGGCAGGCGGCAAAGGCTTGCGGGTCGGGAGCGACACGCCGGCCTTTCCGCTCCGCCCCTGCCAGCGAAGCCCTGACCGCGCTAAGCATGGCGGGTTGATGGCGCTCCAGCGCGGCCAGATAAGCGTCCGCGCGGAACATGAAAATCCCCGCATTCCAGGCATGATTGCCCTCGGCCAGCATTTCAGCCGCGCGGTCGGCATCGGGCTTTTCGACAAAGCGGACGACTTCATGGATCATGTCACCGCAGGTTTCGCCCATTTTTATATAGCCATAGCCGGTTTCCGGGGCATCCGGCGTGATGCCAAAGGTAACAAGCCAGCCCTCGGCCACTATTGGCAGGGCACGCGTTATGGCTGCGTGAAAGGCAGGCAGTTCGGCGATCATGTGGTCGCTCGGCATGACCAGAATGGCATCACTCGCCTGCGCTTCGAGCGCCGCCAGTGCGATGGCAGGCGCCGTATTGCGGCCAAAGGGCTCGAGCAGGACGAGATAATCCTCAACTCCACTGAGGCTGATCTGCTCATCAATGATTGCAGCATGGGCAGTATTGGCCACCACGATCGGGCGACCAACCGGCACGGCGTCAAAGCCTTCAATCCGCTTGATCGTGAGCTGGAGCATCGTTTCGTCTGCCGTCAGCGGCAGCAGCTGCTTTGGACGCTCCGGTCTTGAGACGGGCCAAAGTCGTGTACCAGAACCACCAGACAGAATTACCGGTACGATTGTTGGGAGGCTGTTAGTCATTACTCACATCATCTAATAAAAGACAGCTACTGGGGGCTTGATCCGACAGTCGTGTGAACCGACCCAGCTGTGAGCGTCATGCGTTGAAAGGCCTGATTTGCCAAGTGTTTTTCAAATGAGCGGTGCTCAGGCTGCTCCCTAGGTGGGCGAGGGGGCGACCCCAAGCCGCTCAGGGTTGAAATCCAACCGGCGCGCTCGACATTCCCGCTGGGTCATTCCCGCTCATATCAACATGATATGCTGCGATAGCCTTGCCGTGGGCCTGTTTGATCAACGCCAGCTGTTGCCAAGGCCGTGAAAACGGACAAGGGCAAATGACTAAAAATTGAGTATTAACAATGCATTAAACGATAATGTGCAAAGGGAAATATGCCGATACATGCCTTGTTGCCAATGCTATCGAAAGAGCCTTGGGGCCGAACCGATATTCCCCCATGTTGCCGCCAATGATGGCAGACGCATTGGAGAAGTCTGGTTTTCTCCCGGACAGGCGATCGATCTGCCCTTTTGGTGAAATATATTTTTACAAGTGAAAATCTGTGTATTCAGGTTCATCCTAACGATGAACAAGGGTCGCGTCCCGAGGCGTGGTGTAGGTTCCGACGGTAGCGCTGCTGGCCGGACGCGCGCTTTCGATATCGCGCTGTAGCGTCCGGCCAGCAGCGCGGGTGGTCACCGTGAGTTTCGGTTAGGTTTGGGTTGCGAAGCTCGAACCTGGAAGGAACCACGATGACCGATTCCATGATGGACCTGCGTACGCTGATCGAGAAGACCCCTGATACGGATATTTTGCGTGATATGATCTCGTTTGCCGCGGAGCGGCTGATGGAGATGGAAGTTGGCGGCCGGGCATGGAGAGAAGTCCGCTGCCCGCCTTGTCCAGCGTAACGGCTACCGCGAACGCGACTGGCAAACCCGCGCCGGTACAGTCGAGCTGCGCATCCCCAAGTTGCGCAAGGGCGGCTATTTCCCGGGTTTTCTCGAACCGCGCCGGATGGCAGAGCGGGCGCTAACGGCGGTTATCCAGGAGGCCTATGTTCATGGCATCTCGACCCGTTCAGTCGATGATCTGGTCAAAGCGCTGGGTATGGACGGCCTCTCGAAAAGCCAGGTCGGCCGCCTATGCGAGGAACTCGACGAGCGCGTGAAGGCCTTTCTCGAGCGGCCAATCGAGGGCGACTGGCCCTATCTGTGGATCGACGCTACCTATGTCAAAGTCCGCCAGAATGGCAGGATCGTCTCAGTTGCGGTGATCGTCGCGGTCGGCGTCAACAGCGATGGCCGCCGCGAGGTTCTGGGCATGGACATCGGCCCATCTGAGGCCGAACCCTTCTGGACGACCTTCCTGCGCAAGCTGACCCGCCGGGGCCTGCGCGGGCGAAGCTGGTCATCTCCGACGCTCACGAAGGCATCAAGGCGGCGGTGTCCAAGCTGCTGTGCGCCACCTGGCAGCGCTGCCGCGTTCACTTCATGCGCAACGCGCTGGCCCATGCCGGCAAGAGCGGCAGGCGCGTCGTCTCCGCCTTCATCGCCACCGCCTTCGCCCAAGAAACCGCTGAGGCCGCCAGCCAGCAGTGGCGCTCCGTGGCCGATCAGATGCGGCCCAAACTACCCAAGCTGGCAGTCCTGATGGATGAGGCAGAGCCCGATGTGCTGGCCTACATGACGTTCCCGAAGGAACACCGGGTCAAGTTGCACAGCGCGAATCCCCTCGAGCGGCTGAACGGCGAAATCAAGCGCCGCACCGAGGTCGTCGGCATCTTCCCCAATGAGGCCGCGATAACGCGCCTGATCGGCGCCATCCTCATGGAACAGAGTGAAGAATGGGCTGTCCAGCGCGCCCGCTACATGACGCTTGAAACGATGGCTCCCGTCAGCGACAATCCCATCGTCATGCTCTCGGCTGTACCTGGCGCATGACCGGCTCATCCCCATGCCGAAATAAGCGGTGGCGAGAAGCTACACCACGTCGTGGGGCGCGATCTGAACAAGTTCAGCAATGCGGGATGGCCGGTGGAAAATCAGAATGCTGGTATGTGCTGGATGCAGCCCCTGATGCGCGGCTCGGTATCGGCATGTGTCGGAATCTTACGTCCCAGGAACTGCGCGCCGCCGCTCATGACGGCAGCATTGAAACATTGATGGAGTGGAAACCCGTAAAGGCGGGCAGCTTCTACTAAATACCCGCCGGAACAGTGCATGCGATAGGCGGCGGCGTGGTGCTGGTGGAAATTCAACAGAATAATGACGTGACTTATCGGCTCTATGATTATGGGCGTCCGCGCGAACTGCATCTCGACCGGGGTGTGGCGGTCAGCAGGGCTGAACCTTACAGCTTGCCTGATCGCATCATAGCCTTGACGGCTGAAGAACGACTGATTGGCTCTGCCGCTCCTTTCACTCTCGATATCGTTCAAGGGCAGGCTCATACTTGCCGCGAGATAAAGGGAGAATTGTTGTGGTTCATCCCGCTGGCCGGTACCGGAACGCTCGGTGGTGAAAGCTGGCGGCGCGGCGAATGTTGGCTGATAGAAGGGGAGGCCACTGTCGAGGTTACGGAACCGATGAGCGCGCTCATTGCTCAATCCGTATCTCCGGCCGGGGAACAGATTAACCTTCCTCCTCTGCCTCGGAGAGCGGTCGCACACTGAACTGCCATCCCCCGCTCCGGGGATGACGAAACACCCGGATAAGAGGCGGAGGATAAACGGAATGCTTGTTCGGGGCGTCAGACGGCCGAGTAGCAAACCCGCTCACAAGCTCGGCACGCTGACTTCCTCACAACGGTTTCAATTCAGCCTGTTGATGGATTCACGCATGTGATCGACGCTGACGCTGGAATGGCGCTGGACCATCCGCAGCGACTTCCAGCCGCCCATGTTCATGATGGTGATGAGGTCGATCCCTGCCATCACGCAATGGGACGCCCAGTGGTGGCGCCAGTCATGGACAGTGAAATCCTCTATCTCTGCACGCCTGCAAGCGGTGGCGTGCTGATTCCTGATCGGGTTGCCGCCGGGGATCTTCGCCTTGCGGGTGTCGGAATAGGGCTTGCCCAACCGGTTGAGGAAAACATGCCCCTTTGTCGGCTGCCCTCGCTTCTCCCAGATCGGACGCAGGACGTCCATGACGTGGGGATGCATCGGAACGGACCGGATGACGGCATTCTTGCTGTGGTTAAGCCGGATCGATCCTTGCTCCATATCGACGCCCTTGACACCCCACGGGAGCTGCAATGCCGTCTGGATGCGTGGGCCATGGAAGGCGAGCAGGGTGATGGTCGGCTGTATGTGCGGTGAGTAGGCCTCGATCAGCCGGTCGCGTCTTCCTTGCTGAGAAAGCGCACTCGTTCGTTGTCGAACGGGATCGCCTTGATGCGGAAGGGCGGAAGGTCGTGCAGGTCGTGATGGACGTTGATCGCGGCTTGGAACACGGCGCGATAGCGATCCTGGCCCGCCGGGTCGTGGCCGGTCAGATAGGCACGGCGGAAATGCTCCCATGCCTGCTTTGGCTCGCGCAGGGAAAAGTCGCCGATCAGTCCGTTGAGCTTGCCGATGCGCAGGATGTCGGACGGGCAGGGGGGCTTCGCCTTCGTCAGGTAGCTTTCAAAGCGTCGGCTATTTTGCCTTGCGCCACGATCGCGGCCGGACCGAACATCAGCCGGTGCCGAAGCTTCGTTTCATGTTCCGCCATCAGGTGCGCCGCAGCATCGCGGTCACTCGTTCCTGAACTGAACTCCTTGACGGCGATCCGCTTGTGGCCAAGCGCGACTGTTCCGCGAATGTAGTAAATCCCATTTTTCCCACGGATACGGAAGGAGAGCATGTGATCTTCTCCAAGAGCAGCTGATATTGAGCCTCTGTGGCGCGCAACTTCCCGCATGCATGGAGGTAAGGCACGCCGTATTTGTCAAAGGTACGCCGCATCCATTTTGCCGGATGGGTACTCGTCATGCCGAGCCGCGATAGAATGTCATATGGTGTGAGAAGAGCGACGGCGGGACCGCGAGCGACTGCACGACGCACCATTTCCTTGCCCTCGGTGCCGGAGGTCGGGCCACCTTTAGAGTCCTCCAGTAGGAGCAACCCCTCCGACTTCAGTCGGATACTGGCTTCAGCCTTGGACTCGGCCAGTAGTCTGTACCCTCGGAGAAAAATGAAC
>NZ_LTAB01000053.1:0-14550 GCF_001580035.1 Sphingobium sp. 22B | reverse complement strand
GCGCCATGCAGCGCCAGTTCAAGCGGATCGCCGCGCAGCGCTTCGCCTGCTCGACGCCGTGCTTCGGCGCGGCGATCCGCTTGAACTGGCGCTGCATGGCGCGGCGCAGGGGCTTGCTCCCGCCGACCGGGCGCTGGTTCACGCCATCGCTGCCGAGACGCTGCGCCACCTGCCCGATCTCGACGCGCTGATCGACAGCGCCACGCGCCAGCCGCTGCCGCATGACGCCAAGGCGCGCATGGTCCTGCGCATCGCCCTTATCCAGGTGCTGGCGCTGGGCACCGCGCCGCACGCCGCCATCGCCACCGCCCTGCCGCTGGTGGATGGCGGTCCGCGCAAGCTGGTGCACGGCGTCTTCGGCACGCTGACCCGCGCCGATCCGGCGCTTCCCTCACCCCCCACCCTGCCGCCGGAGACCGCCAGCCGCTGGGCCGCGCAATGGGGGGACGCCATGCCGCAGGCCGCTGCGCACGCCTATGCCCAGCGTCCGCCGGTCGACATCAGCCTTCGCGATCCCGCCCGGACCGCGCATTGGGCCGAAGCGCTCAACGGCCGGAGCCTTGCCCCCGGGCATGTCCGCCTGCCCGAAGGTGCAGCGATCCCCGACCTGCCCGGCTTCAGCGAAGGCGCCTGGTGGGTGCAGGATCTGGCCGCCTCCACCCCCGCGCGCCTGTTGGGCGTGGGCGAGGGACGCCACGTCCTCGACCTTTGTGCCGCGCCCGGCGGCAAGACGATGCAGCTTGCCGCCGCGGGGTGGCGCGTCACGGCGGTCGACCAGTCGAAGAAGCGCCTTGAACGATTGGGCGAAAATCTGGCGCGGACCGGCCTTTCCGCCGCCATCGTGCAGGGCGACCTGCGCGCATGGGAACCCGATGGGGCGGCCGACGCCATCCTGCTCGACGCGCCCTGCACCGCAACCGGCATCTACCGCCGGCATCCCGACGTGCTGCACCGCATCGGCCCGCGCCAGATCGCGGAGCTGGCCGAACTCCAGACCGAACTGCTGGCTCGCGCTGCGGCATGGCTGAAGCCCGGCGGCACGCTGATCTACGCCACCTGCTCGCTCGAACGGGCCGAGGGCGAGGAGCAGATCGCCCGCTTCATCGACGCCCGGCCGGATTTCAGCCCGCTGCCCGCGACGCCCGGCGAGCTGCCCGACGGCATCGTGCCGACGGCGCAAGGATGGGTCCGCACCCTGCCGGACAGCCTTGCCGCGCAGGGCGGAACCGACGGCTTTTTCGTTGCAAGGCTGATACGATCCACTAAGCCTTAACCAAGCAACCCTATGGTGCGATCCGGCATTCAGAAAGACCTGCCTTGCGCCCGACCGAGCCCCTTCCCCTGAACCATAGCTGGCCGCTCTATGCGTTGCGCGACCATCTTGCGCCGGTGATGCTGGACGACCGGATCGCCCGCGACGATGGGGCGCTGGCGGAGCGCGGCCTGGGCCTGTGGCATTGCGACCTCAGCGACGACAGCCTGAACTGGACGGACGGGGTCTATGACATTTTCGGGCTGGAACGCGGGATGACGGTCCCCCGCCCGCTCGCGGTGTCGCTCTACACGCCCGAAAGCCGTGCCGCGATGGAGCAGTTGCGCGCCTATGCGATACGCCACAGGCGCGGCTTCACGGTGGATGTCGACATCCGCCCGGCGGACGGCGGCGAATGCGCCATGCGCCTGATCGCCGCGCCCATCATCCAGCGAAATCAGGTGGTTGCGCTGCATGGCGTCAAGCAGTTCCTGCCCAGGGGTTCCAGGCCGTCGACCGGCCTTGATCCCACGCTGTTCATCCTGTCCTGACAGGCCGGCCGAGTCCGCACGCCGACGCCTGTCGCCAAAAGCCTGTGGATAGCGTTAATCGGGCGTTGCCCTGACCTGCGGCCAAGGCTAAGGCCGATGGTCAAATGACCAGCCCGATCCTGATCTCACCCTCCATCCTGTCCGCCGATTTCGCCCGTCTGGGCGAGGAGGTCCGCGCCATCGACGAAGCGGGTGCGGACTGGATCCATATCGACGTGATGGACGGCCATTTCGTACCCAACATCACCATTGGTCCCGGCGTGGTGAAGGCGCTGCGTCCGCATACGAAGAAGCCGTTCGACGTCCACCTGATGATTTCCCCGGTGGACCAGTATCTGAACGCCTTTGCGGAGGCGGGCGCCGACATATTGACCGTCCATCCGGAGGCCGGACCGCATATCCACCGCTCCATCCAGCACATCAAGTCGCTGGGCGTGCAGGCGGGCGTGGTGCTGAACCCCGGCACCCCGGCCAAGATGCTGGATTACCTGATCGACGATGTCGACCTGATCCTGGTGATGAGCGTCAATCCGGGCTTCGGCGGACAGAGCTTCATCGCCAGCCAGCTCCGCAAGATCGAGGCGATCCGGAAGATGATCGAGAAGTCCGGGCGCGACATTCGTCTGCAGGTGGACGGCGGCATCGACTTCGCCACCGCGCCACAGGCGATCGGGGCGGGCGCCGACGTTCTGGTGGCCGGCACCGCGACCTTCCGGGGCGGTCCGTCCGCCTATGCCGACAACATCCGGACGCTGCGCGGCGGGTGAGCGACCGCCGCCGCCCTTCCCCCCATTCCGCCCCCGAGGAGGCCGGCCCCGGCCCGGAGGACGGGATCGAACAGGGCAAGCGGCTCATCCGCATCGCGGATGACAAGGGACTTTCGCTGGCGCAGCGCATCGCCAACCGCTTCTATCTGCTGAGCTGGAAGACGCCGATCCACGGCCGCCGGCTGAAGGGCAAATATCCGCTCAAGCTGCTTGCCGTGCCCGACGATGAAATACCGGGCAATGCCCATGCGGGTCAGGCGATCCGCGCCGGCTATTTCCTGTTCCGAGGCCTGAAACTGCCTCTCGACAGGCTGGATTTCGCCAATCCGGGCGTGACGGCGGGCTTTGCCGATTATCTGCACGGCTTCCACTGGCTGCGCGACCTTGCCACCGTGGCCACCCGCGAACAGGCCGCGCCGATTGCCGAAGGCGTGATGCGCAAATGGCTCGCCGCCCATGCCGACACGCCCAGCGAACCCGCATGGCGCGCCGACAATGCGGGCTGGCGCCTGCTCTTCTGGTCGGCCCATGCGCCGCTGATCCTTTCGTCGAGCGACCTCGTCTATCGCTCTCTGGTGCTGAACTGCATCGCCCGCACCGCCCGTCATCTGGACCGCAGCGCGGACAAGGCGCCGGTCGGCCTGCCGCGCCTGGTCGCCTGGGGCGGGATCGTCGCGGCGTCGATGCTGCTGCCGGGCGGCGCGGCGCGCAAGCTGTTCGGAGAAGCCGGCCTCAAGCGCGCGCTCGACAGCGGCCTCCATGGCGACGGCGGCATCATCTCGCGCTCGCCGCTGGACCAGCTGGAAGCGATCATGCTGCTGACCATGGTCGCCGCCGTCTATGAAGTGCGCCGCGAACAGACGCCTGCCTTGCTGAAGGAGGCACTGGCCAAGGCCGTGCCGGCCCTGCTCGGCCTCACCCATGGCGATGGCGGGCTTGGCAACTGGCAGGGCGCGGGCGCCATCGATCCCGCCACGATCGACGCCGTCATCCGCGCCAGCCGCGTGCGCGCCCGTCCGCTGCGGCAGGCCAATGGCTGGGGCTATCAGCGGCTCGCCGCCGGGGGCACCGTGGTGCAAGTCGATGCCGCCCCGCCCCCCGTCGCCCAACTGGCCGATGCGGGCTGCGCCTCCACCGGCGCGGTCGAGATCAGCGACGGGCAGCAACGGCTTATAGTCAACTGCGGCGGCGCCGCGCTGGAGGGCGCGTGGATGCCGCGCGATCTGGCGCAGGGGCTGCGCACCACCGCGGCGCACAGCACATTGGTGCTGGACGACAGCAATTCCACCGCCCTGCTGCCCGACGGCACGCTGGGCAAGGGCGTGACCGAGGTGGAGATCAACCGGCAGGAGACGGAAAGCGGCAGCCGCCTCGACCTCAGCCATGACGGCTATGTGCGGCGCATGGGCTATGTCCACCGCCGCCTGCTGCTGATGAGCGCGGACGGCAAGGAAATCCGTGGCGAGGACATGCTGACGCCCGCGGTGCGGCGGCGCAAGCCGGTGAAGCTGCCGGTCCAGCTTCGATTCCACCTCGCCCCCGGCGTCGAGCCCACGCCCACCGCCGACGGCATGGGCGCCCTGCTGCGCATCGACACCGGCGCGACATGGCAGTTCCGCGCCAATGCGGGGAAGCTGGCAATCGAGGAAAGCCTGTGGGTGGATGCCCAAGGCCGTCCCCATGGCACAAGGCAGCTGGCTGTCACCAGCGAGGCCCTTCCGGGCGGCTCGACCGTGGGGTGGTTGCTGAAAAAGGTGAGCTGAGCGCCTCGCGGTCCGTGCAATGGGGTGGCCGGCTTGCCCCATGGCGATTGCCGCGATTTCCGGGACGGCGAATGTTCCCTTTCGCTCGGAATCGCTCTAGAGGCCTGCGGCAAGCCTGAGCGGCACCCGAACAGCAGCAGGAAGCACCTCCATGTCAGACGTCATCATCAAGCGCGCCCTTCTTTCCGTTTCGGACAAGTCCGGCCTCATCGAACTGGGCCAGGCGCTGGGCAGGCATGGGGTCGAGCTGGTGTCGACCGGCGGCACGGCCAAGGCGCTGCGCGAGGCGGGTCTGGAGGTCAAGGACATCTCCGACCTCACCGGCTTCCCGGAAATGATGGACGGCCGCGTCAAGACGCTGCATCCGAAGGTCCATGGCGGCCTGCTCGCCGTGCGGAACAATCCCGATCATGTCGCCTCCATGCAGGCGCACGACATCGGCGCGATCGATCTGGTGGTCGTCAACCTCTATCCCTTCGCCGCCACCGTCGCCAAGGGCGCGGAGCGCGAGGAGATCATCGAGAATATCGACATTGGCGGCCCATCCATGGTCCGTTCCGCCGCGAAGAATCATGAGAGCGTGGCCATCGTCACCGACCCCGCCGACTATGCCCGGCTGATCGCGGAAATGGAGGAGAAGGGCGGCGCGACCAGCTACGACTTCCGGCGCATGCTGGCGGCCAAGGCCTATGCCGCCACCGCCGCTTACGACGCGATGATCGCAAGCTGGTTCGCCTTTGCCGATCAGGGCGTGCAGTTCCCCGAAAGCCTCTCGGTCTCCAGCACGCTGGGTTCGACGCTGCGCTATGGCGAAAACCCGCATCAGTCGGCTGCCCTCTACCTGCCCGTCGGCCCGTCGGCCAACGGTATCGCCCAGGCGAAGCAGATTCAGGGCAAGGAACTCAGCTACAATAATTACAACGACGCCGACGCCGCGCTGGAGCTGGTCAGCGAGTTCCGCGACGGCCCGCCGACCGTGGTGATCGTCAAGCATGCCAATCCCTGCGGCGTCGCCACCGGCGCCACGCTGATCGAAGCCTATGAAGCCGCGCTTGCCTGCGACAGCGTGTCGGCATTCGGCGGCATCATCGCCGTCAACCGCCCGCTTGACGGTCCGACCGCCGAGGCGATCAGCGGCATCTTCACCGAAGTCGTCGCCGCCCCCGATGCGGACGAGGACGCCAAGGCGATCTTCGCCAGGAAGAAGAACCTTCGCCTGCTGCTGACCGGCGACCTGCCCGATCCGGCCCGTGCCGGCCTCCAGATCAAGAGCATTGCCGGCGGTCTGCTGGTGCAGGGCCGCGACAATGGCCGCGTCAGCCGCGATCAGCTGAAGGTGGTGACGAAGCGCGCGCCTACCGAGCAGGAACTGAACGACTGCCTGTTCGCCTGGACCGTCGCCAAGCATGTGAAGTCGAACGCCATCGTCTATGCCAAGGGCAACAGCACCGCCGGCATCGGCGCGGGACAGATGAACCGGCTGGAATCCGCGCGCATCGCCGCGTGGAAGGCGAAGGATGCCGCGGAAAAGGCCGGCTGGGCGGAGGCCCGGACCATCGGTTCGGCGGTTGCGTCGGACGCCTTCTTCCCCTTTGCCGACGGCCTGCTGGCGGCGGTCGAGGCGGGCGCGACGGCGGTGATCCAGCCCGGCGGCTCCATCCGCGACGAGGAAGTGATCGCCGCTGCTGACGAAGCGGGTCTGGCGATGGTCTTCACCGGCATGCGCCACTTCCGCCACTAAGGGCGATTGATGCGGATGCGAAAGGGCGCCGATCCTTTCGCATCCGCAAAAATAGCGGTTTTCAGCCACTTTCTGCCAAGTGGCCCCTTTTCATATGCCTTCGCGAAGCCTATTTAGAAGAGGACCCTACTCCCACGTCAGGCGTTGGGCAGATCCGATAAGAGTTCGACAGGAGATACAGGATGACCAGAAAGACGTTGGTGGCGCTGACCGCCGCGATGACCCTTGCCTTGCCCGCAGCAAATGCCTTTGCCGGCATCAACGATATGGACGTGGTGGTCGACGGCCGCACCGGGACGGAAACCCGCAGCATCGCCGTGTCGATGGCTGACCTGAACCTTGCCAGCACCCATGGCGTCCGCGTGGCCGACTCCCGCATCACCAAGGCGGCGAAGAAGGTCTGCGGCTGGATGAACGGATCGATCCTGCCCGCCACGCCGGACTATCGCGCCTGTTTCGGCGAGGCGCTCGACGGCGCCCGCACGGACCTCAACACGCTGATCCAGGCACAGCGCCAGGGCTGATCCGCCCTTTTGAAAAGAGTGGAGGCCGGCGGCTCACCATGGCCGCCGGCCTTGCCTTATCTTGCATTGTTACCGGCTATTAACTACTCCTTAGAAGATTTCCTTCACCTAAACCGGCGAAGGATTTCACCGGGGGGCCTTGGATGCCGCAGAACGACCACCATGTGGATGTCGCCATCATTGGCGCGGGGCCGGCTGGGTTGACGGCCGCCTATCTGCTGACCAAGAAGGGCTATTCGGTCAGCGTCATCGAAAAAGACCCGGTCTATGTCGGCGGCATCAGCAGAACGGTGGAACTGAACGGCTTCCGTTTCGACATTGGCGGCCATCGGTTCTTTTCCAAGTCGAAGGAGGTCGTCGACCTCTGGAACGAGATACTGCCCGACGACTTCATCCAGCGCCCGCGGATGAGCCGCATCTATTATGAAGGCAAATTCTACAGCTATCCGCTGCGCGCCTTCGAAGCGCTCGGCAATCTGGGATTGTGGCGATCGGCGCTCTGCATGGCGAGCTTCGCCAAGGCGAAGCTGTTCCCCAATCGCGATGTCCGTTCCTTCCAGGACTGGACGGTCAACGCCTTCGGCCACAAGCTGTTCTCGATCTTCTTCAAGACCTATACGGAGAAGGTGTGGGGCATGCCCTGCGACGAGATGTCAGCGGACTGGGCGGCGCAGCGCATCAAGGGCCTGTCGCTCTGGGGCGCTGTGACCGACGGCCTCAGGCGATCCCTGGGCCTCAACAAAAAGCCCAATGACGGCATGGCGACCAAGACGCTGCTGGAAAGCTTCCGCTATCCGCGCCTTGGCCCCGGCATGATGTGGGAAGCGGCCCGCGACTTCGTGGTCGCGCGGGGCAACCGCGTGCTGATGGCGCACAGCCTGGAGCAATTGTCGCAGGATCAGGCGAGCGGCGGCTGGCGCATGGTGGCGCGCGGCCCGGACGGCGAAGTCGCCATCACCGCCGGCCATGTCATCAGTTCCGCCCCGATGCGCGAGCTGGCCGGCCGCATCCGTCCGCTGCCCGCGACGCTGGGCCAGGCGATGGACCTTAAATATCGCGATTTCCTGACCGTGGCGCTGATGGTGAAGGGCGAGGACATCTTCCCCGACAACTGGATCTATATCCACGATCCGAAGGTGCAGGTCGGCCGCATCCAGAATTTTCGGAGCTGGTCCCCCGAAATGGTGCCGGACCCCGATCTGGCTTGCGTCGGCCTGGAATATTTCTGCTTCGAGGGCGATGGCCTCTGGTCGTCGAGCGACGCCGATCTGATCGAACTGGCGAAGAAGGAAATGGCGAGCCTGGGCCTGTGCGACCCCGCCGATGTCGTCGGCGGCGCGGTGGTGCGGCAGGAAAAGGCCTATCCGGTCTATGATGACGGCTATGCCGACAATGTCCTTGCGATGCGCACCGAATTGCAGCGGCTTTATCCGACGCTGCATCTGGTCGGCCGCAACGGCATGCACCGCTACAATAATCAGGACCATGCGATGATGACGGCGATGCTGACGGTCCGCAATATCGAGGCGGGCGAGCAGCTTTACGACATCTGGGCGGTCAATGAGGATGCCGAATATCACGAAGCGGGCGAGGAAGGGCAGGACGCAGCCGGCCGGCGCGCCGCGCTCGCCAGCGAAAGGCTGGTGCCCAATCGTCTGAAGGCGGCCTGAACCCCATGCCCCATTGGGTGCGGAGCATGGCCGGGCCGTTCAACGCCGTCTTCGGCCGTTTCACCTTCACGCGCTATCTTCTGGCCAGCATCTGCGCGCTGTCGGCCGATTTCGCTCTGTTCATGCTGTTCCACCGGCTGGGCGTGCCGCCTGCCATTGCTGCGTTCGGCGGCTATTCGGGCGGACTGGTCCTGCACTGGATGATCAGCACGCAATTCGTGTTCGACATGCAGCAGCCGGCGACGCATGGACAGCGGATCGCCTTCATCCTCAGCGCCCTGATCGGCATGGCGATCACCATGGGACTGGTGGGCGGGCTGAGCAGCCTGGGGCTTCCGCCCGCCATGGCCAAGCTGGCGGCCGTGCCGGTGAGCTTCCTGTCCGTCTATGCGATCCGGAAATATGGCATCTTCGCCCGCGCCTGACAGCGGCCGCCTTCCCAAGACAGCCTCTATCGCCGGTTGGCAGATCGGCGTGGCGGTCCTGCTGCTCTGGGCCCTGTGCTGCGCGGTCATGCTCTGGCTGTTCCGCAACGGGCTGACCACGCTCGAATTCCGCGATCCCGATGACGCCATGCGGCTGCAACAGGTCCGCGACTGGCTGCATGGCCAGGATTTCTGGGACGTCAGCCAGCACCGGGTAAACCCGCCGGCGGGCGGACCGATGCACTGGTCGCGCATCGTCGACATGCCGATCGCCGCGCTGATTCTGATGCTGCAACCGCTGCTTGGGCCTGCAAGGGCCGAAGTCGCCGCCTGTGCGCTGGTGCCGCTGCTGCTGCTGGGCGGGCTGACGGGCACGGTCTTCCTGGCGGCGCGGCGCGCTGCCGGCGGCGTCTTCGTCCCGATGCTGGCGGTTGCGCTGCTGCTGACCACGCCGACCATCCTGGTCCAGTTCACCCCGTTCCGGATCGACCATCACGGGTGGCAGATCTGGATGGCGGCCATGGCCCTGTGCGGCGCACTGGATGCCCGTCGCCTGAGGGGCGGCTTCACGGCCGGCCTCGCGCTGGCGGTGTGGCTTCAGATCTCCAGCGAGGCGCTGCCCTATGCCGCGCTGTTCGCCGGCGCCTTCGCCCTGCGGACCTGGTTCGACCGGTGGGAGGCGGCGCGGATCGCCGCCTATGCCGCCACGCTGGGCGGCGGCGCGCTCCTCCTCCTGCTGCTGCTGCGCGGCCCCGGTGCGGCGCTGGTCCGATATTGCGACAGCCTTTCGGCAGCCTATATCTGGCCGCTCGTGGCTTTTGCGCTGGCGATGCCGCTTGCCCTGCGCCTGATCGGCACGACCAGCGTCCGGCGACGCTTCATGGCGACGGCGGCGGCAGGAGTCACGGCGGCCGGCGTGTTCCTGCTGAGCGGCGGAGCCTGCCTTTCCGGCGATCCCTTCAAGGCGCTCGGTCCGGTGGCCTATCGCTTATGGTATCTCCAGGTGAAGGAGGGCCGCCCGGTCTGGGAACAGGGTCTTCTGATGGCGGGGATCATCCTGCTGCCGGCGGCCATGGGGCTGGTCAGCACGATCGTCGCGGCCTGGCGCGCCACGGAAAGGGAGGCGCGGGACCGCTGGATCGTCATTGCCCTGCTGCTGACCGGAGCGCTGGCGGTCGCGATCCTCGTCCTGCGCGCCATGTCGGTGGCGCATGTCCTGGCGCTGCCCGGCACGGCCTGGCTGCTGCTGGCGATCTTTCAGCATATCCAGAGCTGGAGCAGGGCCGTGGCGCGCATTCTGGTGACGGCGAGCGTCGCCATATTGCTCACCCCGGCGGGCCTGTGCGGCGCCTGGATATTGATCACGAGCGGCGCGGCGGAGAAGGAGCAGCCCGAAACCGTCAATTGCCGGACGGCCGCGCTGCTGGCTCCCTTGCGGGCGCTGCCCCGCTCGACCCTGTTCGCGCCGCTCGATCTGGGGCCCGACATCCTCGTGCGAACCGGGCACAGCGTGATCGGCACGGCCCATCACCGCAATGCCGCCGGCATCACCGCGGTCATCGACGGTTTCACGGAATCGCCCGAAAAGGCCTTTGCGACCATCATGCGCCTGAATGGCGGCAGGGGCGCGGATTATCTGCTGATCTGCAACGAGATGAACGAGATCAAACATTATCGCGCCGACTTCCCGAAGGGCCTGGCCGCGGCGTTGAAGCGCAACCGGCCGCCGCGCTGGCTGCAGCCGGTTCCCACCAAGGGGCCGCTCCGCATCTACAAGGTGATCGCTCAGCCGGCGACAAAGGCCAGCGCAACGCCGTTCATGCAATAGCGCTTGCCGGTGGGCTTCGGCCCGTCATCGAACACATGGCCCAGATGGCCGCCGCAGCGGGCGCAATGCACCTCCGCTCGCGGATAGCCCAGTTCGAAATCGCGCGAGGTGCCGACGGCGCGGGGCAGCGGCGCCCAGAAGCTGGGCCAGCCCGTGCCGCTGTCGAACTTGGTCTTCGAGCTGAAAAGCCGTTGCCCGCAACCGGCGCAGGCGAAAATACCGGTGCGATGTTCCTTGTTGAGGGGACTGGTGAAGGGATATTCGGTCGATCGCTTGCGCAGCACCTGATAGGCGGGCGGGCTCAGGCGCTTGCGCCATTCGGCATCGCTGAGCGTGAAAGGATAGGCGGCGGCCCTGCCCAGCCCGGCGTGCCAGAGGACGATCGTCGTCGCGGCACAGCCGCCCATGCCCAGAAAGCGCCGCCGGTTCATGGGCCCCGCCATAGCAGGGTCAGCCTGTCGCGCTTCTGAACAGCTGCTTCCACCAGCCGCCGCCCGATTTCAGCACATGGCGGCGGAACAGCAGCACGCCGATGCGGATGATGAGGCCGACCCAGAGCATCTGCCAGCCTATGGCCAGGAGATGGGGCCAGAGCGTGTCCACCTGCGCCGCGCGGGCGATCATGGCGAAGGGGGAGGAGAAGGGCAGGATAACCGCCGCGACCTCCGGCAGCGATCCCATCTTGTCGACGGCATAGGTGGCGAAGAAGAAGATCAGCATCTGCCCCATGGTCACGGGCATGTTGAGCGTCTGCACCTCCCGCACGGTCGCCGCCTGCGCGCCGATGCCCAGGAAGAGGGAACCGAGCAGCGTATAGGCCATGGCGAAATAGATGACGGCCAGCATCAGGAAGAGGGGCCAGCCGATGGCGGGCTCCGGCAGGCTGACGCCAGGGGTCTTCAGCGCCAGGAACACGCAGAAGGCGGTCCCGCCCCAGAAGAGGATGCCGACGAAGCTCATCGCCAGCATCGCCATCAGCTTGCCCAGGAAGATCGCGTCGACCGGCACGGCGGCGGCGAGAATCTCTATGATCTTGTTGGTCTTTTCCTCGACCAGATTGGACAGGATCATGCCCGCGAGCAGGATGGTGAGGAAGAAGACGACGATCTGCGCGATCCGGCCGATCACCAGCCTGCCCTGGGTCTGCGCGCCGACGCTGGTGGCGACCTGCTGCGCCTCCACCTGGACCATGTGCAGCGACTTTTCGGCCACGGCGGCGCTGGCGAGCAGGCTGATGTCCCCTTCCAGCCGCCGGATGTCCTGCGGCTGGCCGGTCATCACCGGCCGGGCGGGCGATCCCGACACGATCACCATGACGTCCGCATTCGCCCCGGCCAACTGAACGCGGGGCGCGGGAGACAGCGGCACGCGGCGCAGCGCCGGCAGCGCCTGCGGCCCCATGCGCTCCGCCAGCCGGGCATGGGCGCGCTCCATCCGCGCCGCATCGGCGGGGGACATGGCGACGCCGACGACCGGGCGCAGGTCGGTGGTCGAAATCTTGTCGCCCAGCCCGCCGAACGCCATGCCGATGACGATCGGGAACAGCGGCCCCAGCAGGAAGAAGATGAAGGTGCGCGACAGCACCACGGCGGTGAAATCCCGCCGGGCGATGACGAAGGCGGCGCGCATCAATTCGGTCATGCCGCTTCCTCCCTCTGCTGGTCGTCCTCCATCTGCCGGGCGGCCGCCTCGCCCGCAATGGCGACGAAGGCGTCGTGCAGGCCGGGGCGTTCGATCGACAGGCTTTCGATCCCGGCATTGCCGTCGAGCAGGGCGCGCAGCAGCGGTTCTATGCCCTCCTGCGGCAGGGCGAAATGCCAGGTTCCATCCTGCGCCATGGTTTCGGCGGGCAGGGCGCGGCGCCAGCCGCCATCGCTGGCGCGGGTGCGCAGGCGCACCTGCGGGCGCAGCCGGTTGCGGGCGTCGTCCACCGTGCCCTCGAAGCGGACGCGGCCGCCCGCGACGATGGCGACCCGCTCGCACAGCCGTTCGGCATGGGCGATGACATGGGTGGAGAACAGCACCGTGACGCCGCGCCGGGCCTGGTCCCGGATCAGCGCCTCCAGCTTGCCCTGGTTGAAGGCGTCGAGGCCGGAAAAGGGTTCGTCCAGCACGATCAGGCGCGGTTCGTGAACGATGGTGCCGAAAAGCTGCACGGTCTGGGCCATGCCCTTCGACAATTGGCGGATCGGCTTTTCGGCGGAGGCGCCCATGCCATAGTCCGCCAGCATGGCGCGGGCGCGTTCCCGCCCGATCCTGAGCGGCAGGCCACGCAGCGCGCCCATGAAGGCGATGGCTTCGAACGCCTTCATTGAAGGATAGAGGCCGCGTTCCTCCGGCAGATAGCCGACATTGCGCGCCTGGCGCAGCGGCGCGGGATCGCCCAGCAGGCTGCGATGCCCCTCATCGGGATCGATGATGCCGAGCAGCGTGCGCAGCATCGTCGTCTTGCCCGCGCCATTGGGGCCCAGAATGCCGTAGATCGACCCGGCGGGCACCGCGATGTCGATGCCGTCCACCGCCCGGAAATCACCGAATGTCTTGACAAGACCACGCCCTTCGACGGCATAGGTCGGTTGAGGAGCCCCGATCATCGGCCTCTGATAGTCGCATCGCATGCCAACGCAAAACGAAACCTTGGAACAGCGGCTTAAGGCCGAAGCGTTGCGGCTGGGCTTCGCCGCCTGCGCCATTGCGCCCGCCAATGCGGCGCCGCGTTCGGCCGAAAGGCTGCGGCAATGGCTGGACGCCGGCCATCATGGCGAGATGCTGTGGATGGAGGAGCGCGCCGGGCAGCGCGGATCGCCGCAAGGGCTCTGGCCGGACGTGCGCAGCGTCGTCATGCTGGGGATGAGCTATGCGCCGGGGCGCGATCCGCTGGCGCTGGCGGATGTGCCGGACCGGGGGCGGATTTCGGTCTATGCGCAGGGGCGCGACTATCATGACGTGGTCAAGAAGGGGTTGAAGTCCCTCGCCCGCTGGCTGGTTGAGCAGCATCCCGGCGCGCTCAAGGTCTTTGTCGATACCGCCCCGGTCATGGAAAAGCCGCTGGCCGAGGCCGCGGGTCTGGGCTGGCAGGGGAAGCACAGCAATCTCGTCAGCCGTGCGCATGGAAGCTGGCTGTTCCTGGGGGCGATCTACAGCGAGATCGCGCTGGCGCCCGATGCGCCGGAGAAGGACCATTGCGGCAGTTGCACCGCCTGTCAGGCGGCCTGCCCCACCGACGCCTTTCCCGCGCCCTATACGGTCGATGCGCGGCGGTGCATTTCCTACCTGACCATCGAGCATAAAGGGCCGATACCGGAGGAGTTTCGAGCCGGGATCGGCAATCGCATCTATGGCTGCGACGATTGTCTGGCCGTCTGTCCCTGGAACAAGTTCGCGGACGCGGCGGCGGCGAACCGCGCCTTTGTCGGGCGGGCGGAGCTGGCGGCCCCGGAACTGGGCGACCTGCTGGCGCTGGACGATGCGGGCTTTCGCGAGATTTTCTCAGGCTCCCCCATCAAGCGGATCGGACGGAACCGGATGGTGCGCAATGCCGCCATCGCGGCGGGGAACAGTGGTGACAGGCGGTTGGCGGACCGGTTGCGGGCGCTGGTGGCGGATGACGATCCGGTGGTGGCGGAGGCGGCTCGCTGGGCGCTGGAGCGGCTGGCCTAGCGCTTGTCCTGTTCAAGCGCATGAACGGGGCTCCCGCCTTCCGCGGGAGCGCCTCGCTCTTCCATCAAAAAGATCATTTCGCCTGCAAGGCGGCAGAGCAACTTGCGGGGTCGACGTCCGTGCCCGTGGGCGTACGCGCATCGACATGGGTGACGAGCGGCTCCTTCCCCTGCGGCGGGAGGTAGAGATAGGCGTCCAGCACGCAGCGGCCATTGGCGAATTGCAGCTTGCGCATGGTGCTTTCGCGAATGTCGAGCCGGGGTTGGCCGAACAGGTGCATGAGCTGCTTCGCGTCCGATCCGATCAGCGGACCGGGGCGGGTGAAGGCGCTGGCCGGGGGACCGGCGGGCGCCTTCACCGCCTTCACCC
>NZ_LTAB01000052.1:0-15512 GCF_001580035.1 Sphingobium sp. 22B | reverse complement strand
ACGCTATGACAAACTCGCCGCAAACTTCCTCGGCTTCGTCAAACTCGCCAGCATCATGCTATGGCTCAAATGATTAAATCGTCACTACTGCCTAGAGCGATTGTAGTCCGCATAAAACTGCTCCTTCTTAGGCACGAAATATAACATCAAATGATGCTATTTCCAGTGACTTGGTTGATCGTTTGGAGTTGTCGTTTCGCGCAAAAATGAAGCAGACCGCACGCCCTGCCTCAAAGCTCGCTCTGGTCAGACGACCCCATCTCAGTTCAGCTTGTCGATGGATTCGCGTATATGATCCGCGCTGCCGCCGGAACAGCGCTGGACCATGCGCCGGGACTTCCAGCCGCCCATGTTCATGATGATGGTGACGAGGTCGACCCCCGCCATGATGCAGTGGGCTGCCCAGTGATGGCGCCAGTTAGGGGCGGGATTGTCGCTGACCCGCGCCATAGTTTCCACATGTCATGTATCAGGCGGGCGCCTTTCCAGCCTGGTCTGCTCGACCGCCTCGGCCGGTTTCTGCATGGAAGGCGCGGCTCTGAACCGGCGCGGAGAGAGTGCGGCTACTCAATTCTGAGTGAAGAATTATTCCTCCGCAGGTCACTGGGCTGCAATCAAATTGGATAAGGCTCCGCGTCTATGGAAGACTTGGCGGCCCTTCACACCGCATCGACGCGGATTTCTTAAGCCGTTGCCGCAACCAGGAGAGGCCCGGCCTGGGGCACGTGCCTGATGGCGTCGCATCATTTCCCGCATGTTCGACAGTGGGATAGGGGGCTCGAAGATGTCGAGAGGCAGCGCCCCAGCCATGACGCACGCCAGTCTTTCTTGCGGTCGAGCAGACCAAGCCGGCCTGTTCATGAATCACAATACTATCTAATTTGGCGTCGAATCGCTTGCCCCACGCTGCGCTGAGGGAGGGGCAGCCTTGCACCATGGCGGAATGAATATGCGAATGAAATTTGGCGCCCCGGTCGATTTGTGCGCCATCGTCCCTACGCCGGATATAAGCACATGAGCGACCCGGACATCTCGCGCCTCACTGACAAGCAGAAAGAGTGTCTTCGCTTGGTCGCCCAGAATCTCAACACCAAGCAGATCGCCAGGCAGATCGGCAAATCGGATCATGCGGTGAACCAGCGCGTTCGCCAGGCATTGCGCGCGCTGGGGGTTGCCGATCGTTTCGAAGCCGCCCGCATCCTCTCTGAAGTGGAGGGACGGCAGACATATCAGCCATTGATATATCAACCGGAAGAGGTTGCCATCGCCCCCCAAATGTCGATTGTTGGGGGGCAGGAGATGCCGGTCGAACATCAAGCGCTGCGCATCCCTCCGCTGGGAGGTCGAGACAATGATCTAGATGCGTTGCAACGCATGAAGTGGATCCTGAGCCTGGCGCTCATGATCGGCGGAACGGTTGCCGCGCTTGTCGCGGCCGGCCTGTGGATCATGTCTTTCTTTTCATAGCGGTCGCGCGTTCAGACAATCCGACTTTCAAGACGACGCTCGTCGTCCAAGGAGATCCCATGTCCAAAGCTGACAGCCCCATGCCGCTTAGCAAAAATGCCGCTCAGACGGTGGTCACCGACCTGAACATGGCTTACGCCAAGCTCGACGATTTACTCGCCCACACGCTCCGGGCCAGCGCGAACATGATCGAGGTGGGTCGGTCCATGGGACTTGATCCTCTAAGCGGGCAGAAGATTTTTTCCGACCTTACACGCTGTACAAACGCCATATTGCAAAGCCGCCAGAGCCTGGTCGAGGCGCATAGCAAGGCGCACCGCATCCGCAAGCGCTCCGAGGTCGCCGACGAGAATCTTTTTGGCTGCCCCCGGGAGAAAATGCAGAGCGGCAAGGCGGGCGTGCCGTTGCTGTTCGGCGATATGCCCGGCAGTGCCGCCGCCTGAGAGGCCGCCTATCTCGGGGAAGTCGAATGGATCTGTCCGCCGCCTTCAATGCAGCTCTGATCTGCATAGCGCTTTATGTCTGGCTCCAAGGTGGCTGGGCAGGAAAAGCAGGTGCCTTGCTCGTCATGCTGGCGAGCGTGCTCACCTATATCGGAATGGGTGGCCACCATCCATTCGGCAAGCCCAACCCTCTGGTGTTCAGCGGCGACCTGCTGCTGCTGATCGGGTTCATCTATCTCGCGCTGACCTCGTCACGATGGTGGCCGATCTGGGCAGCGGCCTTCCAGTTCAATGGCGTCTGTTCGCACCTGGTTGCCTGGGCAGCGCCCAAGCTGGTTTCCAAGGTCTACTACAGCATGACCACCGCCTGGGGCATTCCCATTCTGATCGTCATGGCCGTCGGCGTGCTGATGGATCAACGTGCCTCGCGAAGGCTGGGAAATGGGGGGATTCAAGGATGACCGCCATGTTCGGCCAACGCGCAGCACTGCTCCGCCCCACGGATCTGAAGGCGATCGAAAACGATCTTGCCCGCCTCAGCGAAACCATCCGATCGCTGACGGGAACCTCCGAAATCCTTGTCGATGCCGGGGGGCAGGAAACCTCTTCTTCGATGGATGACGTGGCGGAGAAGCGTCTTGGCTCCCTGGCGCGGCGCTTGTTGCGGGAAAGCGATGCTCGGCAGGCGGTGTTACCGTTCGGCATCACCGTCGATCCGGCCTGGCATATGCTGCTGGACCTTTTCGCTGCCGAAACAGAGGGGAAGGCCATTTCAGTGAGCAGCGCCTGCATCGCTTCGGGAGCGCCGCATACGACGGCGCTGCGCTATCTCAATCAGCTGTGCGAGAAGGGGGCCGTGATCCGGGCGCCGGATACCGTGGATGGCCGCCGGATGCATATTCATCTGGCGGAGGAGTTCCGCTCTCGAATACGCGACTATCTCGTCCTGGTGGCCGAGGGGCGGGAGGAGCATCAAACCCCGTAATAGCTGCCAGTTTGAGTGACCAATATGAACCCATCTCTCAGCAAGTCTTTGATTCCTGATGAGACATGGCCAGGGATAAGCGCTATCCTTCCTCTACCCCGAACCAAGAAGCCACAGGGTCGCGTTCCCGCCTCTTCGTGCCTCCCTCCACGAAGAGGCGGGACAATTTTCATCAGGGCCACGCGATTTGCATTTTGGCGGGCAATCCATCTGCAATGCCGCCACCGGAATGACTTTGTTCATGAAGGCCGTTCCGGATAGGCATGATCGACATTCGCGCGAATAAGGGCACTATGCCTGTCACTAACAAGCGCAGGTGTCGGTGAGCGCAAGGGCCAGGGCGCGGCTTAGGATTTGTCGGCCCACAACTGCCGAGAGGGGCGGGCAGCTTTCCCGTAGGCATCCTCCTGTCTATTTCGGATTCGCGTTCCCTTGCCCTATTTTCCGTCGCAGCTTTGGTGAACAAGGTGCGATATTCGGTTGGTATCCCTTGCGGCGAATCTGAACAGCCCCGCCCGATTGCGCTTCGTAATGGTCGCCATGTGGCGGCTCCTGTGTTGGAATTGTGTCAGGAGCGGCGAAACGGCGCATGTAAGGCCGGGTAGAAACAAATAAGGCCTCAGAAACCCGAAGATTCCCAAGGCCTTATCATGGTGGGCGTGGCAAGGATTGAACTTGCGACCCCTGCGATGTCAACACAGTGCTCTACCACTGAGCTACACGCCCACGGTGGAGTGGGCCAATAGCCGGGGGTGTAAGGGAGCGCAAGCGGGAAATTGAGCCTTGCCGCTATTCTTCTGGACAGCAGCCCGGCAGGTCATATGTTGCGGTGCGAAAAGGGGACGCCAAACGCCATGCTGCCATCGCCCACGCCGTCTGATCAGCCCATCGCCCGCCTGCCATTCTACCGCCAGCTTTATGTTCAGGTGCTGATCGCCATCGCCCTTGGCGTTGGGATCGGGCATTTCTTTCCCGAAACCGGCGTCGCGCTACAGCCCCTGGGGGAAGCCTTCATCAAGCTGGTCAAGATGATCATCGCGCCCGTCATCTTCCTCACCATCGTGACCGGCGTGGCGGGGATGAAGGAACTGGGCGCGATCGGCCGTGTCGCGGCCAAGGCCTTCGCCTATTTCCTGACCTTTTCCACCCTGGCGCTGATCGTCGGGTTGATCGTCGCCAATGTCGTCCATCCCGGGGCAGGCCTCAATATCGACCCGGCGACGCTGGATGCCGGGAAGGTCGCGCAATATCAGCAGCAGGCGCATGACCGGACCCTCACGGGGTTCCTGCTGGACATCATACCCGGCACGCTGGTCTCCGCCGTGGCGGACGGACACAATATCCTGCAGGTGTTGTTCGTCGCCATCCTGTTCGGCATCGCGCTCACCATGATCGGGGAAAGGGCCGATCCGCTGATGACGGTGCTCGAATCGGCCAGCCATGCGATCTTCAAGCTGGTGTCCTTCCTGATGAAGGCGGCGCCGCTGGGCGCTTTCGGCGCGATGGCCTTCACCATCGGAAAATATGGGGTGGGGGCGCTCGCCAATCTGGCCGGGCTGGTGGCGACCTTCTATCTGACCTCGATATTGTTCGTGCTGGTGGTGCTGGGCGTGGTGGCGCGGCTCGCCGGGTTCAACATCCTGCATCTGATCCGCTACCTGAAGGCGGAACTGCTGCTGGTGCTCGGCACCTCCTCCTCCGAAGCGGCGCTGCCGAGCCTGATCGAGAAGATGGAGCGCGCCGGGTGCCGCAAGTCGGTGGTCGGGCTGGTGGTGCCGACCGGCTACAGCTTCAACCTGGACGGCACGAATATCTACATGACGCTGGCGGCGCTGTTCATCGCGCAGGCGACCAATGTGCATCTGAGCCTGGAGGAGCAGATATTGCTGCTGCTGGTCGCCATGCTTTCCAGCAAGGGGGCCGCGGGCGTCACGGGGGCGGGGTTCATCACGCTCGCAGCGACGCTTTCCATCGTGCCCTCGGTGCCGGTGGCGGGCATGACGCTGATCCTGGGCGTCGACCGCTTCATGAGCGAATGCCGCAGCCTCACCAATTTCATCGGCAATGCGGTCGCGACGGTGGTGGTGTCGGTTTGGGAAAAGGGGCTGGACCGGGAACGGTTCGCGGCCGCCATGGCCGGGCAGCCTCTGCCGTCGACGCCCGATATGGAAGAGGTTGTCTCGGCCTAGCTGAGGCCGGTCAGGCTTTCGGTGCCGAACATGCGCTCGACCTCCAGCACCAGGTCGCGCAGGTGAAACGGCTTTGACAGGACCTTCGCCTGCGGCACGGCCTTGCCCGCTTTCAGCGTGACGGCGGCGAAGCCGGTGATGAACATGATTCGCATGTCGGGCGCCACGGCGGCGGCATGCTGGGCCAGTTCGATCCCGTCCATTTCCGGCATGACGATGTCGGTCAGCAGCAGGTCGAACCGGTCGCTGTCGATATGCGGCACCGCCTGCGCTCCGGTGGAGACGGAGACGACTTCATATCCTGAACGTTCCAGCGCGCGGGCCAGATAGGCGCGCATGCTTTCATCATCTTCCGCCAGCAGAATTCGAACCATTGCCCCGTACGTCTCGTCCCAGGCCTGTGACGGCCGACCCCTGATCGCCCCCTTCGCGGATGGCGTGAAGCGACTATATATGCGACAAGGTGTAAATATTATCCAGCCGAGTAACCATTTTTGGGCGGCGGCCTGTGAAAGGATCTTGCTTGGGACATAGCGCGCCGCCGGTTCCGACCGAAACCACGCCCGCCTACGATCTTTACGAACCCGACGTCCCCGCCGGGCCGGTGGTCGTTTCCGTGCCGCATGCGGGGCGGGATTATGACGAGGGGCTGCTGGCACAGGCGCGGGTGCGGCGGGATGTGCTGCAAAGGCTGGAGGATCGCTGGGCGGACATGCTGGCCTATCCGCTGATCGAACGGGGCGTTCCGGTGCTGGTGGCGCGGGTGCCGCGAGCGACGATCGACCTCAACCGGCATGAGCGGGAGATCGACGCAGGCATGGTCAGCGGCATTCCGCGCGACGTCCCCCTGCAGAGCAGCGCCAAATTGCGGGGCGGGCTGGGCCTGATCCCGCGCCGCTTGCCGGGCGCGCATGAGCTATGGCAGCGCTCGCTGGGATGGGCGGAGGTCGAACGCCGGATCGAATTGTTCCACAGGCCCTATCATGCGACGCTCGCGCGATTGATGCGGACGGCGCGCGATGCCCATGGTCATGCGATCCTGATCGACCTGCATTCCATGCCGCCGCTTCCCCCGCCCACCGCGGGGCAGGTTGCTCCCGGACTCGTGCTGGGGGACCGATTCGGCCGCAGCGCCTCGGCTCGGCTGATGACGCTGGCAGCGGATGTCGCCGCCGCCCACGGCATCGCCGTCGCGCAAAATCATCCTTATGCGGGCGACCATATGGTCGAACGCCACGGCAGGCCGACGCATGGCTGTTATGCGATCCAGGTGGAATGCGACCGGAGCCTCTATCTGGACGTCTCGCTGGACCAGCCGGGACCGGGGCTTGCCCGTTTGCAGCAGGTGGTGGCTGCCATGGTGAATGCATTGGCGCATGAACTGCCGCGCTCGAACTATGCGATGGCGGCGGAGTGATGGGCGGGGATGATTTCAGGCGGGGATGCGACAGCGGCGGATTCGGCCTGATTCCATCCGATCCTTGCGCATTCGCCGGCAAGGATTGAATCTTCCCAAATCCGCCGCCCTCGGATAGGGGCGGGCACTTGATGCGTTTGCCGATCCTACGGCCAGGCGCCCCGACATTCTGGAGAGTTCCCATGCGCGCCGAAGCGCAGCAATATATCGACCGCATCGACGCCGCGCTGGACCTGCTGCGCCGCTTCCTCGACTGGGACCGCGCCCTGCGTCGCCTCGACGAACTGAACGCCCGCGTCGAGGACCCGACCCTCTGGGACAATCAGAAGCTTGCCCAGGAAGTGATGCGCGAACGCACCCGGCTCGACGCCGCCATCGGCGCCACCCGCGCGATCGAGAGCGAGAAGACCGACACCGCCGAACTCATCGAAATGGCCGACGCCGAAGGCGATGAGGATATGGTGACCGAAGCCATCGCTTCGCTGAAGGCGCTGGCCGACCGCGCGGACGAGGACAAGATCAAGGCGCTGCTGGCGGGCGAGGCCGACGCCAGCGACACCTATCTGGAAATCCACGCGGGCGCGGGCGGCACGGAAAGCCAGGACTGGGCGGAAATGCTCAGCCGCATGTACCGCCGCTGGGCCGAACGGCGCGGCTACAAGGTCGAACTGGTCGACTATCAGGCAGGCGATCAGGCCGGCATCAAGTCCGCGACCTTCCTGTTCAAGGGCGAGAATGCCTATGGCTACGCCAAGACCGAAAGCGGGGTGCATCGGCTGGTGCGCATCAGCCCCTATGACAGTTCGGCGCGCCGCCACACCAGCTTCTCGTCGGTCTGGGTCTATCCGGTGATCGACGACAATATCGAGATCGAGGTGAATGAAAGCGACCTCAAGATCGACACTTATCGCGCCTCCGGAGCGGGCGGGCAGCACGTCAACACCACCGACTCCGCCGTCCGCATCACCCACGTTCCCTCAGGCATCATCGTCGCCAGCCAGAACGACCGGTCGCAGCACAAGAACCGCGCCACGGCCATGAACATGCTGAAGGCGCGCCTTTACGAAGCGGAACTGCGCCGCCGCGAAGAAGCCGCCTCGGGCGAATATCAGGCCAAGACGGAGATCGGCTGGGGCCACCAGATCCGCTCCTATGTGCTCCAGCCCTATCAGCTCGTGAAGGATCTGCGCACCGGCGTCACCTCCACCTCGCCCGACGATGTGCTGGACGGCGCGCTCGATCCCTTCATGGCCGCCGCGCTCAGCCAGAAGGTGACGGGCGAGAAGGTCGACGTGGAGGACGTCGACTGATGAAAGCTCCGGCGCTGGCGGCCGGAACACTGACAGCATGCCTGTTCCTGCTGGCGGGCTGCGGCCCGTTTTCGTCGGACGGCAATGGCGACCGCCCGGCAGGCGCACGCGCCTTTCCGCGCGCCGACCGCCCGGTCGCGCCGATCGTGTCCACCCGCTGGTCCAGCGAGGAGGCGCGCGACCGGGTGAACGAGGCCGAGGACATCATGAACCGGGCCGGCATCCGCACCGGCATGACGGTCGCGGACATCGGCGCGGGCGAAGGCTATTATACAGTTCGCCTCGCCAGGAGGGTGGGCGACAGCGGCCGGGTCCTGGCGGAGGACATCATGCCCGAAGTGATCGAGGCCCTGTCCCGGCGCATCACCCGGGAAGACTGGCGCAATGTCAGCGTCCGCCTGGGCGCGCCAGAGGACCCGAAGCTGCCGGAAAACAGCTTCGACCGCATCCTCATGGTGCATATGTACCATGAGATCGCGGAGCCCTACGCCTTTCTCTGGCATTTGAGTCCCGCGCTCAAGCCGGATGGCGAACTGATCGTGGTCGACGCCAACCGCCCGACCGACCAGCATGGAACGCCGCCGCGCCTGCTCGCCTGCGAACTGGCCGCCATGGGGTTCCGGCTGGAGGAACTCATCCCGAAGCCGACGGCCGGGGGCTATTTCGCCCGGTTCAAGCGCATCGCAGCCCGGCCCGAACCTTCCTCCATCGTTCCCTGCGCCCTTCGGTCCTGACCTTCCTGTCGCCGGGAGGCTTTTCTTGGCGCGGATTATGGTTAATGCGCTGCCAGCGATTCTATGATGCGTTGACATTGGACGACCTGATGCCTTGGGGAGAGGGCAGGATATGACAGACCTGACTGGCGCCGCGGGGCAGCGGCGGCTCGACCCGCGCCACAAGATGTTCGGGCCCGTTGCGCTGCGTTTCGGCGGCACGGCGGCGCGGGCCCATTTTCTGGACCTTTCCAGCTCGGGCGCGCTGGCCCATTGCGAAACGCCGCCGACGACCGGCACCTACCTCATGGTCGAGGCATTGGGCGTGCAGGCGAGCGGTCGCGTCATGTGGGCCGAGGGCAAGCGCTTCGGCATACGTTTCAGCGAACCTTTGACCCGCCATGCCATGGATGTGCTGATCGAAGGCGTCTGACACCCCTTGCCTTCAGCCCTTTTGCCGCCATTTCCGGAACAGCGACGCGCCCAGCAGTCCGCCGCCGACAAGCGCCGCAATGGCTCCTCCCGCGCTCGCCAGCGCCCAGGCGCCGGCCGCCAGCAGTCCGGTGAGGAAATCGACGATGATCAGCGTCAAATGGATCATCACTGTAGGAAGACGTCAGTCCTGCCCAAGTTCCTTCGCTTCCTGATATTTGAGTTCCAGGAAGCGGTTCTGCACCGCCAGCTTGTCCAGGTCGCCGCTCGCCAGATTTTCGCTCATCCGCGCGATTTCCGCGTCGATCACGCCCAGCCCGTCGATCAATTGCCGTTCGGGAACGCGCCCATTGCGCTCCTCCCGCCGAAGCGGCTCGGGAATGGATTGGTAGCCGGTGACGAGTTCGGGCAGGTGATCGGCCAGCAATTTGCGGATTTCCTGCGCCGCCGGATCCTGATCGCCCAGCCGTTCGAGTTGCGGCGCCAGGGTTTCCAGCTTGACGCCGATGCTGTCGACCAGCGTGACGGCCGGTGCGGGCAGGGCCTTGCGCTGATTCTCCAGCCAGATTTCGGTTTGCAGGGGCAGGGCGGTGAGCGCCGTATCCGCCAGCGCCTCTGTCCGCACCCTTTTTTCGCCGGGAAGCATGGCGACCAGCAGCAGGGCCGCCAGCATCGCCCCCAGCGCTATCATCACCCCGGTCGTGCCCAGCGGGGTCACGAAACCCGCCACTGCGCTGCCGATCAGGACCGCAGTCACCGCCCAGAAGGCATATTTGACCTTCCGCATCAGCGCCGCGTTGCGCCGCTGCCGGGCGCGCGCCGACAGGCTTTGCCCGCGCTCGCTATGGCGGCGCAGAACCGCCTCCGCATCGGCCAGCACGCGGTCGGAACGGCTCATCCCCTCACGCCTCGATGGAACTCAGCAACGGATTGTCGGCACGGGCCTGGCTTGCCGCCTGCGCCTGCCCTTCGGCGCGGGCGATATAGCCCTTGGACTTCTCCACCTCGTTCGACAGCGTGTTCACCGTCGTCTTCATATTCTCCAGCGCCTTCAGCTTGAACGTGTCGATATTGTCCATCGTGTCGTAGATATTCTGGAAGGCGCGTTGCAGCGTCTCGATGGGAATGGTGCTGGATGCGGCCTGCTCGTGAATCTGCGCCGTCTGGTTCTTCAGCATCTCGCCGGTCGAATCGATCATGTTCGCGGTCGTCGTGTTGAGCGCGGTGATCTGTTCCAGCACCAGCTTCTGCCCGACCAGCGCCTGCGCCACGGTGACGGCGGTGCGCAGCGCGGCGACGGTCGTGGTGCTGGCGCGGTCGACGCCCTTCACCAGCTCGACATTGTTCTTCTTGACGAGGTCCAGCGCCAGATAGCCCTGCACCGTCACCGCCATCTGCGTCAGCAGGTCCTGCGTGCGCTGGCGGATGTAGAAGAGCGCGCTCTCCCGGATCGCCTTGGCTTTCGCGGGGTCGGTCGAATCCAGTTCCAGCGCCTTGGCTTCCAGCCGGGCGTCGAGCGTCTTGCTGATGTGGATCATCTGCTCCAGACGGCCCATCGTCTGCCACATATTCTGCCGCTCTACATCGATCGCGGCATTGTCCTTGATCAGCACGTCCTTGCCGCTGGCGAGGCTGCCCAGGATCGAATTGATATGGCTCTGCGCGCTCTTGTAGCTGTCGAAATAGTCGCGCATCCGGTTGCCGAAGGGGATGAGGCCGAACAGCTTCTTCGGCGCGGTCAGGCTGCCGCGCTTGCCGGGGTCGAGATCCTCGATGGTCCGGCGCAGCTCCGCCAGGTCGACGCCGACCTTGTTGTCGCTGTCCATCGCCCGTACCGGCCGGTCGAGGAATCGGTTGCTGTGCCCGGCCGCCTCCGCGATTTCCTTTCGCCCCATATTGGTGAGCTGGTCGACCCGCTGGCCGAATTCGGGCGAATTGGCGTCCTGCGCGACCAGATCGTCGATGAAGGCATCGACCTTCTCGTCCAGCTTCGACCGTTTCTCGTCATCCAGCGGCACCAGCCCGGCGGCCTTTTCGGGCGCGACCGGCGGCACCGGGTCGGGCGGCGTCAGGTTCAGCGTGTCGCCAGAGGTCGTGGCGGTGGCGGTCGGCGCGGTCGAAGCCATGTCATCTCCCAGGGGCCAGGGGCGGTTCGAACTGTTATATGTGCATAGAACAGTTGGCCCGCAAGTCCATGATGCGAGCTATAAAGCCTCCGCGCTTGCCATTGCAATCGCCCGGCGCGCGGCTAGCATGGCCGAAAGGACGAAGGAGGGCGCATGAGCGACGGACCGGACGAACAGAGGATCGCAGCCGTGGCGGCCGATCCGCGCTATGCCCGGCTGGTGGCGCGTCGGGCGAAGATCGGCTGGCTGTTGTCCGCCATCATCTTCTTCGCTTTCGTCGGTTATCTGTTGCTGATCGCCTTCGACAAGGCGCTGCTGGGCATGCCCGTCGGCCCGGGCGTGACGTCGATTGGCATTCCGGTCGGGCTTGGCCTCATCCTGCTCGCGATTGCGCTGACCGGCGTTTATGTCGCCTATGCCAACCGCCACCATGACGCCCGGATGGCGGCCCTCCTGATCGACCACGGCTTCCAGGATCGCGTCGCATGAGGGCTTGGCTTGCCGCGCTTGTCACCGCCTCCATCATGCTTCTCCCGCTCCCCGCGCTCGCAGCGGCGCTGGAGGGGGAGGCGCAGCGCCAGCCCGTCAACTGGGTCGCGATCCTCATGTTCGTCGCCTTTGTCGGGCTGACGCTCTGGATCACCAAGGCGGCGGCGGCGCGCACCCGTACCGCTTCCGATTTCTATACGGCGGGGGGCGGGATCAGCGGTTTCCAGAACGGTCTCGCCATGGCAGGCGACTATATGTCGGCGGCCTCCTTCCTTGGCATTTCGGCGCAGATCTTCAACGACGGCTATGACGGTCTGATCTATTCCACCGGATTTCTGGTCGGCTGGCCGATCCTGCTGTTCCTGATGGCGGAACGGCTTCGCAATCTTGGGCGCTTCACCTTTGCCGATGTCGCCTCCTACCGCTTCGCCCAGCCGCCGGTGCGCAGCTTCGCGGCGGTCAGCACGCTGCTGGTCGTCAGCTTCTACCTGATCGCGCAGATGGTGGGGGCGGGGCAGCTCATCAAATTATTGTTCGGCCTGCCCTATGCCGTGGCGGTGGTGATCGTCGGCGCGCTGATGATGCTCTACGTCCTGTTCGGCGGCATGCGCGCGACGACCTGGGTGCAGATCATCAAGGCGGTGCTGCTGCTGGGCGGCGCCAGCTTCATGGCGCTGATGGTGCTGGCGCAGATGGGCTTCAGCCTTGAAGCGCTGTTCGCCCGCGCGGTGGAGGTGAAGCGCCAGGCCGCCCTGTCCGGCGGGGCGACCATGGCCGAAGCGGCGGAACGGGGGCGGTCCATCATGGCGCCGGGCAATTTCATCAAGGACCCCGTCTCGGCCATTTCTTTCGGCCTCGCGCTGATGCTGGGGACGGCGGGCCTGCCGCATATATTGATGCGCTTCTTCACCGTTCCCGATGCGAAGGAAGCGCGCAAGTCGGTGCTCTGGGCGACCGGGTGGATCGGCTATTTCTACATCCTGACCTTCATCATCGGCTTCGGCGCCATCGTGCTGGTGGGAACGGAGCCCAGCTATCTGGACGGGGAGGGCGCGCTGCGCGGCGGCGGCAACATGGCGGCGATCCATCTGGCGCATGCGATCGGCGGCAATGCCTTTCTGGGCTTCATTTCGGCGGTGGCCTTCGCGACCATCCTCGCCGTGGTGGCGGGGCTGACGCTCTCGGCGGCGTCGGCGGTCAGTCATGATCTCTACGCCACGGTGTTCAAACATGGCCAGGCGGGTTCGGCGGACGAACTGCGCGTGTCGCGGTTGACCACGCTGGCGCTGGGCGCGCTGGCGGTGCTGTTGGGGCTGGTGTTCGAGAAGCAGAATGTGGCGTTCATGGTCAGCCTTGCCTTCGCGCTGGCGGCGTCGGGCAATTTCCCGGTGCTGATCCTCTCGCTGCTCTGGAGCGGGTGCACCACCCGCGGCGCGGCATGGGGCGGGACCATCGGCCTGCTGACCGCCTTCGTGCTGACGCTGCTGTCGCCCGCCGTGTGGACGACCACCTTCAACCTCGGCCCCGCGCCCTTCCCCTACAGTTCCGCGGCGATCTTCTCCGTCCCGGCGGGCTTCCTCTCGATCTGGCTGATCTCGCTGCTCGACCGCTCGCCCCGCGCGGCGGTGGACAAGGCGGGCTATCCGGCGCAGCGGGTGCGGGCGGAAACGGGGATCGGCGCCTTCGCCGCGTCGGACCACTGAACGCTTTCGCCGGCCGTCGCGCCGCCCTTGCCGCAGCGCGTCATTTCCTGTAGGGGCGCGCCCGATAGTCCTGAGCAGGCGCGGTGCCGGCCGGGAAACCTTAAATCCCGAAGGCAGTTGCATGTCCCTGCGTAACATCGCGATCATCGCGCACGTCGACCATGGCAAGACCACGCTCGTCGACCAGCTTTTCCGCCAGTCCGGCACCTTCCGCGACAACCAGCGGGTCGAGGAACGGGCGATGGACTCGAACGACCTGGAAAAGGAACGCGGCATCACCATCCTGGCGAAGCCCACCTCGGTCGAATGGAACGGCACCCGCATCAACATCGTCGACACGCCCGGCCACGCCGACTTCGGCGGCGAGGTGGAGCGCATCCTGTCCATGGTCGACGGCGTAATCCTGCTGGTCGATTCGTCGGAAGGCGCGATGCCGCAGACCAAGTTCGTGACCGGCAAGGCGCTGGCCCTGGGTCTTCGCCCCATCGTCGTCGTCAACAAGATCGACCGCCCGGACGAACGCATCCAGGAAGTGCTGGACGAGGTGTTCGACCTGTTCGTGACGCTGGACGCCACCGACGAGCAGCTCGACTTCCCGGTTCTCTATGCCTCCGGCCGCAACGGCTACGCCAATGAAGACCCGTCGCTGCGTTCGGGCACGCTGGAGCCGCTGTTCCAGAAGATCGTCGACCATGTGCCGCCTCCGGCGCTGGACGAAGATGCGCCGTTCAGCTTCCTGGTGACGCTGCTCGACCGCGACAACTTCCTGGGCCGCATCCTGACCGGCCGCGTCAATTCCGGCACGCTGAAGGTCAACCAGCCGATCCACGCCATCGACGCCGACGGCAATGTGCTGGAAACCGGCCGCGCCTCGAAGATCCTGTCCTTCCGTGGGCTGGACCGCGTGCCGGTGGAAGAGGCGAAGGCGGGCGACATCATCAGCCTTGCGGGCCTGACCGTCGCCACCGTGGCGAACACCATCGCCGATCCGTCGATCAACACCGCGATCAAGGCGCAGCCGATCGATCCGCCGACCCTGTCGATGCGCTTTGCGGTGAACGATTCGCCCATGGCGGGCCGCGAAGGCAGCAAGGTGACGAGCCGCATGATCCGCGACCGCCTGATGCGCGAAGCGGAAAGCAATGTCGCGATCAAGGTGACCGAATCGGCCGACAAGGACAGCTTCGAAGTTGCCGGTCGCGGTGAACTCCAGCTTGGCGTGCTGATCGAGACGATGCGCCGCGAAGGCTTCGAACTCGGCATCTCCCGCCCCCGCGTGCTGTTCGGCGAGGATGAGAACGGCAACAAGACCGAGCCCTATGAAACCGTCGTCATCGACGTGGACGATGAATTTTCCAGCACGGTCGTCGACAAGATGAACCAGCGCAAGGCGGAAATGACCGACATGCGCCCATCGGGCGGCGGCAAGACCCGCATCACCTTCTCGGCGCCCTCGCGCGGCCTGATCGGCTATCATGGCGAATTCCTGTCCGACACGCGCGGCACCGGCATCATGAACCGGCTGTTCGAAAAATACGGCCCGCACAAGGGCAATATCGAAGGCCGCAAGAATGGCGTGCTGATCTCCAACGGCGCGGGCGAGGCGGTGGCCTACGCCCTTGGCCCGCTGGAAGAACGCGGCATATTGATGGTCGGGGTGGGCGAGGCGCTCTACGAAGGCATGATCATCGGCCAGAACGCCAAGCCGGAAGACCTGGAGGTCAACCCGATGAAGTCGAAGGCGCTGACCAACTTCCGCGCTTCGGGCAAGGACGACAGCATCCGCCTGACGCCGCCGTGGAAGATGACTCTGGAACAGGCCATCGCCTATATCGACGACGATGAAATGGTCGAGGTGACGCCGAAGAATATCCGTCTGCGCAAGCGCTATCTCGACCCGAACGAGCGCAAGCGCATGTCGCGGGCCAAGGCTGCCGCCTGACCGGATTTCGAGGGATGAGAAAAGGGCCGGTGTCGCGAGACGCCGGCCCTTTTTGCTTCGGGAGTCTGACGATGGCCAATCCAAGACATTCCCCTCCCGTAAACGGGAGGGGTTAGGGGTGGGCGCGAGCGTAGCGAGCTTCGGACTTAGCCGTTGCAAAACAGCGCAGGTGCCGCGCCAGCCCACCCCCTAACCCCCTCCCGCMKGCGGGAGGGGGAATGTCCGCAATCCACCCGAACATCTCGCCCAAACGCATTTGCACCATCGTAAAGTTACTGGCGTAAAGCTACTGGCCT
>NZ_LTAB01000051.1:0-16104 GCF_001580035.1 Sphingobium sp. 22B | reverse complement strand
GCGAGGACCGCGCTTGCCCTTGCGCCCKCCCGGAACGAACTCCCGCAGCCGCTCCCACTGATCATCCCGCAGCACTTCGCCTTCCACGCCAGCCTCCAAAAGCCAGCCTTGAAGCACAAAATCCAAACCGTCGTGAATCCCTAAAATGTCACTACGGCCTAGACGATGAGCTTGCGGCGAAGGCACAGGCTTTCACCGGCCTGACCGAAAAATCGTCACTCGTTCGCGAAGCGCTCAAGGCTCTCATAGAGAGGGAGAGCGCAGCGCGACTTGTCCGCCTTGGTGGCACTGAGCCTCATGGTGAAGCTGCGCCACGCCGACGCCCCGATCCTGCATGATCCTGGTCGATACTTCCGTCTGGATCGGTCATTTTCGTCATGATGATCCCGTCCTTTCCCAATCGCTCAACCAACGGCAGGTTCTCTCCCACTCTTTCATCCTTGGGGAACTGGCGCTGGGCAGCCTTCGGCAAAGAGATCTCATACTTGAAGCGCTTTGCGGACTACCATCAGTTCTCGTCGCACACGATGAGGAGGTTCATGCCTTCATAAATAATCACAAGCTGTTCGGCCATGGCATCGGGTACATTGATGCACATCTGCTGGCAGCAACGATGTTAACGCCTGACGGGCAATTCTGGACACGTGACAAGCGATTACGAGCCGCCGCCTTGCGTCTCGGCGTGGATGCAAACTTGGATCAGTAGCAGCCTTGGTCGCCATGCCTGCCTCAATCGACTTAGCGCCCCTTATCGAAACATTCGCAAGGCCAAAAATTTCCGACAGCATCGCACTGCCGACGCGACCTTCCGCATATATCGGATAGCAGTAAGACCTCCGCCTCTGCGGTGCCCTCACTGTGAAAAGCTCCTCGCGCAAAAGCTGGAGCAAAAAAATGTCAAAGTAGTGCTAGGAATAAAAATCATTTTAACTTTGATTAACGCCCAAGAATTTCCGCAATCTTTGACGGATATTGTGACGGATATCCTGTTCCTGCAACGACCATGCAGCAAAACGAAATCTGCCGGTTTGGCATTCTTCTGGAAACGATTCTAATCTTGGGGCGATATGTCCAAGTTCATAAAAATAATATTTTTGCCCATTAAATCCACTTTTAAAAAAAGCTATCTTTTTATTATATACTCTAAATATCCTTATATCCTTATCGCTAACAAGGTATAATCTTCCATATTTATCTACCAATTTCTCAATATCTCTAATCGCGTCGACTGGATTTTTTGGAGAATATTCGTTGTCCCATCTAATGAAATCTTGCTGACAGACCTTTCCAATGCGAGTGAATTGCATATTATTAAGCATTGCAATACCCTGCGCCCGGCTATCGGGATAGGATACCCAATGCTTATGCGTGAGCCCAGATTGGCGTATCCACCTGGCAGCTTCGGCAGCGGTGTCGAAGGGATATATTAAATTAACGATCCCCAGAAAAATGCCGCATATCGCGGACATGCCGAGCCACGCCGAAAAATAACGGGAGACAACCAAACCCATCTCCTGCTCCCGCCAGATCAATGCTATGAATAGTAGCGCTATAATCGATAAATGCCTAATTGGCAAAACATACACAAACAAGCTAAATATAAAACAAATCAGCAAAAAACAAATAAGAAGAATTTTATGATATTGTATTTTAGGTTGATTCAAATAACAAAATACAATTGCGATAAATCCTCCAACTACCGAAATAACAACAGGAAATGTTGTGTTCCAGGCAAGGCCATTTTCGCTGATTGGTAGAGGCAAAAGTAACTGGGAAATATAAGCAAGAAAGACGAAGGCTGTAATAATCAAATTTGAAGAGGGTGGGAGAGCTGGAGCCACGTCAGGTGCCGGCACGACGCTCAAAGCTGCAGCCAAAGCACTCACCATCCAAAACGCAAAGCCCGGCCAAGACCAATTGCGCTCCTGCCAATAAATTACTAGACAGACTAGCGACAGAACACCAAAGAGAAAATCGACAGAAGGTAACGCTATTATTGCTACCCATGCCCAGCGCTTCTTCCTAAAAGCCCAAGCAATGAGAAATAGTAAAACACCGACAGATAGACTACGCGCTATTATCCCGTAGTCTATAATGACAAATGCGCTAAGAGAAAATAAAACCCTGATATACCGTTGAGGAAAACTTTTAAAAAGAATGATACTTTGAATAAGAAGTGATACTGGAAGCTGAACAAAAACAAGTACCCAAGGCAAAGGAACAATACGCGCTGCACCGCGGAGGATTAGATAATATAAGGGAGGATGCCCCTCATAATGCAAATTCTCAAATAACTGTCCCACAGTAGGTGATTGCACTGATAATTGTAGGGATTGCCACTCGTCCAACCAAGGTTCATGCATCAAAACTAAGGCAGCTTGAAACGACAGTATCCCTGCAACAATTAGAATCCACACTTTATTGCCAGTCAGCGCTAAAGAAAATTTCCCCATTTTTCCTTACACTTCCAATAAATAAATGAATTACATCTTCCTTATGAGATAATCATCACCTCCTATCCCGCGTCATAATGACTGGAAATATATATTCGATACCTTCCGGTAAAGATTAATTGATCACACAACGCTCTATTTCCACTAACAATGTTGAAAATATTACCCTAGCCCCTTCATAATCAACACGCTGAAGCTGGCAAGGCTCAGCACTAGTCATTCTAATCAATATTTTAAGACATCGTCTTTATCCAGTAGCGGCTTTGTCGCGATCAGAGCATAACCTAGGCTATCGTCTTTTGAGCCGAAGTTGAAAGCTATCGTCAGATGAGCCAACAGCAGAAAGATCAGTGCCAATGGCAACAACGGTAACAGCAGAGGCCATTGCCAAATAGAATGCCGGGACGGCTTCGCCAATCGCAAAGCAACGACAATAAGCTTGTTGGCTATGACCGCAATATCATTGCCACGCTCCTCTATATGAACGTGTATGAAGGATCGGAGCATGCGATCCAGGGCGTATTTGGAGAAGCGATGGAAGTCGTAAGGGGCATAGTGAACGCGAGCAGAAAAAGGGACGGTTGCGATCAACATTCCCCCAGGTTTCAGAACCCGCTCTATTTCTGCAAGCAACGCTTTTGGTTCAGGGGAATGTTCAAGCACTTCCGTGCACAGCACTGTGTCGAAGGTTGCATCTCCAAAAGGGATGGACAGACCGTCAAAAGCAACGACCTCTTCATTCCCCTGCATGGCGAAGGCACCCGCATGCGGAACATCGATCCCCGTATAGCGAACCGTTGGGGGCAAGAAGCTTCGATATGGCATCTCACCACAGCCGACATCCAACAATTCGCCGTTGAGATGGGAAAGCCTTGGCCACAAAAATGTCCAAATGGTGCCTAATTGAAGATCCGCGAAACGACGAAGGCGGAACGCCATTCTGGACTGCAAGGAGGACGCCACCTTCAACGGAATGGGTTGAAAATCTTCGGCACATTGGGTCATTTTCGGCACGAGTGCACAATCCATTCATGCTATCACCGCCTTCATAGGAGGTGTGGTGATATTAAGATAGCGGCGGTGGGTTGAATAAATCTTAACTATATTCTTCGAATTTGATCGCATGAAAGAAGAGCCCCTCACCGCCGTCGCGCTGCAGGATACTCACCTCCTTGCTCAGCGTATCAGAAGCCAAGCGCTGCGCATGGTTACGAGAGCGAAGGCCTCCCACATCGGTTCAGCGCTGTCGATCGCCGACATCATCGCTGTATTGTATGGCCAGACGCTACGAGTCAGTCCCGCTTTTCCAAACCATCCTGATCGCGATCGCTTCATCCTGTCGAAGGGACATGCCTGTGTGGCTGTCTATGCGGCCCTAGCAGAAGCCGGCTTCATCGATCACGCGCTGCTCGAAACCTATGGTACCGACGGCTCCGCGCTCATGGCACATATTAGTCACAAGATTCCCGGCGCGGAATTTTCCACCGGAGCACTAGGCCATGGGCTGCCTTTCGGCTCAGGTAAGGCGTTGGCGGCAAAGCGCCGTAACAACGGCTGGCGCACGATCGTTCTCACAAGTGACGGTGAATGGGGCGAGGGCAGCAATTGGGAAGCGGCACTCTTTGCGGCACATCATGGCCTCGATAATCTCATTTGTATTCTCGATTATAACAAGTTGCAGAGCCTTAAGACTGTGGATGAGACACTGAGACTTGAACCGCTGCATTCCAAATTCGAGGCATTTGGATGGGCTGTTCGTGAAGTGGATGGCCATGATCATGCCGCACTAAACAATATCCTGAGCACGGGACCATGGGAAGGTGGAAAACCGATGATGCTGATCGCGCACACGATCAAGGGCAAAGGTGTCAGTTTCATGGAGAATAGGGTGGAATGGCATTACCGCAGTCCATCTCCTGATTTGCTGGAAGCGGCCCTCGCTGAAATCGAAGGATAAAAGACAGTGCGTAACGCCTTCATCGAGGAACTGACCACCATAGCAGCAACCCATGATAATATCGCACTTGTCGTGGGCGATTTGGGCTATAGCGTAATCGAGGAATTTGCCGATAGCTTCCCGGACCGCTTCATCAATGCCGGAGTGGCTGAGCAGAATATGACCGGTCTTGCTGCCGGGATGGCGAGCGAGGGTTATCACGTCTTCACATATTCCATCGCCAATTTCCCCACTTTCCGATGCGCCGAGCAGATCAGGAACGATGTCGACCATCATAGGCTGCCCGTCACCGTCGTCGCCGTGGGCGGCGGCGTCTCCTACGGCGCGCTTGGTTATTCCCATCACGCCGTGCAGGATTATGCATTGATACGGGCAATGCCCCACATGACCATCGCCGCTCCTGGAGATCCGCTGGAAACTCGGGCATGCCTACGCTGGCTGGTCGACAATCCGGGACCTTCCTATCTGCGCCTTGGCAAAGCTGGGGAACCCCAATTTCATGAAAGCATGCCCAACGTGGCGCCGGGCCATTGGATACCTGTTCGCGAAGGCGACGGAAGTGCTGCGATGCTTTCGACCGGTGCGGCGCTAGGCGCTGCGATCGCGAGGGCAGAAGGCCGCGCTGTCTGGTCGCTCCCGCTTTGGAACATGTCGGCAAAGACACTCCAGCCAGCGCAGTTGGCACGGTTCGAACGGGTGACCACGCTGGAGGATCATCTCGCCGATGGCGGCTTCGGCTCCTGGCTGATGGAATCGGTTGCCGGCACCCCCATCGCAGCTCGCATCGAACCAATCACTTTATCTGCTGCGATTTGTGACATGGTCGCAGGGCAAGCGATGCTTAACCGAATTGGCGGGCTTACCCTTTAACGGCTTCTTTACCATGCCCGTTCATAGGATATGATCTATGAAAGCGATCATTCTTGCAGGGGGCCTTGGTACCCGCCTTGCCGAAGAAACTTCGGTTCGTCCCAAGCCCATGGTGGAAATTGGCGGTAAGCCGATCCTGTGGCATATCATGAAAATCTATGCCCAACACGGCGTAGACGAGTTTATCGTGTGCCTTGGCTACAAGGGTTACATGATCAAGGAATATTTCTTCAATTACGCTCTGCACATGTCGGATGTCACGATCGACCTGCGCCGCGGGACGACGGACGTACATCGCAACGCATGCGAGAATTGGAAGATTTCCCTTATCGACACAGGCGCGGAAACCATGACCGGCGGTCGTTTACGCCAAGCACTGCAGTATCTGGGGGATGACGAGGATTTTTGCCTCACCTACGGCGATGGCGTCAGCGATCTTGATATCAGCGCAGCGATCGACTTTCATCGCAGCCACGGTCGCAAGGCCACTGTGACCGCGGTACGCCCTGCCAGCCGCTATGGCCAGCTCGACCTTGATGGCGACCGTGTCTCAGCCTTTTCCGAAAAGCCGGTGGAGGAAGGAGGCTGGATCAACGGCGGCTTCTTCGTACTCAATCGCGCCATAGCCAAGTATCTCGGCAATTCCGATAGCTGCATCTGGGAGCGCGAGCCACTGGAATGCCTCGCCTCCGACGGCGAACTGCGCTCCTTCTTTCATGATGGATTCTGGCAGCCGATGGACACATTACGCGACAGGCAGATGCTTGAAGGTATGTGGGAACGGAAAGAGGCCCCGTGGAAAACCTGGCACTGAAACGGCCGGGTGCCATGTTCTTGGCGCCCGATCCTGCCTTCTGGGCGGAGCGGCGCGTGCTCGTGACCGGCCACACAGGCTTCAAGGGCACTTGGCTGTTGGTGCTGTTGGAAAGGTTGGGCGCGCACGTCACGGGTCTGGCCCTGGCGCCTGACAGCAGTCCGTCCATGTTCGAGACCGTAGAAGCGGTAACGCTATGCGATCACCATATAGCGGACATTCGGGACGCGGATGCAGTTGCAACCATCATGAGCCGGGCAGAGCCGGAAATTGTTTTGCACCTCGCGGCACAGCCGCTGGTGCGCGCTTCCTATGTCGATCCTCTGAGCACCTATCACACCAACGTAATGGGTACCGCCAATGTGCTGGAGGCATGCCGCCATACTCCTTCCGTTAGCGCCATTCTTTCCGTTACAACCGATAAATGCTATGCGAATGACGGTCGAAGCGAAGGCTATAGGGAGCATGCTCCCCTGGGTGGTCATGACCCATATTCAAACAGCAAAGCCTGCGCGGAACTGGTGAGCGCCTGCTGGCGCGACAGTTTCCTCGCTCAAAAAGGCGTGGGCCTTGCTACTGCGCGGGCCGGCAATGTGATCGGAGGTGGCGATTGGTCTGTCGATCGATTGATCCCTGACGCTATCCGTGCCTTTTCCGCTGGACGTTGCCTTGAAATTCGCAATCCGGATGCAGTGCGCCCATGGCAGCATGTGCTGGAACCATTGACCGGCTATCTGCTGCTCGCCCAGGCGTTGGCCACTAACCCCGTCAGCTTCGCGCGAGCGTGGAATTTCGGACCCGCAGCCACTGACACGGCAAGTGTACGCGAGGTCATCGACCTGCTAGCCAGTCACTGGGGCGTGACCCGCCCTTGGACGAGGCAGCTTGGTGATCATCCGCACGAAGCCGCGATGCTGACGCTCGATTCCTCGTCCGCCGCAGCGGCGTTGAACTGGCATCCACGTCTGTCGCTGAGCCAGGCGCTAGCGCTGACTGTTGAATGGTATCTTGCCGAGGACAAGCAATCAGCGACCCGTACACAAGCCGAGGATTTTCTCGCCATGGTGTCTGCATGAGTCGGATCCTCATTACCGGAGCCAGTGGTTTTGTCGGTGCTGCCGTCGCTGATCTCGCGGTGAGGGAGGGCCACAGCGTTACCATTCTTGTGCGCAATGCAGCTTCGCACCGAGTGGCAGCGTTGGCGAGTCGATGCGCGGTCGCGGTCGCTGACCTCGCTGACAATGCGGCAGTCGTTAGGGCTTTGGAGACGACACGCCCCAACATCGTCATTCATTCGGCTTGGGAAGGCGTGGGTGGGCCTGCCCGCGCAAGCGATCTCCAGCTCGACAACATCCGGACGACGGTGGCCTTACTCGACAGCGCAATTGCCTCCGGCGCAAACCGCTTCATCGGTATCGGCAGCCAAGCGGAATATGGTCGCCACGACCGACGCATCGACGAAAGTGCCCCAACCGAACCCTTTCTCCTCTATGGCGCCGCCAAGCTGTCCGCCTGCCATCTGACGCGCCAGCGCTCTGCGGAAGCTGGGATTGGCTTTGTCTGGCTCCGGCTCTTCTCTCCATACGGCCCCGGCGACAATCCCAACTGGCTGATTCCGTCGGTTACAACGCAGATTCTCTCGGGTCGAACGCCGCGTACCAGCGCAGGCACGCAGAAATGGGACTATCTTCACATCTCGGATTGCGCGCGAGGCATATTGGCCGCTGCGCTGACCGACAGTGCCCAGGGTATCTTCAACCTGTCTAGCGGCCGCGCTGTGACCGTTCGTTCTATCGTAGAGCGCATCCGCGACTTGGCCTGTCCTGCGCTTGCTCTGAGATTCGGAGAAATCCCATTCGGTCCGAACCAGATCATGTATCTGGAGGGAGATTGCAGCCGTCTTACCGCCGCCACCGGATGGACCCCGCGCATCGCCATCGAAGACGGCCTTGTCACTGTGGTCGATGCGCTGAGGCGGGCGGCGTGATCGCGCCCAACTTTGATCGCCGGTTCATCGGCTTTCTCGTCGCGGGCGCGATGAATACGCTGTTTGGCTATGGCGTGTTTGGCGCTTTGGTGTTGCTCAGATTACATCCTCATATGGCCCTAATCTTCGGGACCGTGGCGGGGGTTCTCTTCAATTTCCTGACGGCCAGCGCTGTTTTCCACTCGCGCGATATCCGTAGACTGCCGCGCTTTCTTATCGTCTATGCCTCCATGCTTGGCCTCAATATGCTGTTGCTGGACCTTGGCATGCGCGTTGGACTTAGTCCGTTGCTAGCTCAGGCTATTGTTCTGCCCTTCTTTGCCCTCACCTTCCTTGCCATGCGCCGCTTCGTGTTCGCGGCTTCGCCGGAGCAGACATCATGAAGACCATCTCGATCGTGACGCCGTGCTTCAATGAGGCGGATAACGTTGAATTATGCCGCGACGCTGTCGCGTCTCTGTTCGCCCCCGGCGCTCCGCTGGAAGGTTATGGCCGCGAGCATATCTTCGCCGACAATGACAGCCACGACGGTACGCAGGACATATTGCGCAAACTGGCCTCTACCGATCCATGCATCAAGGTGATCCTGAACGCCCGCAATTACGGTCCCTTCCGATCCAACTTCAATGCATTGCGCGCTGCAACAGGCGATGCCGTGGTGGTCTTCCTGCCCGCTGATCTTCAGGATCCGGCGGAGATGATTCCCGAATTCGTCAAGCTATGGGAAAGTGGCATTGAAGTCGTCGCAGGCGCACGCGTCAACCGACAGGAAAGCGTGGCGCTGCGCACTTGTCGCGCGATCTTCTATCGCACGGTACGCAGCTTGAGCGATATCGACATTCCCGTCAATGTCGGCGAGTTTCAGCTGCTCGACCGCAAGGTGTGGGAGGCAGTCGTTTGCCATGACGATCACTACCCCTATATTCGGGGCATCATCGCCTCGGTCGGCTTCCGCCGCGTCATCGTGCCCTACACCTGGACAGCGCGACGTTCCGGCATCTCGAAGAACAACCTGCCGCGCCTGATCGATCAGGCGCTGAACGGTATCTTCAGCTTCACAAACGTGCCAATGCGCCTATGCACCTTCGCCGGCGCTATCATAGCGGTTCTGTGCCTGTTGTATGTCCTCATGGCCGTTGGCTTCTATGTGGCTCGCCCCGACCTAGCCCCGCGCGGGACAATGACGTTGATTGTCGCCCTCTTTTTCTTGTCCGGTATCCAACTGACATTCCTGGGCATATTGGGCGAATATGTAACCTCGATACACGCGCAGGTACGGAAACGTCCACTTGTGGTCGAACGAGAGCGGATCAATATGGCGCCATCGGTCGGAAATGCGGTCCACAAGCTCCAACATCGGTTGAAGGTGGAGGTCGCATGACCTCTATCCCAGCCGGGATAGTGAGAGTTGAACACGAACGCCCAGTCTCGGTCCCGCTGCGAACGCTGACTGCGGCGCTCATTGCACTATTTGCCCTCGACAATATTCTGCTGCTCGGATTGTTGGGCATATCGCCCCCGCTCGTGGTCGCGCTGGTACTGACGCTGCCGGTCGCCCTCGCATGCATCGTCTGGAAGAGCATGCCCGGCGATTGCGGGATCAGCCTGCGAACTATTTTCGTCTGCTTTGCTGTTGCTACAATCCTGCTGATCCTTGGAGGCGAAGGACGCTTGATCTTTGCAACGGCAGACTGGCAGATTCGCGATGCAGTACTCGCTGATATGGGCATGCATCGCTGGCCATTCGATTACTGGCTGGATGGCAAGTCTCAACTATTGCGCGCGCCTGTTGGCATGTATCTGGTTCCCGCGCTTTTTGGCGGCATCAGTCAGGTTGGCCGCGACTGGGCGTTACTGGCGCATAACACGCTGATATTGACCCTTCTCTTGGCACAAGGGGCAGCTTTATTCGAAGGGCAACGGGCACGCTGGATCGCGCTCATCACATTTCTGACATTCAGTGGACTAGATGTGGTCGGTAATCTTATCCATCAATGGATGGCAGGAGAGACAGACTGGGATCATATCGAATACTGGGCGCAAAATTATCAGTATAGCGCGCATATCACCCAGATATTCTGGGTTCCCCAGCATGGTATGGCAGGGTGGAGTGTAGCCCTCACATTTCTTCTTTGGCGTCGCAAAATGGCTCCGATCGGCCTTTTCGCTGCCAGTATCCCGCTAGTCGCGCTATGGTCGCCCTTTGCCGTGCTAGGTGCGCTGCCCTTCGCTGCCTTCGCCAGCATTTGTGTCGTTCGCACCGGCGCTTGGGGATGGCGCGACGTCCTTCTCTGCTTGGTGGCAAGCGCATGCTCATTGCCGGCGTTTATCTACTTATCCGCCGATGCAGCGACTGTTGGAGGTGGACCGCTGCCTCCAGATGGCACCTATGGCCTGTTCTTGTTGTTGGAGGTCATGCCTTTTCTTCTACCATTATTGCGCGATCGGGCGACCGATCGCGCAATAATGTTGATTACGGCTGGGAGCCTTTCCCTCATGCCACTATGGTCGATCGGGTCGAGCAATGATTTTCAAATGCGCGCGTCGATAATGGCATTAGCACTGCTCGCCCTTGCCTACGCTGACCGAGCGGGCAGGCTGGAGCGATGGAACGATAAAATTTGGTTCCTGGCCTTGATCAGCCTGGGGTCGGTAACTGGGGCTGCCGAAATCGCTCGCGACTTCCGCTTGTCACCTTCTCCAACGCCCCATTGTTCGCTGGTCGGCGTATGGAATCGGCAGACAGGTACCGCAGTCCCCCACGCATCCTATTTTGCTGCGCGTGACGCCATGCCTTTCCGGATAGACCCGGTGGCGCGCGTGGCCGAAACACAGCCGACACGTTGTTGGGATCGCCCTTGGTTCAGCCCTAGACGCGACCGCGAACAACAGTAGCACACATATGCATTCCTCCCTACCCATGCTGTCGGTCTACATCGGGCTGCTGATAGCCGCATTGCTGGCACCTTATGCTTCGAACTGGTTCAGGCCGATGCCAAATGCCGCCTGGCCGGTTTGCTTGCTATTGATAGCGGGCGCTTGCTTTCTCATGCTTGCGAGAAATGGCAATGTCGCATGGATTGGAGCGCTTCTGCTGCTGCCGTTGATCAGGGGTGGGACGCTTTCGCTTCTGGGCGGCACCACCGCCATCCTGCTGTTCGGGACAACAATGTGGTGGTCGCTGACTTTTCAGCTCAGCCCGACCCAAACCTTGATATTCGTTGTTCTGACGTTGATCCCCCTCCTGCTGCTGCTTTTTTTGCCTCGTACCCGATCGGATGGGCCATTTCGCCTCTGGGTGCCGGTGTTGGCAAGTCTCCTCATTGGTCTGGCTGCCGGCCTGCCGACAACCCCATTCGAATCTCTCCAACCATTCTACACTGGCTGGCATCATTGGAGCGCTTTACTAGCACCAGTCGAGGCATGGCGAGGGGGCGGCCTCCCCTATCGCGATTTCCCGGTCCAATATGGGCTTGGTCCTACCGCCCTGTTATTGGCAAGCTGCGGTCAAAATTGCTGGCGCGGGATGTACACGGTCGCGGTCATCGCCAATGCACTCTATTTTGCGATTTTGGCCGGCAGCACGATCCTACTGACAGCAGGCCGCAAGCAGGGTTTACGATGGCTTGCCCTGGTCGCGATGTTTTTTGCCTGCTTAATCTGGACCGGCTTTCCGATTCAATTTGCCGGTCCTGTGCTGACACCGGCCGTAGCCGGGCTACGCTTCCTGTCCATCGCCGCCCTGCTCTTCCACATCCTGCTGGCGGAAAAGCGGCAGGTCCGCCGCGACTGGATTGGGCATCTGCTGTGGCTCATCGATATGTTCTGGTCGCCAGAAGCGGCCTTTTTCGGAACTGCGATTTGGTGGCCCTATCTGGCAATTCGTGATGCTACCGACACCGACGGTCGAATTCCAGCCCTGCTCGCCTTACTCGGCGGCGCTATGCGCGGCGCCATTGCAGTTCTGATTGGCGGCACGATGCTCGCCCTCCTCCTGTGGTTAATATCAGGCCATAGCCTCACGATAGATGCATTTTTTGCCTATATTGCGCATCCGCCAGGCATGCTGCCGGTCAATTGGGTAGGAACCATCTGGATCGCGCTGGCCGCTGTCATGCTCGCGATCGGGCTCCTGTTGCAACAAGGGTTCTCCTCCCAATCGCGATCGCTCTACGCATGCTTGCTAGGGTTCTTGGCAGCCAGCAGCTATTTCCTCAGCCGCAGTCACGACAACAATATTTTAAACCTGTTTCCCTTACTGCTGCTGCTGCTGCTTGCGATGCTGGGGAGCATCGATGAAAGCGATCGGGGCACGCGGATCTTTGCTGGCGCCTTTGTTCGCACCATGATGACCGCTATGATACCCTTCATCGCCGCCTTCAACTTTGATCCCTGGATCGATGGCGCCCGCCGAACAGGTCTGCTGACGTTGGGTCCATCCCGCATGATCGCTCGCTTCACACCGGCGCCGAACGATGGGCCCACACCGATGCGGCGTGATGCTGCGATGGGACTGGAATATCTGCACGCCCGCCACGCCGGCATGGTCGTGCTGCTGGATGACCGCAAGCTGCTCCTTCATTCCACATCCGCTTCGACATGGACAAGCGTTAACAATGTCGCCAATTTCGAACCTCTGCCCGGCATGATTATACTGCACTATGTTAAACGCGGCGCAATGGCCTACCGACGTCCCGGATGGATATTGGTCGGTCCCGGCTATGACGCATGGGTAAGCGCATTTCAGACCGCTTATGACATAAGAGAGCGGATATCTTTTGGTATCTACCAAGCCTACTATCTTGCTCCACGCCAAAGTCCTACGAATGAGCGTACAATCAAGCTAGCCGCATTGAATCTGGACAATACCAAGCCCAAACCAGAACCAACCGTTCGGGATATCCTTGAACATGGAAGCCAGTGCATGGGAAATTGCCGCTAAGCGATTTCTGAGCGTTTGAACCAGCGAGGCCAGGTAACAGGGGGTAAAGGCGGGATCGCCGAAAATCTGAGTCGGCCAATGTGATGTCCCCTTGTCTAAAGGAGGGTCACCAATGCTGTTCGTGGGTTTGGATGTCTCTGTCGCAGAGACGAGCGTATGCGTCATCGATGATGCCGGAAGCTCATCAAGGAGGGTAAGGTTCGCACCGACCCGTTGGCGATAGGCCGCTATGTCGTGAAGCATGCCCCCGATGCCGAACGCATCGGAATAGAGGCAGGTAGTTCGAGCAGTTGGCTTTGCCGAGAGCTCAAGTCGCAGGGTCTCCCCGGGGTGTATATGGAGGCGCGTGACGCACACCGCGCTCTGTCGATGCGCCTCAACAAGACGGATCGTAACGACGCCCGTGGTCTCGCCGAACTGATGCGCGTCGGTTAGTTCAAGGCTGCCCATGCGAAATCCGTCGAGGCGCATCAACGACGATCTCTGCTTCTGGCCCGTCAGCGCCTGATCAACATGCGGCGCGATCTGGAGAACCAAGCCCGCAACATTATGAAGACGACCGGGGCCATGCTGGGCAGCCCCGCTGGCCGCGGGCTTGCGCAGCGCGTGCAAGCGGCACGCGACGGTAATCCAGCGCTCACCGCGATGTGCGGTCCGTTGCTGACCGTCGTGCAAAGCATCCGGGATCAGATCCGCGCCTATGACAGGCTTCTCCTGAACATGGCTCGACGAGACGAAACGGCCCGGCGGCTCATGACCGTGCCGGGCGTCGGTGCCCTGACTTCGCTCGCGTTCATGAGGGCCGTCGACGACCCATCCAGTTTGCGGCGATCGAGCGATGTCGGCGCCTATCTCGCGCTCACGCCCGACGACATCAATCCGGCGAGATGGACTGGTCCGGCCGCATCTCGAAATTGGGAGACCGGCTCGCGCGAACCTACCTGTTCGAGGCGGCATCCGTTCTCGTCGGCCGGATCGAGCGATGGTCCTCCTTGAAGGCCTGGGGCGTGCGCCTCACCAAAAGGGTGGCTCCAAAAAGGCTGGTATCGCGGTGGCCCGCAAAATCGCCGTTATTCTCCACAGCATCTGAGTTGACGGCACCGAGTTTGAATGGGGAGCGGCACCCGCCGCAGCCTGAACCAATATCCCGCTCCGCTCGACCGAGCGGATCTTCCGACCGGGACGATGGGGCTGATGACCTCGCAGCAATCGTTGTGGCCTTGGACCACGCGGGTAACGATGAGGCATCGCACCGACGGAGCCCATGATGAGGCAGGTTTTCCCGACCTCGTAAAGAACGACGAGCCCGGCAAGACGATGGTCAACACCAACCTATCGGGAAATATCGATGCATATTGCCAGATGATAACCCATCGGATAAGTCCGATGCATGTATCAGAACCTCGCTCTCAAAGCTCTTGCGGCGCTCGCGCATCCCACGCGGCTCGACGCCTTTCGCCTGCTCGTCCGGCATGAGCCCGAAGGGCTATCCACGGGCGCGCTCGTGGATGCCAGCGGCCTCACACAGAGTACCTTCTCCACGCATCTCGCCGTTCTCGCAAAGGCTGGCCTTGTCAGCGCCGACAAGCGCGGCCGGCATCAGATTCAGCGCGCCAATATCGACACGCTTCGCGGTCTCATGATCTTTCTCGCCAAGGATTGCTGTCAGGGCCGCGCCGAACTCTGCGAGCCGCTGCTCGCCGACCTCACCTGTTGCCGAAGGACCGGGCGCCCGTGACCACCATCGTCATCTATCACAATCCCGGCTGCGGAACTTCGCGGAACACGCTGGCGCTGATCCGCAATTCGGGGGTCGAACCGCATGTCGTCGAATATCTGAGGACACCGCCGTCGCGCGCACTGATCATCGAAATGATCGAGCGGGCCGGTATGACGCCGCGCGCGCTCCTGCGCGAGAAAGGCACGCCTTATGCCGACCTCGGCCTGGGTGACGATGCATTATCCGATGAAACCTTGATCGACGCGATGATGGCGGATCCCATTCTCATCAATCGTCCGCTGGTGGTGACGCCGCTCGGCGTGAAGCTCTGCCGGCCGTCCGAGGCAGTGCTCGACATCCTGCCGGATGCGCAGCGCGGAGCCTTCGCGAAGGAGGACGGCGAGCAGGTCGTCGATGGGGCGGGGAACCGCATCACGGCCACGTGACCCGACGTGCCGTCTTCGCCGAGGCGGCGGGCAGCTTCATGCTGTTCGCTACGGTCATCGGCTCGGGCATCATGGCCGAACGGCTTGCCGGCGGGAACCTCGCCATTGCCCTTCTCGGCAATACGCTCGCGACCGGCGCGATCCTGTTCGTCCTCATCACGATGTTCGGGCCGGTGTCCGGTGCCCATGTGAACCCGGCCGTCACGCTGGTTATGCGGCTGCGCGGCCACATCCGCACCGATACGGCTATCGCTTACGTCGCTGCCCAACTCGTTGGCGGCATAGTTGGCGTCTGGCTCGCGCATCTGATGTTCGACGGGCCGATCCTCCAGATGTCGGCCAAGATCCGCAGCGGTCCCGGCCTGCGTGCCCGCCTTCATCGCTGCCCAGCTTGTCGGCGCGCTGGCCGCGCAATTCGTTGCCGACACGATCTTCGCGGAACCGCATAGCGAAGCCGCTTAGATCGGATCAGCGATGCGCTCATCATTAGCGGCACACTCAGCATCGCGCCGGGTGCGACGCTCAGGATCACCGGCAATCGTCCGCTGACCCCTGGCGTCACCTATGAACTGATCACGACCACCGGCGGCATCACCGGCAGCTTCACCACCATCGACAAGGCCTCAACCGTGGTCGGCTTCGTCCGGCAGGGCGATCACAGCATTGACCTGCTCGGTCAGTTCGTGCTGGGCAGCAACGCGACCGGCCAGTTCGCGCAGACGGTGGATTATCTGAATGACTGACCGGCTGACGCCGGTAGGATCATGTCGAAGGGCTGAAGCCGTTTTTGTGGCCATGCCCGTCGAGGTAACGCAGGATGGTGTCATCGGTGATGTTGCCGGACGTGGTCGAGAAGTAGCCGCGCTGCCAGAAGCGTTGGCCCCAGTAGCGCTTGCGGATATGCTCGAACTCCTG
>NZ_LTAB01000050.1:0-16827 GCF_001580035.1 Sphingobium sp. 22B | reverse complement strand
GCCTGCGGGAGGGGGAATGGCAGGAATCCACCCCTATCCGCTATTCCTCAGCGCCGTGGCGATCGCGTTGATCGACAATTCTATACCTTCCTTGATGCGCGGGTCGTCCTCGCCGCTGCGGTGGCGCTTCATCAGTTCGACCTGAAGAAGGTTCAGCGGCTCGATATAAGGCAGGCGCAGGCGGATCGACGTGTCGAGCTTGGGATTCTTCTCCAGCAGCCGCGACTGGGCGGTGGCGGCGAGCAAGCCGTCATGGGCCATGTCCCAACCATCGCGGATGCGGTCGAAAATCTCCGCGCCCCGCGCCTGATCCTCGACCAGCGGCAGATAGTGAGCAGCGATACCCAGATCGGACTTGGCCAGCACCATCTCCAGATTGGCGAGCGCCGATTGCAGGAAGGACCAGTGCTGCGCCATGTCGGCCAGCAGCGCCTTGTCCTCAAAGGCGGAAAGCGCGTGGCCGACTCCATACCAGCCCGGCAGCATCACCCGCGCCTGCGCCCAGCTGAACACCCAGGGGATGGCGCGCAAATCCTCGATCCGGGTGCTCTTGGTGCGGCTGGCCGGACGGGAGCCGATCTTGAGCCCGGAGATTTCCTGGATCGGGGTCAATTGCCGGAAGAATTCCTTGAAGCCCTCAGTACCATAAACCAGATCGCGATAGGCGGCGAAGGCGGTCTTCGACAGTTGGTCCATGGCGGCGGCGAAGCGGGCGGCATCGCGATCGGACAGGACTTCGGGTTCCAGGCTGGCGAGCAGGGTCGCGCTGGTCATCGCTTCCAAATTGGTCATGGCGACGTCGCGGGTGCCGAATTTGGCGGCGATCACCTCCCCCTGTTCGGTGATGCGGATGCGACCCTGTACCGTGCCCTTGGGCTGCGCCTGTATCGCCGCGAAGGAGGAGCCGCCGCCACGCCCGACCGCGCCGCCGCGGCCATGGAATAGCTGCATCGCCGTGCCCGCTTCGGCAAAGACGGGGCCCAACGCCTTGCTCGCCTGGAACAGCCCCCAGGTGGAGGTGATGTAGCCGCCGTCCTTGTTGCTGTCGGAATAGCCGATCATCACTTCCTGATGGCCGCGTTCCCGCACCACGCCGGCTATTTCGGGGAGGCCGAAATAGGCGGCCATGATCTTGGGCGCGGCCTCGAGGTCCGCGATGGTTTCGAACAGCGGCACGGCCATGATCGCGGCCTGCGGCGGCGCGCCCTCCGTGCCCGCGCGCCACAGGCCCGCTTCCTTGAGGATGATGTTCACCTCGAGCAGGTCGGAAACGCTCTCCGCCTTGGAGATGATATAATGGGTGATGCATTGCGGGCCGTAGATGCGATGCGCCTCCGCCGCCGAATGGACGATAGCGAGTTCGGACGCGGTCTGTTCCGAATATTCGAAAAAGGCCGTGCCCAGCGGCCGGTTGTTCGCCAGTTCCCGCCGGAGCAGGGCGATGCGGGCATATTCGTCGAGGCCGGCATAATCCGCCTCGACCCCCGCGACTTTCAGCAGTTCGGCCACCACGCTCTGATGGACATCGCTGTTCTGCCGCATGTCGAGCGTGGCGAGATGGAAGCCGAAGGTTTCGACCGCGCGGATCAGGCGGCCAAGCGCGCCGCCGGTCGCCAGAGCGCCATTGCCTTCGCTCGCCAGCCCCTGCGCGACCGTCACCAGGTCGCGGCGCAGGTCGGCGGGGCTGGCATAGGGTTCGCCCTTGAGCGCCGAGGGGCGGGACGGCGCCTTGCCGACCAGCGACCGGTAGGTGGCGGCCAGACGGGCATAGATGCCGGAAATCGCCCGGCGATAGGGCTCGTCCTGACGGCTGGGCGAGACGTCGCCGCTGGCGTCGGCCAGGTCCAGAACGGCCTGCGACACATCGGCCAGTTCGGTCGAGAGCGACAGTTCCGCGCCAAGGGCGTGGAGCGCATCCATATAAAAGCCCAGCGCAGCCTCGCAGCCCCTGGCGAGCGCGAGCCGAAGCTGCGGCGCCTGAACGAAGGGATTGCCGTCGCGGTCGCCGCCGATCCAGTTGCCGACGCGCAGGAAACTCTGCGGGCGGGCGCCCAGCACCCGTTCCCATCGCGCGTAGAGGGCGGGCAGCACGGGCAGGAAAACGTCGCGGAAATAAGCGAGGACATTCTCGATCTCGTCCGCGACGAACAGCTTTTCCCGGCGCAGCGGCCGCGTCTGCCACAGCAGCGCGATCTGGCGGAAGATCGCCTCGTCCAGATTCTCGCCCTCATCGGTTTCCGTCCGGCCGCCGTCCTTGAGCAGCATCAGGTCCGCGATGCGGTTCTTGTGGTCGATCATGCTCTTGCGCCGCACCTCGGTCGGGTGAGCGGTCAGGACCGGCACGATCAGGGCATGGGACAGCAGGTCGAGCACCGCCTCGCGCTCTATTCCATGGGACCGCAGCTTTTCGACGGCGGAGGCGACGTCGGCGCCCGGCTCGGCAGCGACGCCCTGGCGGTCCTCGGCCAGATTGGCCAGCATCGAGAAGAGCATGAAGCCGCGCACGAAACTCAGCGTGTCGTCGAGGCTCAGCGCGTCGAGTCCGGTGTCGACCACGTCCGCGCCGTGCAGGCCGCGCGCCCGATCGACCGAGGCGGAGCGGATATATTCGGTCTGCTTGTAGATTTTCTCCCCGCCATAGGCGCGGATGACGTCGCCCAACAAACGACCGAGAAAGCGGATGTCCGGGTTCTGCGTGATCGCAGGAGCGGGAGAGGATGCAAGAGTCGCCATGATGGATCGATGCTGCATCGCAACAATGGGATGGTCAAGGGAATCCGCATCACGCAACGTGATCCCGCGAGGGCAGGAGGACGGCATCCTTATTCTGTGCACTTGCGCGAAGCCCCCGCCATGGGCCAAAGGAAATCCGTGACCGCCAGCATCAGCATAGGAAATGACAGCAACGGCAATGCCGTTTTGGTCGATGTCGAGGAATTGCTTGCCACCCGTCTGCTCGTCCAGGGCAATTCAGGGTCCGGCAAGTCGCATCTGCTGCGCCGCCTGCTGGAGGAAAGCGCCGCGCTGGTCCAGCAGGTCGTGATCGATCCGGAGGGCGATTTCGTCACGCTGGCGGATGAATATGGCCATGTGGTGATCGACGCGGGCGACTATAATGAGCGCGAGATCGTCAAGATGGCGATGCGCATACGCGAGCATCGCGCATCCGTGGTGCTCAGTCTGGAATCGCTGGAGCTGGAGGCGCAGATGAAATGCGCCGCGACTTTCCTGTCGACGCTGTTCGATGCGCCGCGCGACCACTGGTATCCCGCGCTGGTGGTGGTGGACGAGGCGCAGATGTTCGCCCCCGTGGCGGCGGGCGATGTGTCGGACGAGGCGCGGCGGCTTTCGCTGGCGGCCATGACGAACCTGATGTGCCGGGGGCGCAAGCGCGGCCTGGCGGGCGTGATCGCGACGCAGCGGCTGGCGAAGCTCGCCAAAAATGTCGCGGCCGAGGCATCGAACTTCCTGATGGGGCGCACCTTCCTCGACATCGACATGGCGCGGGCGGCGGACCTTTTGGGCATGGAGCGGCGGCAGGCGGAGCAGATCCGCGACCTGGAGCGCGGCCGCTTTCTGGCCCTGGGCCCGGCCATCTGTCGACGGCCGGTGGCGGTGAAGATCGGGTCGGTGAAGACCAGCACGCGCGGCGGCACGCACAAGCTGATGCCGCCGCCTGTCGCCGCGACGGAGGATTTGCAGGAATTGCTGTTCGCGGGCGCGGGCGAGGAAGAGGCGCTGCCCCCGCCTCCACCCCGCGCCGAGCCGCCGGCCTTGCCTGCGGAGGAGTTGATGCGCGCGCTTGCCGCCGCGCCTTCGGCCAAGCCCGCCGCGCCGGAACTGGACTTTGGCCAGAACGAGCCGGTGGTGATCGCCGTGCTGGAGGAGATCGTGGCGGACCTGGGGGAGGCGCAGCCCAGCGTGTCGACGCTCTATCAGGATTTCGGCGTCCGCTGCCGGATGAAGGGACTGCGCCAGCCGCCGCTCGACCTGCCCGCTTTCCGCAAGCGATTCGCCATGGCGCAGGCGGGCATGTTCGATGCCGCCGACCCGCGCTGGGCGGATGCGATGAAGGCCGCCAAACCTGTGCCGGAGGATATGCTCGCTCCCTTCCTGCTGATTGCGCGGGCGGCGATGCAGGGGCTGCCCTGCCCCGACGATGTGGCGCTGGCGCGCGCCTATGGCACCAGTTCGCCGGGGCGCGTGCGGCGGTTGATCGATTATATGGAAAAGCTGGGCGTGATCGTGGCGCGCACCGATTTCGGCGGGCGGCGGTCGATCGGCGTGCCGCAACTGGGCCTGAGCACGGCGGCGGCCGAGGGATGAGCGCTTCGGTCCTGTTCGTGTGCCTGGGGAATATCTGCCGATCGCCGCTGGCCGAGGCCGCGTTGCGTGCGGAGGCGGAGCGGGCGGGCCTTTCGGTGACGGTGGATTCGGCGGGTACCGGCGACTGGCATGTCGGATCGCCGCCGGACCGGCGCGCCCAGGCGGTGGCGCTGCGGCATGGGATCGACATTTCCGGCTACAGTGGGCGGCAGGTGACGGCGGGGGATTTCCGGCGGTTCGACCATGTCTTCGCGCTGGATGCGGAAAATTTGAAGAATCTGCGGCGGATTCAGCCTTCGGACGGGACGGCGGACGTGCGGCTGCTGATGGATTTGGTGCCAGGGCGCGAGGGGAGCAGCGTGACCGATCCCTATTTCGGGGACGATGCCGGCTTCGACATGACCTGGGACGACGTCACGCGGGCCGCGCGCGCCATCGTGGAGCGGCTGCGGGAGCGGGGGTAGAGCGGTCGCAGGAGAGCGCTGCGCTTCAATTCGATCCTGAAACCCGGAGCATTTTTCACATTGAGCGGAAAACCCCTGTTTTTCGCGACCGCCATTCCGAGTCGTCGACCATGAACGGACTGTCGACCGGTCCTAGGGCTGCCGGGGCGAATCGAAAATCGCGTTCAGGCAGGCGGCGATGCGGACACCTGCCCGCCGCAACCGGTCGTCCAGCTCGGCGCGATGCCGATAGGCATAGTCCCAGGACAGGTTCGGGTCCGCCGGATAGACGGTCTTGCGCAGCGCGATGCTTTCGCGGGTCCAGATGTCCGGATCACACAGGCTCCAGGCAATCGTCTGTTCCGGCGTGATCGACCGCGACAGCCAGTCCGCATATTCGGAATAGGACAGGGCGCGCTGGTCGATCAGGCCGGAATCCCAGACCGAATGCAGGTTGCTCTGCGCGCCGAAGAAAGTGACCTTCACATCATTGCCGCCCCGGTCGTCACCACCGCCGACATGCAGCGGCTGATGCAGGTCGCCAATGATGTGAACGACGAAGCGCAGCGCCATGCGGCGGTCGTCCAGCGACGCCTTGGGATCGCGAAGCGTCGCCGTAAAGCGGGTCAGCGCCGTCATCGCGTCCCCCTCCTTCGGCGCGTCCGCGGCGGTGTAACGATCGCCCTCCCTCACCGTGACATAATGCCAGGGGCTGGCCGTCTTGCGCCAATATTCGGCAGGGTCGGACCGCATGTCGTCCGGCCAGGTCGCCGCTTCGGCCAGATCTTCCGACCCCAGCAGCAGGCGGACCTGGGCGCGTGCAGCGCCACTCAGGTTGCGGTCGGCTATGGCGCCGGTGACGCGATGGCCGATCGGTCCCCAGGCCTGGGCGGGCGCAGCGGCGAGAAACGGCAGGGCGAGGAGAAGGGCAAAGCGCATGAGGACCTCATACAGCTTTGCCCCGGCGGAACCAGCAGGCTTTTTCAAAGGGTTGCCCTAGGCTGCGTTGACAAAGTGATCTGCCCCTACTGAGTGGACCGATAGGTTTGTTGGTGGATTAAGCTCATCGCCGCCATATCCGGACGGAGGTGGAGCGAAGCGGAACCGGAGACCTGACGCTGGACAAGTTGATCCGTCAGGAAGCTGCCAAGGGAAACTATACAAAAGTCATTTCAGAACATCGGCTCGCCACTGTTCTCGACCCTTATACAGAGACTCACATAGCTGCTGCCGACAGCTACTTGTCGGCTAAATGCTATCCCGAAGCAGATCGTCTTTACCGCCTGACATTACAACGCTTCGGGGGAAGTCGCCGGGAAAGCACGCGGCAACGTGCAATGGTTGGCATCTCGGATGTACAAGCGAGAAAGCCCTGATGCGGATCATCAGGTCGATGAAGAAGGAGGCTTAAAAGAGAGTCTCATTGAAGCGCACGTTCCAATGAAAGGACCAACGCGAGCGACGCAATTAATAGCAGAGAATGGCGCGCCTAACCACGCGCCATTTACCCGGTCAATCTATGGAGATTGAGTGGGGTGTGATTTTCGATTTTTGGCTGTTCTGCCCTGAAAAGGGCAGGAAATCTGGAGCGGGCGAAGGGATTCGAACCCTCGACCCCAACCTTGGCAAGGTTGTGCTCTACCCCTGAGCTACGCCCGCTCTGGCGGCCGGAGGAAGTGTCCCTCTCGGCGGGTGGGGGGCAACTAGCAGCGGCTTCCCACCTCGGCAAGGGAGAATCTGCATAAAATCATTTTTTTCCGATCCCGCCGGATTTCCCCGCCCGATAGTGGCTTTTCCCACCTTGCGGCTTGGCCTCGCGTGGCCATATGCTACTATTCTGCCTGTCAAATCAGTGAGCAACGACCGAATATGATCGCCCTTCGCTTCCTATGGCGGGGGCAGGAGGAGGAGCATCGCATGCCAGAACCGTTGACGCGCCGGGGCCTGCTTCAGGGCAGCGCCGCCGCCGCCGCCGCCATTCCCGTGCTGGGCGACGCGCAGGCCGCTGCTCCCGCCCGCCCGCAACGCCAGAAGGAGCAGGCCCAGATGAGCGCCGTAGGATTGACCGTGAACGGCCGGGAAGTGCATCTGCAACTCGACCCCCGCACCACCCTGCTCGACGCATTGCGCGAGCATCTGCACCTGACCGGCACCAAGAAGGGCTGCGACCATGGCCAGTGCGGCGCCTGCACGGTGATCGTGGAGGGGCGGCGGATCAACAGCTGCCTCACCCTCGCCGTCATGCATGAGGGCGATCATGTGACCACCATCGAGGGGCTCGGCACGCCGGAAAAGCTCCACCCGATGCAGCGCGCCTTCATCACCCATGACGGCTATCAATGCGGCTATTGCACGCCCGGCCAGATCTGTTCGGCGGTGGCGGTGCTGGAGGAGATCGAGGCGGGCATCCCCAGCCACGCCACGGAGGACCTCCACCGCGTGGCCTTTTCCGAGGGCGAGGTGCGCGAGCGGATGAGCGGCAATATCTGCCGTTGCGCCGCCTATCCCAACATCGTTGCGGCGATCCGCGAAGTCGCCGGCCATGGAACTGCGGAGGACAAGGCATGAGGCCCTTCACCTACAGCCGCGCCGCCAGCGTCGAGGAAGCGGCGAAGACGGCCGCCAGCACCCAGGGCGCGCGCTTCATCGCGGGCGGCACCAATCTGCTCGACCTCATGAAGCTCCAGATCGAGACGCCGACCCATCTGATCGACGTCAATCATCTGGGCCTCGACCGCATCGAGCCGACAGCGGAAGGCGGCCTCAGGATCGGGGCGCTGGTCCGCAACACCGATCTGGCCGCCGACAAGGCCGTCCGCCGCGATTATGCGGTGCTCAGCCGCGCGCTGCTGGCGGGTGCTTCGGGTCAGCTTCGCAACAAGGCGACGACCGGAGGCAACCTGCTCCAGCGCACCCGCTGCCCCTATTTCTACGACACGCGCATGCCCTGCAACAAGCGCAAGCCCGGCAGCGGCTGCGGCGCGCTCAAGGGGATGAGCCGCAGCCTGGCGATCCTGGGCACCAGCGACGCCTGCATCGCTCAGCACCCCTCCGACATGGCGGTGGCGCTGCGCCTGCTCGATGCGCAGGTCGATACGGTGGGCGCCGATGGCGGCCGTCGCTCCATCCCGATCGCGGATTTCCACCTGCTGCCGGGCGAGACGCCGCATATCGAAAATGCGCTGAAGCCCGGCGAACTCATCACCTCCGTCACCTTGCCAAAGCCTCTGGGCGGCACCCATGTCTATCGCAAGGTGCGCGACCGCGCCTCCTATGCCTTTGCGCTGGTGTCCGTCGCGGCGGTGTTTGAGAAGGACGGCCGGGCGCGCTTCGCCTTCGGGGGCATAGGGGCCAAGCCCTGGCGTACCGATGCCGCAGATGCCGCCGCCCCGTCCGGCGCGGCGGCCGTGGCGGAGGCGGCGCTCAGCGGGGCGCGGCCCACCGCGCATAATGCGTTCAAGCAGCAACTGACCGCCCGCACCCTTGCCTCGCTCTACCGTCAGAAGGGGGCCTGAGCCATGAAGTTCGACACGCCAGCCACCACCAACCCGATCGACCGGGGCCGCGTCATCGGCATTCCCCATGACCGCATCGACGGCGCCGCGAAAGTCACCGGCACCGCGCCCTACGCCTATGAACGGCACGATGCCGCGCCCAACGCCGCCTATGGCTGGATCGTCGGGTCGGCCATCGCCAAGGGGCGGATCAGCGCCATGGACCTGCGGGTCGCCGAAGCCGCGCCCGGCGTGCTGGGCATCGTCACCCACCAGAATGCGGGGCCGCTCGGCAAGGGCAATATGAACACCGCCCATCTGCTGGGCGGCCCGCAGATCGAACATTATGAGCAGGCAGTGGCGCTGGTCATCGCGGATACGCTGGAAAATGCGCGCGACGCCGCCCGGCTCGTCCGCATCGATTATGCGCCGGATCAGGGCCGTTTCGATCTGGCGGCGGAGCGCGACAAGGGCGTTCCGCCCGAAGGCGGCTTCGGCGGCCCTGCTGATACCAAAGCGGGCGATTTCGAAGCCGGTTTCGCCAGGGCGGCGGTGAAGATCGACCAGCACTACACCACGCCCGACCAGAGCCATGCGATGATGGAGCCGCACGCGACCATCGCCGCCTGGAATGGCGACAAACTCACGCTCTGGACCTCTAACCAGATGATCGCCTGGAGCGTGGGCGAAATGGCGGCGACGCTGAAGATTCCGAAGGAGAATATCCGCCTCGTCTCACCCTATATCGGTGGCGGTTTCGGCGCGAAGCTGTTCCTGCGCGCTGATGCGCTGCTGGCGGCGCTGGGCGCGCGCATGGTCGGCCGCCCGGTGAAGGTCGCGATCGCCCGGCCGCAAATCCCCAACAACACCACTCACCGCCCCGCCACCATCCAGCGCATCCGCATCGGCGCCGACAGGCAGGGCGTGATCGACGCCATCGCGCATGAGGTCTGGTCGGGCGACCTGCCCGGCGGCGGCGCGGAAACGGCGGCGCAGCAGACGCGCCTGCTCTATCGCGGTCCCAATCGGCTGACGACGCATCGCCTGTCGACGCTGGACCTGCCGGAAGGCAATGCCATGCGCGCCCCGGGCGAGGCGGTGGGCCTGCTGGCGCTGGAAGTCGCGATGGACGAGCTGGCCGAGGCCTGCGGCGTCGATCCGGTCGAACTGCGCATCCGCAACGATGTGCAATATGATCCGGAAGCCGGGCCGCAGCGCCCCTTTTCCAGCCGCAAGCTGGTCGAATGCCTGCGCGAGGGCGCGGAACGCTTCGGCTGGAACCGCCGCAACCCGAAGCCGGGTCAGGTGCGCGATGGCCGCTGGCTGGTCGGCATGGGCGTCGCCTCCGCCTTCCGCAACAATCTGGTCACGAAGTCGGGTGCGCGCATCGGCGTCGATGCCAAGGGGCATGTGACGGTCGAAACCGACATGACCGACATCGGCACCGGCAGCTACACGATCATCGGCCAGACGGCGGCGGAAATGCTGGGCGTGCCGCTGGACGCCGTGACCGTGCGGCTGGGCGACAGCCGCTTTCCCGCGTCGTCCGGCTCGGGCGGCCAGTGGGGCGGGAACAGCTCAACCGCGGGCGTCTATGCCGCCGCCATGGCCCTGCGCGCCAGACTGGCCGAAAAGGCGGGCTTCCCGGCGGACAAGGCGCTGTTCGAGGATGGTCTGGTGCGCCTCGGCAACCAGTCCCAGCCGCTAGGGACGCTGGCGGGGCGCGAGGGCCTTTGGGCAGAGGACAGCATGGACTATGGCGACCTCACCAAACGCTATGCGCAAGCCACGTTCGGCGCGCATTTCTGCGAGGTCGGCGTCGACATCGACACCGCCGAAGTCCGCGTCCGCCGCATGGGCGGGGCCTTTGCCGCCGGGCGCATCCTCAACCCCAAATCGGCGCGCAGCCAAGTGATCGGCGCGATGACCATGGGCGTGGGCGCGGCGTTGATGGAGGAACTGAGCGTCGACACGCGGTTCGGCTTCTTCGTCAACCACGACATGGCCGAATATCTGGTGCCGGTGCATGCCGACATCCCGCATCAGGACGTGCTGTTCATCGATGAACTGGACGACAAAAGCTCGCCCATGAAGGCCAAGGGCGTCGGTGAACTGGGCATTTGCGGGGCTGGCGCGGCGGTCGCCAACGCGATCTACAACGCCACGGGCGTGCGCCTGCGCGACTATCCGCTGACGATCGACAAGATTCTGGCGGCGTCAACCGGAAAAAGGGTCGCTTGAACTTCCTGCGCGGCGCCCCTAGTCCCTCTCCCAAAGAGAGGAAAGGGCGCCGATGAAATATCTTTCGCTGTCACTGGTTCTGGCCGCAATTCCGACGGTTGCGGCCGCCGGGACGGAGGCGTCCGACACGGACCGCATCGTCGTGACGGGGGAGGGGCTTTCCCTGCCGCCGGGGACGCCGGCCTATGGGTCGGTGATCATCGACCGGGACCGGCTGACCAACAGCGCTTCCGGCCGGATCGAGAGCGTGCTGGGCGATGTGGCGGGATTCCAGCAGTTCCGCCGTTCCGACAGCCGGTCCGCCAATCCTTCGGCCCAGGGAGCGACATTGCGTGCCTTGGGCGGCAACGCTTCCAGCCGGACGCTGGTGCTGCTCGACGGCGTGCCGATGGCCGATCCCTTTTTCGGCTATATCCCCTTCAGCGCGCTGGTGCCCGACCGCCTGTCGGTGGTGCGGGTGACGCGCGGCGGCGGCATTGGGGCCTTCGGTGCGGGCGCGGTGGCCGGGACCATCGAACTCGCCAGCGCGACGCGGGATCAGCTTCCGACCTTCGGCGCCAGCGCCTTCTACGGCAGCAAGGATGCGACCGAACTGACCGCCAGCCTGACGCCGGATCTGGGCGGCGGCTATGTCTCGCTTTCGGGTCGCTGGGACCGGGGCGACGGCTTCCAGACCACGCCCAGGGACCAGCGCGTCGCCGCGACTTCGCCCGCCGCCTATGACGGCTGGTCGACCAATTTGCGGGCCGTCGCGCCCCTGTCCGCCACATCGGAGATCCAGTTCCGCGGCACCATCTTTCACGACGAGCGCACCCTGCGCTTCAAGGGCGCGGACAGCATGAGCGAAGGGCAGGACGCCAGCATCCGCTTCATATCCCGCGGTGCATGGCAGGTCGATGCGCTGGCCTATATCCAGGCGCGCAACTTCTCCAACATCGTGATTTCGGCATCCACCTTCCGCAAGTCGCTCGACCAGCGCAATACGCCCTCGACCGGCATCGGCGGCAAGATCGAGCTGCGCCCACCGGTAGGCCCCGACCATATGCTGCGCATCGGGGCCGACACCCGCTTCGCCACCGGCGACATGTTCGAGGATGGCTATAACGCGAATATAGCGGCCAATCCGGTCACTTCCCGCCGTCATGCCGGCGGCGAGCAGATGACCACCGGCCTCTTTGCCGAGGATGACTGGACGCTGGGCCGGCTGGTCCTGACAGGCGGGGTGCGGGCGGATCGCTGGACGATCAGCAACGGCTTCTATCGCGCCACCGGCACCGGTGCGGCCAACAACAGCTTTGCCGACCGTTCGGACTGGCAGTTCTCCGGAAGGGCGGGCGCTCTATACCGCATCAGCGATGCAGTCGCGCTACGTGGCGCGGCCTATAGCGGTTTCCGCCTGCCGACGCTGAACGAGCTATATCGGCCGTTCGTGGTCTTCCCGATCACGACCCGCGCCAATGCCGCGCTGACGCCCGAAAAGCTGAAGGGCGTGGAGGCGGGCATCGACCTCACGCCCATTCCGGGCCTGACCCTCTCCGCCACCGGCTTCATCAACCGGCTGGACGATGCCATAGCCAATGTCACCCTCACCAATGTCGCCAATACGCGCGAGCGGCAGAATGTCGACCGCATCACCGCCAAGGGGATCGAATTGACCGCCATCGGCCGGGTGGACGACTTCCTGCTTTCGGCATCCTATGCCTATAGCCACAGCACCGTCCATGCGCCGGGCATGGGCTTTGACGGCCTCACCCCCGCGCAGAGCCCCCGTCATGCCGCGAGCGCCACGCTGGCCTGGGAGCCGGAGCAGGGACCGGCGCTTTCCGCGACGCTGCGCTATGTCGGCAAGCAATATGAGGATGACCTCCAGACCGATGTCCTGCCCGACGCGCTGACCGTCGATGCGGTGGCGCGCCTGCCGCTGGGCCATGGCGTTACCCTGGTCGCCCGGGGCGAGAATCTCTTCGATGAGGAGGTGATCACCCGCAACGCCGGAGGGTCCATCGACCTGGGCACCCCCCGGACGCTGTGGATCGGCTTCCGGTTCGCAAGCTAGGCTCATGACCTATTGAATTGCTTGCGGAGATGGCGACTGGTTGATTCAATGGCGGCGTGAGGAGGCGTCGCCTTGAGTGATCTAATCTGGCTTTCGGAGACGCAGATGCGCCGGATTGAGCCATATTTCAGCTGTCGCACGGCGTGCCACGGGTGAGTGATCGTCAGATCATCATCAGCAGCATCTTCGTAATCAGGAACGGCTTGCGATGGTGCGATGCGCCCGTTGATTATGGCCCACCCAAGACAATCTGCAATCGCTTCATCCGATGGAGCCGGCTCGGGTGTTTAACAAGATCTTCTCCGCCCTTTCGGCGAAGGCCGGCAGGCCCGATCAACTGATGATTGATGCCACGCATCTGAAGGCGCATCGGACCGCAGCCAGTCTGCTTGACAAGGCTGATCCCAGACGTATCGGACGCACCAAAGGCGGTCTGAACTCGAAGCTCCATGCCGTGTGCGACGGCAAGGGCAGCCATTGATAATACTGCCGAGCGAGGGGCAGATGAGCGACTACAGGGCCGCCGCTCCTGCCCGTCGCTGCGAGGGCCCGCTTGCCCTTAAGGCCTCCCGGCACGAACTCTCGCAACCGATCCCATTGATCGTCATGAATAACTTCGCCTTCCACGCCAACCTCCGAAAGTCAGTGTGAATCACATCTCCGTGCTATCCTGGATGGCGAACAGGCTTTTTTGAAGCTGTGGCTTGCATTGATCAGCAACGACCACACCGCGTTCGGGCTAAGCTGATAGCCGCTCGGCCTGCTGGATCGCCGGGGAACGCACCATCAATGCGGCCATTCCGAGCCGCAACGGCATCGATTGCTGCTCGCCAGTTAAGGCCCGCCGCTTGTGCCCGCCCATCGGCGCAGACCAGCATTGCTCATATCACGCAGCCGCTGCGACGACTTGGCTGCGTCTGCCACGCACCCGCCGAAGGCCGGCAACTTCCCGGACAGATCGGCCCGTCCAGACCGTCCCCACCCGCTCGCCGACGCCATGAAGCAACGATTTTCCGCGGCTCAAGGACCAAGATCAACCGCGCTGACAAGATAAGCGGGGGCGGTCATTCGGCTCATTCTTGGCTATGTAGAGCTGAACTCAATCATGCTCCCTGTCGCCAGCGCCCATATAGAGTTCGCTGCCCGTTTGCCGGAAGATTTCGCTCATCTCGGCCATGCCTTTTTCGGCGTCCTCCGCCGCGAGGAAGCTGTCGGCGGGCTGGTTCTGCTTGGCGGCGAAGTCGCGCACTTCCTGCGTGATCTTCATCGAGCAGAATTTGGGGCCGCACATGGAGCAGAAATGGGCGGTCTTCGCGCCTTCGGCGGGAAGCGTCTGGTCGTGATATTTCTCGGCCGTGTCGGGATCGAGCGACAGGTTGAACTGGTCGCGCCAGCGGAATTCGAAGCGGGCGCGGCTCAGCGCGTCGTCGCGGACCTTGGCGGCCGGGTGCCCCTTGGCCAGGTCGGCGGCGTGGGCGGCGAGCTTGTAGGTCACGACGCCCACCTTCACGTCGTCGCGGTCGGGTAGGCCCAGATGCTCTTTGGGCGTGACGTAGCAGAGCATCGCCGTGCCGTACCAGCCGATCATCGCCGCGCCGATGCCGCTGGTGATATGGTCGTAACCCGGCGCGATGTCGGTGGTGAGCGGCCCAAGCGTGTAGAAGGGCGCCTCCCCGCAGGCTTCGAGCTGCTTGTCCATATTCTGCTTGATCTTGTGCATCGGCACATGGCCGGGGCCTTCGATCATCACCTGCACATCCTGTTCCCAGGCGCGCTTCGTCAGCTCGCCGAGCGTGTAGAGTTCGGCGAACTGCGCTTCGTCATTGGCGTCGGCGATGGAACCGGGGCGCAGGCCGTCGCCCAGCGAATAGGCGATGTCATAGGCCTTCATGATCTGGGTGATTTCGTCGAAATGTTCGTAGAGGAACGATTCCTTGTGATGGGCGAGACACCATTTCGCCATGATCGATCCGCCGCGCGAGACGATGCCGGTGACGCGCTTGGCCGTCATCGGGATGTAGGGCAGGCGCACGCCCGCATGGATGGTGAAATAGTCGACGCCCTGCTCGGCCTGCTCGATCAGCGTGTCGCGGAAGATGTCCCAGGTCAGTTCCTCGGCAATGCCGCCGACCTTCTCCAGCGCCTGATAGATGGGCACGGTGCCGATCGGGACCGGCGAGTTGCGCATGATCCATTCGCGGGTGTCGTGGATGTTGCGGCCGGTCGACAGGTCCATCACCGTGTCGGCGCCCCAGCGGATCGACCAGACCAGCTTGTCGACTTCGCTCGCCACATCGGAGGCGACGGCGCTGTTGCCGATATTGGCGTTGATCTTCACCAGGAAGTTGCGGCCGATCGCCATCGGCTCCGATTCCGGGTGGTTGATGTTCGACGGGATGATGGCGCGGCCGCGGGCGACCTCCTCCCGGACGAATTCCGGCGTCACATAGTCGGGTATCGACGCGCCCCAGTCCTGCCCGTCGCGGACATATTCGGCGAGGCGGGCGCGGCCCAGATTTTCGCGCTCGGCCACATATTCCATCTCCGGCGTGATGATGCCGCGCCGGGCATAGTGCATCTGGGAGACGTTCGCTCCAGCCTTGGCGCGCAGGGGATGCTTGACCGTGTTGGGAAAGGGCTGAACGCCGCCGCTGCGGTCGGGGCCTTTCAGGCCGTTATCCTCCGGCTGGATTGCGCGGGCGTCATATTCCTCGACATCGCCCCGGCCGATGATCCAGTCCCGGCGCAAAGCGGGAAGGCCCGCCATGATGTCGATGCGGGCATTGGGGTCGGTATAGGGACCAGACGTGTCATAGACGCGGACCGGCGCTTCGCCGCTGCCGGGTTCCAGGTCGATCTCGCGCATGGCGACCTTGAGCGGGCCGACATGGATCTTGCGCGAGCCACGGATGGGTCCGGTGGTGACGCGCATCTCTGTTCGTGCTGGGACGTCTGCCATTTGGGTTCCTTTCAGGCGATGACGGTGGCGCGGCCGGTGAGGCCGGCGAGGAAGAGGAGAATGCCGAGGACGATGCTGAGGATCGCCCAGGCGCGGGTGAAGTTGAGGGACCAGCGACCGATCTTGAGCAGGGGCGCCGGGACCGCGAGCAGCAGCGCCCCCTCGACCAGCGCGACATAGCCGATGGCCGAGACGATGATGGACAGCGGATCGCGCCAGATGCTGTGGATGAGGACGAGCGCCGCGCCGACCGCGAAGACCGGAAAGGCCAGCGCCATCACCAGACCGGGCGAGCGTTCCAGATCGTCCATCATCTGCCGCCAGCGCTGCGGCGCCACGAGGCCCCCTGTGCCGATGACGATCATGTAGAGGCCGATGGCTTCAGCCAGGCGCAGGGTCAGGACGGAAATGCTGTCCATGGCTTGCCGTCCTCCTCTTCGCATCGGGGCGGAGGGCGGGCGCGGGTTGCTGCATGCGAACAAGCCGTTCCCTCCCTACGCCGGTCTTATCCGGATCAGGTTCAGCGGGTCGCGGCCACGTCAGCCGCCTCTCAACCGCCTGTGGACGGTCCCCCGGGGATGCCCCGCATGTAGCCCAAGCGGCGAGCGAACGAAAGCCCCGTTCTGACGCTGGACAGCAGGTCGCCTTTTCCGCTTTAGTGGCCTGCGATGAAGCATCCCGATCTGTCGACGAAGGAAGGGCGCAAGGCGCACCGGCACGAGATGCGCATGATCGCGGTCAGGCCGCGCCGTTGGGGATTATGGCTGCTGACGGCGGGTTTCCTGCTGGTGCTGGCGCCTTCCGCCTTGAACATGCACAGCCTGTTCGGACTTTGGCCGCCGATGCTGGGCGCGATCTGCATCATGCTGGGCGTGCCGCTGCTGGTGGCGAGCGTGGTGTTGAAGCGGCGCTATCTGCGGCAGCGGGTGACCGGACAGGCGATGGTGGGGCGGATCAGGGGGTGAGATTCCGGCGGTTTTCCGCCGAAGTTCACACCATATGCGCGCGCGTGCCCGGGCGCGCGTAGGCATGGGCGCGATGGTTCGGACGTTTTCAAAGAGGGGTGCTGGTTAGGCCGGGCAAGGCGGAATAGGACAGGCTGAAACTGTCCCGGCGCAGGAAATAGGATGGTTTTCGAGGCGGGTGTCGCTTTTGGGTTACGCATGCCGAGTTGAGATACGGACCGGTGATTGCTCGTCTGGTTTCGACCAATCCAAGACATTCCCCTCCCGTAAACGGGAGGGGTTAGGGGTGGGCGCGAGCGTAGCGAGCTTCTGACTTAGCCGTTGCAAAACAGCGCAGATGCCG
>NZ_LTAB01000049.1:0-17410 GCF_001580035.1 Sphingobium sp. 22B | reverse complement strand
GATTTGCGGGTTTGCCGCCGCGGTCCCGCCTTCGCGTGATTTGCCGGACTGGCTGATTTGGGTGGATTGCGGACATTCCCCCTCCCGCCTGCGGGAGGGGGAATGTCCGCAATCCACCCAAATCAGCCAGTCCGGCAAATCACGCGAAGGCGGGACCGCGGCGGCAAACCCGCAAATCTCGCCGCCTGCGAACGCATCGCCTAGCGCACCATATTGCGCTGGCATAACGACTTTCGCGCTTCCCCATCTCGACTCCGGCGCCTTCCCATGATTAAGGCAGCGTCGATGACCCGCCTGCCCGATCCCGCCACCCCACTCGACGCGCAACAGGCCGCAAAGGCTTTCGACCTGCTGTTCGACGCCAACCTGCCGGAAGAGGAGATCGCCGGCTTTCTCGTCGCCATGGCCCGGCGTGGCGAGACGGCAACGGAAATCGCCGCCGCGGCCCGCGCCATGCGTAACCGGATGATCCCAGTCACGGCGCCGGCGGGCACGATCGATGTCTGCGGCACGGGCGGCGATGGCCATCATACCCTCAACGTTTCGACCGCCGTTTCGCTGGTGGTCGCGGCGGCGGGCGTGCCCGTGGCCAAGCATGGCAACCGCGCCGCTTCCTCCAAGGCGGGCGCAGCCGATACGCTGGAAGCGCTCGGTCTGGACTTGGATCGCGCCGCCACGACAGCCGAAGCGACGCTGGCCGATCTTGGCATCTGTTTCCTTTTTGCGCAGAATTATCATCCCGCGCTCAAACGGCTTGGCCCCATCCGCAGGGCGATCGGGGAACGCACCATCTTCAACCTGATGGGGCCGCTCGCCAATCCGGCCGGGGTGCGCCGTCAACTGGTCGGCATAGCGCGTCCGGACTATGTCCCCGTCTATGCGGAGGCGCTTGCGGAACTGGGCGTCGATCATGCGATGATCGTTTCCGGCGACGAAGGGCTTGACGAACTGTCGCTGGCCGGCGGCAATGCTCTGGCGGAGGTGAAAGGCAGCAGGCTGGTTGCGACGCGCCGCCTGACCGCCGCCGAACTCGGCCTGTCCACCCATCCGGTCGAGGCGATCAGGGGGGGCGACCCCGCCTATAACGCCGCCGCCCTGCGCGCCCTGTTGCAAGGCGAAGCGGGGCCTTATCGTGACGCGGTGCTGCTGAACGCCGCCGCCGCCCTTGTCGTAGCCGACGCCGTGTCCGATTTCCGCGAAGGCGTGGAGGAAGCCGCCGAAACCATCGACCGCGGCCTTGCCAACGCGCTGCTCAATTGCTGGATAGCCTATAAATGACGAACAAGCTGATCGAAATCTGCGATGTAAAGCGGGAGGAAGTCGCCCGGCGCAAGGCCGCCACGCCGATCTCCTCGCTTCAGGCCCGCGCCGCCGAACAGACGCCGCCACGTGGCTTCCGCAAGGCGCTGGACGGTGCCGCCCGCTCCGGCTTCGGCCTGATCGCGGAGATCAAGAAGGCCAGCCCGTCCAAGGGCCTGATCCGCCCCGATTTCGATCCGCCCGCCCATGCCCGCGCCTATGCGGCGGGTGGCGCGACCTGCCTGTCGGTGCTGACCGACGAACCCTATTTCCAGGGGCATGACGATTATCTGGTCGCGGCCCGATCGGCCTGCGCCCTGCCGGTGCTGCGCAAGGATTTCATGGTCGATCCCTGGCAGGTGCTGGAAAGCCGGTCGCTCGGCGCCGACGCGATCCTGATCATCGTCGCCGCGCTGGACGACAATCAGATGGCGGAGATAGAGGACGCCGCCCTTGGCCTGGGCATGGATGCGCTGGTTGAAGTGCATGATGCGCAGGAACTGGAACGCGCGATGAAGCTCCGCTCGCGCCTGATCGGCGTCAATAATCGCGACCTGCGCGACTTCACGGTCGATTTCGCCCGCACCTACGAACTGGTCGGACAGGCCCCGGAAGGATGCACCTTCGTTGCGGAAAGCGGCATCGGCAGCCATGACGACCTGATCGCCATGTCGGACCATGGCGTGCGCTGCTTTCTGGTGGGGGAAACCCTGATGAGGCAGGCGGATGTCGAAACCGCCACGCGCAGGCTGCTGACGGGGCGATGAGCAAGCTCACCCATCTGGACGAGGAGGGGTCGGCCCATATGGTCGATGTTTCCGCCAAGGCGACGACCGCGCGCAAGGCTGTCGCGAGCGGCCGCATCAGCATGAGTCCCGATGCAGCAGCAGCGATCGAGCAGGGATTGGTGAAGAAGGGCGATGTTCTGGCCGTGGCCCGCGTGGCGGGCATCATGGCGGCCAAGCGGACCGCCGACCTCATCCCGCTCTGCCACCCGATTCCGCTCAGTTCGGTCAGCATCGACCTCGATCTCGACGGCAGCGGCGTGACCGTGACGGCGACCGCGAAGACCGCCGGTCAGACCGGCGTGGAAATGGAGGCGCTGACCGCCGCGTCGGTCGCGTTGCTGACGGTCTATGACATGGCCAAGGCGCTGGACAAGGGCATGATCATCAGCGACGTGCGCCTGCTGGCCAAGAGCGGCGGCAAGTCCGGCGACTGGACGGCTGGGGACGGGCCGGCGTCATGAGCCTGCTTCCGGTCGCGGAGGCGCAAAGCCGCCTGATGGCGCTGGCAAGGCCGCTGCCGATGGAGCATATGCCCATTCCCGCCTGCGCCGGACGATGGCTGAAAGAAGATGTCGTTGCGCTGCGTGATCAGCCCTGGGCCGATCTTTCCGCCATGGACGGCTATGCCGTGCGCGCCGCCGAATGGCCCGGGCCATGGCAGGTCGCCGCCGAAAGCGCGGCGGGCGGCCCGCCGCCTCCGCCCCTCGAGCCCGGCCAGGCCTGCCGCATCTTCACCGGCGCGCCCTTGCCGCAGGGCGCCGACAGCATCCTGATTCAGGAAAACGCCGCGCGCGAGGGAGACATGCTGCGCGGGCTGGAGGAGGCGCTGACGAAGGGCCGCCATGTGCGTCCGGCCGGTTCCGACTTCCGCAAGGACGGCCTTTTGCTGAAGGCCGGCAGCGCATTGGGGGCGGCGCAGATCGCGCTCGCCGTGCTGGGCGGGCATGGGACGCTGCCCGTATCGCGGCGGGCCCGGGTCGCCCTGCTCTCGACAGGCAACGAACTCGTGCCCCCCGGTGCGCCGACGCAGCCCGGCCAGCTTCCCTCCTCCAACGCTCCCATGCTGGCCGCCCTGCTCGCCGGCCTTTCCTGCGATGTCATCGATATGGGGATCGTGCCGGACGATCTCCCCGGCATGATCCAGGCCTTTGCCCACGCCAGCCAGGCGGACATCATCGTTTCGACCGGCGGCGCATCGGTGGGCGATCACGACATCGTCCGCCCGGCTTTCGTCCAGGCCGGGGGCTCGCTCGATTTCTGGAAAATCCGCATGCGTCCGGGCAAGCCGTTGATGGCGGGGACATTGGGTTCCGCCGTCTTCCTGGGCCTGCCGGGCAATCCGGTATCAGCCTTCGTGACGGCGACGCTGTTCCTGTTGCCGCTGGTCCGCAACATGATGGGCGCGGCATCGCCCCTGCCCCGCACCGCGCCGGCGACGCTCGCCGCGCCGCTGCCCGCCACGGGGGAACGCGACGATTACCTTCGCGCCTTCCGCACGGAAGCGGGCATCGTTTCCGTGACATCGCAGGACAGCGCCGCCACCGCGGCCATGGCGATGGCCGACTGCCTCATCCTGCGACCTGCCGGCTCTGCTCCGGCCGCCGCCGGCGATCCCGTCACGGTTCTTCCCCTCGCATAAGGAAAGGGGCCGCCGCGCGACCCCTTCCAATGCAGTCCTGACGGATGGCGGCGATGTCAGCCATGCTGGACCGCCGCCGTTCCTTCAGCGCTGCTGCTTGCCGGGCGACTTGTCCTGACGGCGTTCATCGCCCATCTGGCCCTGCCGGTCTTCCTGCTGCTGCTGGCGTCCACCCTGGCTGGAGCGGTCGCCGCCCTGCTGGTCGCGACGTTGACCGCCGCCCTGGTTGTTCTGGTTGGCCATCTTTCTCTCCTATTCACCTTCTTCGTGGAAGGCAGGCGTTAAACGGCCTGCGGCCTTCCGCGTTCCAGCAAAAGCGCCCAACGGTTAGGCGCTTGACTTGCCCCGTTCCGTTTCCTATGCGTTCTCCATCCGTTCCAAGGAGGGCAAGGCGAGATGTTGACACCCAAGCAACAGGAATTGCTGAGCTTCATTCAGACCCGGCTGGAGGAGGGAGGCGTATCCCCCTCTTTCGAGGAGATGAAGGAAGCGCTGGACCTGCGGTCCAAATCCGGCATCCACCGCCTGATCAATGCGTTGGAGGAACGCGGCTTCATCCGCCGCCTGCCCAATCGCGCCCGCGCACTGGAAGTGCTCAAACTGCCCGATGCCATGCATCGCGCTCCCAAGGTCGTCGTGCCTGCCAAGCCGCCGCTGACGCCCGGTCCAGCGGCCAGCAGGCCCCCGGTCGCCGCCAACGACATATTGGAGATTCCGCTGCACGGCCGGATCGCGGCGGGCGTGCCGATCGAGGCGCTGGAGGGGCAGAACATGCTTTCCGTTCCCGCCGCGCTGCTGGGCACCGGGGATCATTATGCGCTGGAAGTGGCGGGGGATTCAATGGTCGAAGCGGGCATTCTGGACGGCGATTTCGCGCTTATCCAGCGCACCGACGTCGCGCGCGAGGGGCAGATCGTGGTCGCCCTGATCGACGAAAATGAAGCGACGCTGAAATATTTCCGGCGTGAGGGCCCGAAGGTCAGGCTCGATCCCGCCAACAGCGCCTATGAACCGCAAATCTACGACCCTCGGCAGGTTCGCATCCAGGGCAAGCTGGCAGGGTTGCTGCGCCGCTATAACTGATGCTTCCTGTATTCGCGCGGCCGGCTGGAAGGCCGCGCGACCCAGGGGTGCTCGTCATGCCACGCCTTCGCGCTGCGCATGGTGCCATGGTCCAGATCGATGGTCAGGCCACCCGTCCTGGCGAGGAAGCGTCGATCCACCTTCAGCCAGCGTGGGCGACAGGCGCCCGGCAGGCGGCGGTCGCTGACGACGATGTCTGAATAGGCGCAATCCCGCGCCAGTATCGCATTATCGATCCTCACGCTGCTTCGCGTCAGCAACAGGTTCCAGTTCCGGCCCCCTCCCTTCAGGCGAACGGCGCATAGATCGGGAGAACAGCGAGCCTGGGGCAGCGTCGTCAATGCCTGCAAGATACCATCATAACCCGCGCTTTCCGCCATGACGTCGCGCGCATAGCCGCCGGCGCGAGCCCGCAGCATCGCCATGCCGCCATCGGCAGTGCGCACCGCGACATGCCGGCCGTCCCCGCTTATCAATATGTCGGGCATCGGGCTGGTCAGCACCATCATGACGCCGGTGGTCACGGGCATCAGACCCGCCCAGCGCCACCGGCTTCGCCATAGCAGGCACCACAGCATGCCCAGCAGCATCAGGCCGAACACCACGCCCGACTGGGCGGGCGCCAGAACCACCGCCCAAGGGCTGGACGCCACGCCATGGGCAATCAGCAACAGCAGGTCGATCGATCGCGCGGCAAGCCACCAGAAGGGCGCACCCCACCCGCCTAGGTCCAGCAGCAAGGCCGTCGCCTCCAGCGGCATGACCACCAGGGTCGTAAGCGGTATGGCCACCAGATTGGCGATCGACCCCAACATGCCCGCCTTGTGGAAATGGAACAGCGCGATCGGCGCCAGCACCAGCTCCACGACCAGGCCGGTCGCCAGCATGCCCGCAAGATTGCGTCCGATCCGGCGCCCCACCCCTTCGTCACGCGGCGCGAGAAAGGCGCGGAAGGCGGGATGCTCGCCCAGCGACACCAGGGCTATCACGGCCGCGAAGCTCATCTGGAAGCTCGGCCCCACCAGTACTTCTGGCCAGAGGATCAGCACCACCAGCGCCCCCGCCGCCACGAGCCTGAGCGTGATTGCGTCCCGTCCCATCGCCAGTCCGCCCAGCACAAGCAGGGCAGCGACGCAGGATCGCACGGTCGGCACCTCTGCGCCGGTCAGAAGCGTATAGCCGATGCCCGCCAGAGCGCCGCCGCCCGCGGCCAGCAGCATCAGCGGCCAGTCGAGAGCCGCCCGGCGGCTGAGCGCCATCAGCCGCATCAGCAGGAAGATCACCGCAGCGATCAGGGCCGTGACATGCAGACCGCTGATCGACAGCAGATGCGCAAGGCCGCTCCGCCGCATCGCCTCCGCATCTGCCTGCGCGATCGCGCCCTGATCGCCGGTGGCCAGGGCAGCGGCGATGCCGGCGCCCTGTCCCGGAACGCGCTCCAGGATATGCTCGAACAGACGCGCCCTCAACCGGGGGCCGGCCGTGGCCGGCCGCAGGACCGTAACCGGCGGCAGCACACGCCCGGTCGCGCCGACGCCCTCGAAATAGGCGCGGCGCGCAAAATCATAGCCGCCCGGCAGGCTGGGCGGCGCAGGCGGCATCAGCCTTGTGCGGAAGGCTATGATGGCTCCCTCTCCGACCCCCGGCGGCATCGACGCATCGTCAAGATTGACGCGCACCAGGGGCGGCAGGGCAGGCACGCCGACAGGCCGGACCAGCACGCGACTCATGTGCTGCGCGGGCAGCCTTTCGACCGACCGGACCTCCCCCTTCAGCGAGATGAAGGCCGGGCGGTCGAGGGGCGGCGATCCGACGATCATCGCTTTCCCCCAGACCAGCAGGCACCCCGCACAGGCAAGAATGCCACCGACGACGATCGCCTGACGCACCCGGCCACCGGGCGGCAAAAGCAGCGCGGCGCAGGCAACCGCAAGCGTCACGCAGCAAAAGGCCAGCCATTCCAGCCGATTAGGCAGAAGGAACCAGGCCGCGATTCCCGCAGCCAGGGCGACCGGAACCCATAGCGGCAACCGTTCGCGCTCCTCCTCCAGCCACAGCTCCACGCCGCGCCAAATCCGCGCCGCTTTCACCCGGGCCGAACTGACAACGGAGGTTTGTCGTGGCTCGAAAGCCATGCTAGGGGGCGTCGCGATCATGGATGGGTCGGGTGGTATCCGGGCGAATGGCAGGGAATGAAACGGTGAGTGCTACAGGTTCGAACAAGCAGGTAGTAACCCGTTTTGCGCCGTCGCCTACCGGTTTTCTTCACATCGGCGGCGCGCGCACCGCGCTATTCAACTGGCTGTTCGCGCGTCATCACGGCGGCAAGTTCCTGCTGCGGATCGAGGACACCGACCGGGCCCGCTCCACCGAGGAAGCGGTCGCCGCGATCTTCGACGGGCTGGAATGGCTGGGGCTGGGCGGCGACGAACCGGCGGTTTTCCAGTTCGAGCGCACGCCCCGCCATGCCGAAGTGGCGAACCAGATGCTCGCCTCCGGCCATGCCTATCGCTGCTACGCGACACCCGAGGAACTGGCGGAACTGCGCGAGCGGCAGCGCGCCGCCAAGCAGCCGATGCGCTATGACGGACGGTGGCGGGACCGCGATCCTTCCGAAGCCCCGGAAGGCGCGCCTTTCGTCATCCGCCTGAAAGCGCCGCGCGAAGGCGAGACTGCGATCGAGGACGCCGTGCAGGGCCGCGTCGTCGTCCAGAATGCGGAGCTGGACGACATGATCCTGCTGCGTTCGGACGGCACGCCCACCTATATGCTGGCGGTGGTGGTCGACGACCATGACATGGGCGTCACCCATGTCATTCGCGGCGACGACCATCTCAACAATGCGTTCCGCCAGCTAGGCATCATAAAGGCGATGAATTGGGAAGAGCCCATCTACGCCCATATCCCGCTGATCCATGGGGCCGACGGCGCGAAGCTGTCCAAGCGGCACGGCGCGCTTGGCGTCGATGCCTATCGCGACGAGTTGGGCATGCTGCCCGAAGCGGTGTTCAACTATCTGCTGCGACTCGGCTGGGGCCATGGCGACGAGGAGATCATTTCCCGCGAGCGTGCGGTGGAACTCTTTGATATTTCAGGTGTCGGCCGCTCGCCCTCTCGCTTCGACATCAAGAAGCTGGAGAATCTGAACGGCCATTATCTGCGCGAGGCGGATGACGCACGCCTTGCCGCGCTGGTCGCGCCAAGGGTTGCGGCAAGGTTGAACATCGATCTGCCGGAGGATGGCGAGAAACGGCTTGCCGAGGCCATGCCGTCGCTCAAGCCGCGCGCCAGGACGCTTAACGAAATTGCGGAGGGCGCCGAATTCTTGTTCAAAAATTGCCCGCTCGATTTTGACGAGAAGGCGCTTGCTCTGCTAGACGATTCCGCACGCGCGCTGCTGGGACAGACAGCCGACGCTCTTGCACCTGTCCAGTCCTGGACGGTCGAAGCGATCGAAGAAGCCATTCGCCGCGTGGCAGAGGATGCCGGCCTCGGGCTTGGAAAGGTCGCGCAGCCTTTGCGCGCGGCGCTGACCGGTCGCACGGTTTCGCCGGGAATTTTCGACGTCCTTTTCCTTCTGGGGAAGACGGAGAGCTTGGAACGATTGGCCGCTGTGAGGCACGCATCGGCCAATTGAAGTATCAGGAGAATACCATGTCGGATAACAATGCCACTTTGAGCGTCGACGGCAACGCGAAAGACTATGCCATTCTGAACGGCACGGTCGGACCGCAGGTCATCGACGTTCGCAAGCTCTACGCCAACACCGGCATGTTTACCTACGACCCCGGCTTCACCTCGACCGCGAGCTGCGATTCGGGCCTGACCTATATCGACGGCGACGCCGGTGTGCTGCTGCATCGCGGCTATCCGATCGACCAGCTTGCCGAACAGTCGAGCTTCATGGAAGTGTCCTACCTCCTCCTCAACGGCGAACTGCCCTCGAAGAAGGAACTGGAGGATTTCACGCGCACCATCACGCGCCACACCATGGTGCATGAGCAGCTCACCACCTTCTACCGCGGTTTCCGCCGCGATGCCCACCCGATGGCGATCATGTGCGGCGTGGTCGGCGCGCTCTCGGCCTTCTATCACGACTCCACCGACATCAACGATCCGGAACAGCGCAAGATCGCCAGCCACCGCCTGATCGCCAAGATGCCGACGATCGCGGCGATGGCGTATAAATATTCGGTGGGCCAGCCCTTCGTCTATCCGCGCAACGACCTCAGCTACACCGCCAACTTCCTGAACATGACCTTCTCGGTCCCGGCGGAGGAATATGTCATCGATCCGGTCGTCGTCGACGCGATGGACAAGATCTTCACGTTGCACGCCGACCATGAACAGAACGCGTCCACATCGACCGTGCGTCTGGCCGGCTCGTCCGGCGCCAACCCCTTCGCGTGCATCGCGGCGGGCATCGCCTGCCTCTGGGGTCCGGCGCATGGCGGCGCCAACGAAGCCGCGCTCAACATGCTGCGCGAAATCGGCACCGTCGACCGCATTCCGGAATATATCGCCCGCGCCAAGAACAAGGACGATCCGTTCCGCCTGATGGGCTTCGGCCATCGCGTCTACAAAAATTACGATCCGCGCGCGACCGTGATGCAGAAGACCGCGAAGGACGTCCTGGCGAAGCTGGGCGTCGACGATCCGATCTTCGACGTGGCGAAGGAACTGGAGCAGATCGCGCTTCACGATCCTTATTTCATCGAAAAGAAGCTCTATCCGAATGTCGACTTCTATTCGGGCGTGATCCTCTCGGCCATCGGTTTCCCGACCGAGATGTTCACCGTGCTCTTCGCCCTTGCCCGCACCGTCGGCTGGGTCGCGCAGTGGAACGAAATGATCTCCGACCCTGCGCAGAAGATCGGCCGTCCGCGCCAGCTCTACACCGGCCCGGCGCAACGCGATTATGTCCCCGTCGACAAGCGCTAGGCTGCACCGGCAATAAGGCAGGGAAGCGGCGTCCGTTTGGGCGCCGCTTTTATTTTGGCGGGGAGTTGGCCGGTTGCTGACAGGGAGCGCCCCATGATCCCGCACAGGCGGGAACCCGGTCCCCGCTTCAAGGGATCATTGCCCCGTCTGATCCGTGCTCGTCCTTGGCAGGTGCACCGTTTACCCAGACCGAAATCGATGTCCGCTATACGCCCAAAGCCGGAAGCAGCAGCGAGAACCGCGCCCCGCCTTCGGGCGCGTCGTCGATACGGATGTCGCCGCCCATGGCGCGCGCCAGACGCCGCGAAATGTAGAGCCCAAGGCCGCTGCCGCCCGCGTCGCTGCGGCCCAGTCGCTCGAACTTGTCGAAGATGCGTTCCCTGCTGTCGGCGGCTATGCCATCGCCCTGGTCCAGCACCGCGATCCAGGCCTCGCCGTCGGACCGCCCTGTCTCTATCCGAACGGCAGACCCTTCGGGCGCATAGCGCACGGCGTTGCCTACAAGGTTCATCAGGATCTGCAAGGCGCGGCGAAATTCACCGATGGCCGGCTCCGCGACCGTCAGCGCAGGGGCGAGGATGCTGATCCCCCGATCCTGCGCCTTTACGAGGAACAGCCCGGCGGCCCGCCGCCCGACATCGGCCAGATCGATCTCTTCCGCGGTCACGCTGAAATCCGGCCGGTCGATCGCCTGCAGGTCCGCCAGATCGTCGATCAGCGCCATCAGATGACGCCCCGCCGCCGAAATGTCGCTGGCATAGCCCAGATAGTCCGGCCGCAACGGCCCCTCCAGTTGCGCGCCGATCGAATCCGCATTGGCGATGATCCGTCCCAAAGGCCGTCGCAAAGATCGGTCCAGCCTCTTCCCGAACTCGGCGGGATAGAATGGCAGCGGTTCCGGCGTGGCGAGCGGCGCCGTCACCGCGCGGTCGACGGGCAAAGCCTTGCCGCGATAACCCACCAACTGACCCGCGAGATCGAACATCGGAAAGCCCGACAGCATGAAGCGCTGCGCCGGATCGCTCGTCAATCCCGCCACCTGATCGCGAAAGGCGCGCCGCTGCGCGAAGCCGCGCAGGATCGCCAGGTCGCCTTCGGCATCCGGGCGCAATTCGAAATAGCTCGTGAAGCGGCTGCCCGGCAAAGGCGGGGCGGATGGCAATGCGCCCTCGCCGCCCAACCCCTCATGCACCATCTGGAAGCGCAACTGGGTGTCGATCTGCCACGTCCAGCCGTCGGACAGGGCAGCGATGTCGGTCTCTCGCCGCGCCAGATCCAGCGGCGCCGCGACCGCCTGCCGCTCATGCCAGTCGATGATGGAAAGCTGCACCCGTTCGGCCTCGGGCTTGGCGCGCACCCACATGTCGATGTCACCACGCTCCGCCGCGGCCACGACCGGGCGGGACAGGGCAATGCCCAGATGCGCCGCCAGCCGCGCCATCGCCGCCAATTGCGGGACCGCCAGCGCGCTGCCGAGATCGCCGCCCGCCTCCTGTTGAAGGGCGAGCACGGGTGCATCCGCACTCAGCAGCCGGCCATCCGCAGCAACCGTCGCCCGGATGATGGCGGGATGCGCGGGCATGTTCATCAACCGGCGATCCGCCGCAGATGATCCAGCTTGGCCCGCAGCGCCGCAGGCGCGCGCAGGGCGCCCACCGTCGCGTCGGCCTGCGTTACGCTCAATTCCTGATAGCGCATGGCTTCCCCGACGATGGTCGCATCGGACAAGGAAGGCCGCACCGGCCGCAATGCCAGCAATAATTGCCGGTAGTCGCTGTCCGATCCCCCGAGCGCCCGGCATAGAGCGGCAACCTGCCCCACCGGACCCATGACCAGGATGTCCGCGACCTGCGCGCTCTCCATCCGCAACCGGCGCCCGGCGAGCGCGGCGAACAGCAGGAAATGCCTGTGCTGCAACGCGGCGGCCATCAGTTCGGGCGCATCGGCGCGCTCGCCCAATTGACGGACCAGCCTGTCCGCCGCCGCGATGGGCCCCTGCGCCTCGTCATGCCGGATCAGTTGGCGTTGCGCCGCGGCTTCGACCAGCGGCACCACCGCTTCCGCTTCGATCAGGCCGCTCCGCTGGACGATCGCTGCCAGGCAGGCGGCCGCCGTCCACAGCAGTTCCGCAAAGAAGCCGGCCGGCAGATCGGGCTGCATCGGCTGATCCTCCGCCGCGGTCATCAGCCAGCGCCCTTCCGCCAGCATCAGCGCGGCAAGCGCTTCGCCCAAGGCGGGATCGTCGGCGGGGAAGAGCGACTCCGCCTCCGATTCGCTGCCCGAACCGCCATCGGGCCCGCCGAACTGGCGCAGCATCAGGCTGATCCCGCCCCGCATCTGCATATGGGCGAGCAGCGCCGGCCCCAACAGGGTCGGCTGCGCGCGCAGCGTCGGCCAGCAAACGGGTTGCGGCCATTGCGCCAACGCCGCCGCGATTTCCGGCCTATCCTCCAGCGCCAGACGCAATCCGATCTCCATTGCGGTCAGGCATCCGCCAAGATGCCGCCGGGTCTCCGCCACCAGAGCGTCGTGCCGCTCCCGCCCGTCGTCAGGAAAGAAAAACGCCAGATCAATGGCATGGCCGACAGGCACGGCGGACATGCCCGCCATGACTTGCGCCATCGGCCAGCAGTCCGCCCGGGTCGGTCCGATCAGGGACGAAAAGGCGCTCATGCCGGCCAGCATAATGGCACGTCGTTAAAATGCACTAAACCGTAACGAGCAAAATCGCTCAATTCCGGCGGAGCAGGATCATCGTTCCAAGCGACCCGATGGCGCACAGCGTCGTCAGGTCGAACATCGGCCCCAGCGCCCCGGCCAGCGACGCCAGCAGCAGGGGAATGAGCGCGCTGGCGGGCGTGAAGATCATCCACGGCCGCAACGGCCCGGTTTTCTGCCAGCGATCCGCCATCTGGATGATCGCCAGCATCAGCGCCAGATAGGCCGCCGTCGTTCCTCCGCCCGCGAGCGCGATCCCGCCAAGCGCGAAGGCCGGCGCGATAAAGGCCATCCAGCCCATGGGCAACGGCCGCAGCGCCATCTCGTCCAGCCGATCCGCGGTTTCCGCCAGCAACAGCGACAGCAGCAGCAGGCAGAAGCCCGTCCCTGTCCACAGCAGTTCGATCGGCACCAGCGCAATCGCACCCAGCGCCATGGCGGCGATCCGCACCTGCAGCGCCGGAACCTGCATGCGCATCAGCGCCGGGCTGATCAACCGGGCGGCCGGGCCCAGCAGATATTGTTCGGCCGCGCCCCTGACGCGCCGAAGCCGCGGCCCGCCGGAAAGCACCGCCTGAGCGGCCAGGTCCGCCTGCTCCTGCGTCTCCACCAGCGCGACGCGCCCTTCCATCAGGTCGTCCTGCGGCACGGTGATCCGGCGCGCGCCGGCCTGAACAGCGCCCCGCACGAGGGTCAACGCCAGATCCCAGTCCCCGATCATGTCGAGCGTGTTGAACAGCAGGTCCGGACTGACCCGGACCAGGCCGGCCCAGCGCTGTCCGGCATCGATCCGTTCGAACGGCGCGCTGGCCCGGCTGTCGTCCGCCACCAGCAGCGCATCGCCCTGCTGAGCGGCCATCGCCTCGAAATAACCCTGTCCGATGATCGCCCCGTCCGCGACGAGCAGCGTGTCCGCGTCGCGGGGCGCATCGCGCACCATCGAAACCATGTCGCGGACCAGCGCGACGGCGATGCCGTCCGCCGACAGCCGGTCGACGGCCTGCGACAGGGCGGGCGTGATGACGCTGACCAGGATCATCACCCGGTCGGCGCCCGCGCGCACCGCCTGCCGCGCCTGATATTCGACCAGCGTCTGCCCGGCGAAATGCAGGCTGGCGCGCAGCGACCCGGCCGAATCGCCACCGGCCCGGCTCGCGCTGAGAATAGCCGCAAAAGTCATGCGTGTTGAAACCGACCCGATCGTTGTTCAGCCCACCTTGTTACAAGGCGGAGGCAATCACGCAAGCAGCCTCACGCCTCAACGCTGCGCAAGATCGTCAAGCGCGGCACGCAAGCGCCGCAATATGCGTGGGTCGCCCGGCGCCGCGTCGGCCGCTTCATCGGCCATCGCCATCAGGCCGGTGAGGCCGAAACTGGCCGCCAGCCCCTTCAGCCGCCAGGCGGCAAGCTGCCAGTTCGCATCGCATCGCGACCGCCCCAGCAGATCGACCTGCCGCTCCGCGCTTTCCATGAAGGCGACGCGCAGATCCTCGATCAACGGTCTGTCGTCACCGACAGCGGCGGCAAGAGCGGCATTCAGGGCGCCTGGATCATAGGACATGGGGTCAACGCTATCTGGCTTGCGTTAAGTTTTGGTAACAGGGCATTTTCGTGCGCGCAAAAGCTGCTAGGATAGGACGCATGAATGGGGGCAGCACAATCGTCGAATTCTGGCGGGACAAGGACGCAGCGACCGATGATACGGCGCAGGCAGACGACGCCTTGCTTTTGAAACAGGCCGTTCTTGACCTGGAGGATGAGGGCGTGCCTGCGGAAAGCGGCGAGCATGGGATGCGCGCCGCGACATGGGCATTCCCCGCCGCCGGCCTTGGCTGGATCGGCTTTGCCGGTTGGGCGACGCTGTCCTCCGGACAATGGCGCGCCGGGCCCGCGGCGTGGCCGGGGCTGGTCGCGACCATCCTGGTCCCGCTCATCCTGCTCGGCGTCTGTTATCTGCTGCTGCTGCGGAACAGCCGCAGCGAAGCCCGCCGCTATCTCGACACCGCCCGCGCGCTCAGGACCGAGGCGGAACTGCTGGAGCTGCGCGTCGCCCGAATCGCCGGCCAGTTGGAAACCGCACGCCAGAGCATGCAGGATCAGGCGGAACTGCTCGACAGCTATGGCGCCGCCGCCAGCAGCAATATGGAGGCGTCGGCCGAACTGATCGCAAGCCGCGCCAACAGCACCGCCGAACGCGCCGAGTCCGCCGAACGCGCCGGGCTGGCGCTCGTCCAGCGGATGGAAGCGCTGGTCGCCTCCATCCCGGAGCTGGAGGATCGCGCGACGCGCATGTCCGCGCAGATCATCGACAATGGCCACGCCCTGTCGGAACGCATCGACATGTTGGAGGCTCGGCTGCATGCATTGGGCGAGTTGTCGGACGATGCCCGCAGCCGCACGCTTTCGGCAACCAAGAGCCTTTCGAGCCAGCTTATCGAGCTTCAGGAAGCCACGCGCTCGGCCACGCAGGAAGTGACCGGCATGGCCGATGTCGCTTCGGGCCGGATCGAGGCGACGACCCTGAGCGCGCGCAAGGCGATGGAGGAGAGCTGGCTCGACATCGAGCAGAAGTCGATCGTGCTGACCGGCCTTACCGATCGCACCAAGTCGGAAATAGCAGAGACCACCCAGTCGGTCATCGCCCTGCTGACGCAGGAGTTGAACCGCGTCGAGATCGACGTGCTGCACCGTCTGGAAACCACCCATGGGCGCGCGCAGGAAACCATGGCGGCGGTCGACGCCAATCTGACCGCGCAGGCCGCGTCGCTCAAGGCGCTGATCGAGGGTGCGCAGGCCGGCATTGCTGCCACCAGCCAATCCGCCCTCTCCACCCTGGCGCGCGACGCCGAAACCGTGGAGGCCGAACTGCGCCGGCGGGTGGAAGCGGCTATTGCGCAAACCCATGAAGGCATCAGGCTGACCGACGACGGCATCGCCCGCCATGGCGCGGCGCTGGAGGCGCTCATCGCCCGGTCGCGCGACAGCATCGCCGCCATCGGGGATGAGACCGTCACCAGTATAGCGGATCATGTGGGCGAGATCGAAAACCGCCTGCACCAGATCAACGATCTGGTCGAAGGCCAGCGCACGCTTGTATCGGGCCTGCAAAGCAGCCTGGACGATGCGGTCGATTCCGCGCAGTCGCGCTTTGCGGCGATGGAACAGTCAGCCCTCGCCCGCAATGAGCGGTTGACCGAAGCGTTGTCGCGCCTGACCGCCGAAACGCAGCGCATCGATGCCGCCCTGGGGGCTGGCGGCCTGACCGCCGAAAAGCTGATCGGCAGTGCGGAGACGCTGATGGTCGCGCTTGATTCCAGCGTGCGCGAACTCGACGAAACCTTTCCTGCCGCGCTCCAGCGCTTCAACGGCCGGATCGAGACCAGCCGCACCCTGCTCGACAGCGCCGCGCCGGAGATCGAACGGCTGGAGGCCATTTCGGAGGCGTTGCTCGGGCGCACGCAGGAGGCCGAGGAATTGCTGCGCGGCCAGGGACGCCGCCTGACCGAATGGCTGGAAAGCACGCAAAGCGGCGTGGATGCCAATCGCGAACTGGTGGAGAAGCTGCGCAGTGCGCTCGACAACGCGCATCAGGACGCGACGCGCATCACCGAAGGCGCGGGACCGCTGCTCGTCACCGCCCTGCTCCGCGTCAAGGATACCGCCGATCAGGCGGCCGAACGCGCCCGCCAGGCGCTCAGCCGCGCCATTCCCGAAGCGGCGGAGGCGCTTGCCGACGCCAGCGAGCAGGCGATGCAGCGCGCCATCGACGAAAAGGTCACGGCCCAGATCGAAATGGTCGCCAGGGTGGCGGAGGAAGCGGTGAAGGCCGCGCATCAGGCATCCGACCGCCTGACCCGCCAGCTCCTGACCATCGCGGACACCAGCGCCAGCGTGGAAGCGCGGATTGAGGAAGCGGAGCGCGCCGCCGAAGACCGCGACCGCGACCATTTCGCCCGACGGTCGGCGCTGATCATCGAATCGCTCAACAGCACGGCGATCGACGTATCGAAGATACTCTCCAACGATATCACCGACTCGGCCTGGTCAGCCTATCTGAAGGGCGATCGCGGCGTCTTCACCCGCCGCGCGGTCAAGCTGCTGGACGCGGGCGAATCCCGCGAAATCGCCCTGCATTACGACAATGATCCTGAATTTCAGGAGCATGTGAACCGCTATATCCACGATTTCGAATCGATGCTGCGGATCATCCTGTCGGCCCGCGACGGCAATGCGCTGGGCGTTGCGATCCTTTCATCGGACATGGGCAAGCTCTATGTCGCGCTGGCGCAGGCGATCGAAAGACTGCGGCAATAGGTCTTCGAAGCTTGGCGATAATTCTGCCATCGCCCGCTGCCTGAGCATGCGTGCCTCGCAGCGCACCCTGTCGCCCCGAACAAATTCAGTCCGCTGTCGTCGGATCGATCGTCGCGCGTATCTGGGCGATGCTGTTGGCCGGGAATCCCGCCATGTCCGCATGCCGGCGGATCAATTCCTCGCTGGGCGCACGATAGACGCAATAGATCTTGTCGTCGGTGACATAGCTGTGAACCCATTGAATATCCGGGCCCAGCTGACGCAGCACATTGCAGGAGCCCTGCGACGCGCCCTTGAGCTGCTCGCCCGATAATTGGCCGACGCCGGGCATGTCCCGTTCAATCACGAATTGCGGCATGATGTCCTCCCCTGTCTGACAGGCGCGTGGATCATAGACCCTTCATGCTCCCTGTTCGAGGGCGATATTGGGCTAGAGCGCCCTGCGTTAAATCGTGCGCAGGCCACGCGCTCTAAGCTTTTGTTGTCGCATCCTTTCAAGCGCAAAGCCGGTTCACACTTTTGCGCACGATGCTCTAGGGTTTGTGGGGATTCATCGTGAGTTGATGATGGCTGCGGCGAGATAGATCATTGCAGAGAAGCTCTGGTCGGTTTTGCAGGCACGCATAGC
>NZ_LTAB01000048.1:0-17996 GCF_001580035.1 Sphingobium sp. 22B | reverse complement strand
GACATCGGCCTCCTGGATCAATCAGGTCGAACGCTGGTTCGCTGAATTGACGCGCAAGCAATTGCAGCGCGGTGTCCACCGATCAACAGCGGAACTAGAAGCCGACATCACGGCATTCATTGCGGCCCACAATGAAAATCCCAAGCCATACAAATGGGTGAAGTCAGCCGACGAGATCCTCGCCTCGGTCAAACGCTTCTGCCAAAAAACAATCAACCGAACTTCGGATTCAGGTGACTAGGGGGTGAAGTCAGCCGACGAGATCCTCGCCTCGGTCAAACGCTTCTGCCAAAAAACAATCAACCGAACTTCGGATTCAGGTGACTAGAGCCAATCGACATTCAGAAGATGACGAGCCGAAAATGATGGTTTTCCGTGACCCGGAGCGCAGCCTACTCAAAATAGGTGAGCACCGGAAGCACGGAAAAGCGTCATTTGCAGGCCGTCAGGGCTGAATGTCGATTGGCTCTAGCCCGATAGTGCGTCCTTTCCGGATGGAGGCCCTTGCCTGACGGGAGCGACCGTTCATAAGGAACCGCATGACCACGATCCGCCTGCTCGCCCATAGCGTCGAAAAGCCCTGGGGCCGCATCGATATTCCTGCCGCCATCGCGCCTTCGGATGGCCGTCGCGTCGGCGAAGTCTGGTTCTCGCCGCCGGAGCAGGAAGAAGGGCGGCCTTTGCCGCTGCTGGTCAAATATATCTTCACCAGCGAAAAGCTGTCGGTTCAGGTCCACCCCAATGATGCGCAGGCGCGGGAACGCGGGCTGGCGGGCGGCAAGTCGGAATGCTGGTACATATTGGATGCGGAACCCGATGCGCGGCTGGGAATCGGCCTGACCCGCGACCTGACGGCAGAGGCGTTGCGCACAGCGGCCCTCGACGGCAGCATCGAGGCGCTGATGGACTGGAAGCCGGTGCGGGCGGGCAGCTTCTACTATATTCCCGCCGGCACGGTGCACGCCATAGGCGGCGGCGTGACGCTGGTGGAAGTGCAGCAGAATAACGACGTGACCTACCGCCTTTACGATTATGGCCGGCCACGCGAACTGCATTTGGAAGAGGCGATGGCCGTCAGCGTGGCGACGCCCTATGCCCTGCCCGACCGGGTCGTCCCGATGACAGCGCAAGAAAGACTGGTGGCGGGCTGCGATGCGCCCTTCATCCTGGACATGGTGCAGGGTGAAGCCGGCACCGGGCAGCGGATCGAAGGAGAAATGGCCTGGTTCATTCCGCTGGCCGGCGCCGGCACGATCGACGGCGAGCCGTGGCGGCAGGGCGAATGCTGGCTGATCGAAGGGACCGCCGGCCTGACCATCCATGACGGGATGAGCGCGCTGCTCGCCCGCCTGCCTTGAAACATCGGCGAATCGGGGGGACTGCATGCCACGGGGAGAAATGATCGCGGACAAGCGCGTCCTGTTCGTGATGGCGGTGGAGGATGAATATGGTCCTCACCTCAGGGCCCGGTTCGACCCGCTGATGACCGGCGTGGGCCCGGTGGAAGCCGCTCTCAACACCGGCCTTGCGCTCCAGCGGCTGGATCTGGAAGGCGCGCTGCCCGACCTCGTCATCTCGCTGGGATCGGCGGGATCGCGCATCTGCACCCTGGGCGAGGTCTATCAGGTCGCCAGTGTTTCCTGGCGGGACATGGACGCCTCCCGCCTCGGTTTTCCGAAGGGCGTGACCCCCTTTTCCGACCACCCGGCCGAAATAGCGCTGCACATGCCGCTGGAACTTCGCACCGCCCGGCTGTCCACGGGGGCGAACATCGTCGGCGGGGACGATTATGCCGCGATCGACGCGGACATGGTCGACATGGAGAGCTTCGCGGTCGTCCGCGCCTGCCAGCGCTTTGGCGTGCCGGTAATGGGCCTGCGGGGCATTTCCGACGGCCCGGGCGAATTGGCGGACATGCTGGGATGGACCCAGTTGCTGGCGCTGCTGGACGAGCGTCTGGCACAGGCGGTCGATATGCTGGAGGGAGCGCTTGGGCGCTGAGGAGATGCGGTCTTCTTAAGGCGCAATGGGCCGATTGCAGCCATTTCCCCTCCCGCTGGCGGAAGGGGGAATGTCCTGGATTGGCCCCCTGGGACCTTTCTCCCCTTTATCTGAGGCGCCTGACCAGCACCGCCTCAATGCCCCTCAAAGGCGATGATCGCCGCCGACGCGACGCCGTCCGCCTCCAGCGCAGCCATGCCGCCCAGATCGGGAAGATCGATCGCGAACAGCGCCATCAGCACGGTTGCGCCCTGCTCCCGGACAAGTTGCGCCGCCGCAAGCGCGGTTCCGCCGGTCGCGATCAGATCATCGACCAGCACCACCCGCGCCCCGTCCGGGATCTGCCCTTCATGCAATTCCAGCCGGTCGGTGCCATATTCCAGCACATAATCGATGCCGACGGTCTTGCCGGGCAGCTTGCCCTTCTTGCGCACGGGCACGAAACCCACCCCCAGCGCATGGGCCAGCGCCGCCCCAAGAATGAAACCGCGCGCCTCGATGCCGACGATGAAGGCCGGGTCGAGCGGCCGCGCCACCACCGCCATCCGCTCGACCAGTTCAGTGAGACCGGCTGCGTCCGCCAGCAATGTGGTGATGTCCCGGAACTGGATGCCGGGCTTGGGGAAATCGGGAATCGTGCGGACCAGGGCCGCCAGGCTGTCTGCGCTCATCTTCGCCCTCATAAGAAAAGGGGGCCCGGTTTCCCGCGCCCCCTCCGATGTTCCGTTCCAGACCCCGTTCAGGCGGCCTTTTTCTTGTCCGCCCAGATATTCTGGTAGGCCATGTAAGCCAGGCCCGTCGCGATCAGCAGGAAGAAGATCGTCGCCAGACCCGCGCGACGGCGGTTTTCCAGCTTGGGTTCGGCCGTCCAGGTCAGGAAGGCCGCGACGTCCTGCGCCATCTGGTCGACGGTCGCCTTGGTGCCGTCTCCATAGGTGACCTGCCCGTCCGCCGTCAGCGGCGGCGCCATGGCGAGGTTCAGGTTCGCGAAATAGGGGTTGTAGTGCAGCCCCTCCGGCGTCTTCGCGTCCGGAAATTCCTTCAGCAGTTCGGCCGGCTGCGCCTGGAAGCCCGTCAGCAGCGAATAGACATAGGCGCTGCCGTGATGGCGGGCCTTGGTCATCAGCGAGAGATCGGGCGGGATCGCATTGTTGTTCGCCGCCGCCGCCGCAACGTTGTTCGCGAAGGGCTTGGGGAAATAATCCGCCGGGATGGGATCGCGGGTCGACATCTCGCCCGTCTTGGGGTCGACGTCGGGGGTCTTGATCGCCCACTGCTTGGCGATCGCCTTGATCTCCGCCTCGTTATAGCCAATGCCCTTGAGGTCGCGGAAGGCGACGAACTTCAGGCTGTGGCAGGCCGAGCAGACTTCCTTGAACACCTGGAAACCGCGCTGGAGCTGCGCCTGGTCGTACTTGCCGAAGGGGCCGTCGAACGAGAAGGCGACATGCTTGGGATCGCGGTGGAATTCATGCTCCACCGTGACCGCCGGCGGCTCGGTGACATAGGCCACCGCGCCCACCAGGAAGGAAACCAGCAGCCAGCCCGCGAAAAAGAGGCCGACGAGAAATGCGCCGATGCGTATCATTAGTCTTGTCCCCCTTAACCGGCGTGCGACGGCTGCGGATCGCTGCCCATGCCGGGAAGCGCCTCGCGCTCACCTTCGATCGCATGGCGGCCAAGCACCGCCTCGGTGATCGAGTTCGGCAAAGGCAGCGGCTTTTCGAAGCGCGAGATCAGCGGCAGGATGATCAGGAAGTGGGCGAAATAATAAGCCGCCGCGACCTGGGAGATCATCACATAGGGTTCCGCCGCCGGCGCGCCGCCGCAATAGCCCAGGATCAGCACGTCGACGATCAGGATCCAGAAGAACTTCCTGAAGGTCGGGCGATAATTGCCCGACCGCACCGGGGAGGTATCCAGCCAGGGCAGGAAGAAGAGCAGCAGGATCGACGCGAACATCGCCAGCACGCCCAGCAGCTTCGCCGGGACGAAGAAGAAGTCGACTGTGAAGGCGCGCAGGATCGCGTAGAAGGGCCAGAAATACCATTCAGGCACGATATGCGCAGGCGTCGAAAGCGGGTTCGCCTCGATATAATTGTCCGGATGGCCCAGATAGTTGGGCGCATAGAACAGCAGGACCGCGAACAGGATCAGGAACACGCCCGCCCCGAAACCGTCCTTCGCGGTGTAATAGGGGTGGAAGGGCACAGTGTCCTGCGGCCCCTTCACTTCCACGCCGGTCGGGTTGGAGGAACCCGGAATATGCAGCGCCCAGATGTGCAGGATCACCACGGCGGCGATCACGAAGGGCAGCAGGAAGTGCAGCGAGAAGAAGCGGTTGAGCGACGCGTTGCCGGGGGCGAAACCGCCCAGCAGCCAGGTCTGGATCGGCTCGCCCACCACGGGGATCGCGCCGAACAGGCCGGTGATCACCTTCGCGCCCCAATAGGACATCTGCCCCCAGGGAAGCACATAGCCCATGAAGGCGGTCGCCATCATGAGGAGGAAGATGACGAGGCCCAGCAGCCACACCATTTCGCGCGGCGCCTTGTAGGAACCGAAGAAAAGACCGCGGAAGATGTGCAGATAGACCACGATGAAGAAGAAGCTGGCGCCGTTGGCATGGGCATAGCGCATCAGCCAGCCGGCGTTCACGTCGCGCATCGTCTGTTCGACGGTGCCGAAGGCGACCAGCGTATTGGCGCCGTAATGCATCGCCATGATCACGCCGGTGACGATCTGGATCACCAGCGCGAGGCCGGCCAATACGCCGAAGTTCCAGAAATAGTTGAGGTTGCGCGGCACCGGATAACCGGCGCCCACGGCATTGTAGACGAGGCGCGGCAAGGGCAGCTTCTCGTCGATCCACTGCATCGCGGGATGCTTGGGAGTATAATGTTCAGCCCATGGAAAGCTCATGACAGTCCCCCTCAACCCACGAGAATGGCGGTGTCGGAAGTGAAGCTGAACTTCGGCACTTCCAGGTTCTTGGGCGCGGGGCCCTTACGGATGCGGGCGGCGGTGTCGTAGGACGAACCGTGGCATGGGCAGAAATAGCCGCCATATTCGCCCCTGTTCTCACCCTCGCCCGCGCCCAGCGGCACGCAGCCCAGATGGGTGCAGACGCCCATGGTGACCAGCCACTGCTTCTTGCCGTCGACGGTACGTTCCTCCAGCGTCTGCGGATCGCGCAGGCTGGACGGATCGACCTTGTCGGCTTCCGCGATTTCCTTGTCGGTCAGGTGCCGGACGAACAGCGGCTGCGACCGGAACGTCGTCTTGATCGCCTGGCCCGGCTGGATGGAGGACAGGTCGACCTCCGTCGAGGCGAGCGCCAGCACGTCGGCGCTGGGGTTCATCTGATCGACCAGCGGTATGACCACCGCGACCGCACCGACCCCGGCGAAGCTCACCGCGGCGATGTTGATGAAATCGCGACGGCGAACACCGTCGCTGCCGCCTCCATCGGAGACGGACGCCCCCTCACTCTCCAAATGTTCAACGATCGCCATGCACCTCAACCCTTGCAAGAACGTCCCTGACCCCGCCGCATTGCCCATTATGGCTATGTTATCGGGAGAGCCGCGGCGCCCAAGCAGAAGGGCGCGCCTTTCCCCCTGGCGCGGTTTGCAGGCCTGATAACCGTAGGATGCGCCATTTGCCAAGCCTTTTAGACAGGCTAGGAGAATTAACCGCGCTGTTCTATGGCGCGGCGCATGCGTATCGCCCTCTATCAACCCGAAATCGCCGGCAATGTCGGCGCGATCCTGCGCCTTGCCGCCTGCTTTTCCGTGCCCGTGGACATCATCATGCCGATGGGTTTCGCCTTTTCCGACGCGAAGCTGAAACGCGCCGCGATGGACTATGGGGCGGCCGCCGACATCACCCAGCATGCAAATTTCCAGGCGTTCGACGCCCGGCGCCGGGCCGAAGGGCGGCGGCTGATGCTGATGAGCAGCCATGCTTCGCAACGCCTGCCGGAGGTGGAATTCCGCGCCGACGACGTTCTGCTGATGGGATCGGAAAGCGCCGGCGTCCCCGACAGCGTGCGCGATCTGGCCGATGTGCGCGTGCGCATTCCGATGGCCCCGGGCTTTCGGTCCTTGAACATCGCCGTTTCCACGGGCATCGCGATAGCAGAGGCCCTTCGCCAGACCGGAAGTTTCCCGCAATGACAGAGTTACCGAAAATGACGTTGGCGCTCGACCCGCAACAGCAAGCCGCCCGCGACTGGTTCGAATCGCTGAAGGACCGCATCTGCGCCGAATTCGAGGCGATCGAGCGGGAGGCGGGGTCCGACGCCCGCTTCGACTATATCGCCTGGAATCGGGAGGCGCCCGGCCTAGCGCCCGGCGAAGGCGGCGGCGGCGTGCGCGGCGTCATGAAGGGCAAGGTGTTCGAGAAGGTCGGCGTCAACGTCTCGATCGTGGGCGGCGCCTTCTCTCCGGAGTTCGCCAGGACCATCCACGGCGCGAGCGAAGACCCGAGCTTCTTCGCCACCGGCATCAGCCTGGTCGCGCACATGGCCAATCCCCATGTGCCCGCCGTGCATATGAACACGCGCTATCTGAGGACGTCCAAAAGCTGGTTCGGCGGCGGCGCGGATCTCAACCCTCCCCTGCCGCGCGAGGAGGACACGGCGCATTTCCATGATGTGCTGAAGGCCGCCTGCAACGCCCATGACCCGGACTATTATCCCCGTTTCAAGGCATGGGCGGACGATTATTTCTTCATCCCCCATCGCGGCGTCCATCGCGGCGTCGGCGGAATATTCTACGACCATCTGGAGGGCGATTTCGACGCGAATTTCGCCTTCACGCGGGACGTGGGCGAGGCGTTCCTCAAGGCCTTCCCGCCCATTGTCCGGCGGCGCATGGGGGAAAGCTGGTCGCGGGAGGATCATGCCCGGATGCTCGAATGGCGCGGCCGCTACGCCGAATTCAACCTGGTGCATGACCGCGGCACGCTGTTCGGGCTGAAGACGGGGGGCAATGTCGACGCGATCCTGATGAGCCTGCCGCCGATGGCGAGCTGGAGCTAAGCATGGGCCTGACGCCGGTTCCCGACGACCGGATCGCGACGATCGTCACCCATCTGGAAATGCGGGAGCGGCCGAAACCCGCCCCCATCCCGCCCGCCCCGTTGCGGCTGGTGCCATGGAAGGCGCCGACGCCAGAGGCCTATCGCGCGCTGTTCCGGCGCGTGGGGGAGCCGTGGCTCTGGTTCTCCCGCCTGGTGATGGACGACGCTGCGTTGAGCGCGATCATTCACGATCCCGCGGTCGAGGTCTATGCCGTCACCGATCCCCGGGGCGTGGAGGTGGGGCTGCTGGAACTCGACTTCCGTTCATTGCCCGACTGCGAGCTGGCCTTTTTCGGACTGATCCCGGAATTGACCGGCAAGGGTCTGGGCCGATGGCTGATGGCGCAGGCCAAGGCGCTGGCCTGGCGCAAGGAGGTCACGCGCTTCTGGGTGCACAGCTGCACGCTCGACAGCCCCGCAGCGCTGGGATTTTACCGCAAGGCGGGCTTCGTGCCCTACAGGCGTGAAGTGGAAATCTTCGCCGATCCGCGACTTGCGGGGCTTTTGCCGCCCGACGCCGCGCCGCATGTGCCGGTGCTGGGTCAGCTGCCCTCCGCCTGACGATAGAGCCGCGCCAGCATCACCAGCATATAGACCTGCACCACCGTCGACACGACAGCGGCAGCCACGCCGCCGATCAGCCGGCCGCCCGTCGGACCGCCGATCAACGTCCCGATCAGGCCGAACACCGCCTGCGCCGCGCCGCCGACAATGGCGGACAACAGCGTCAGCGCCACGATGAAGCCGAACAACCGCCAGAAATGCCCCCTGGTCAGCGCCCAGCCATGGCGCAGCGACGCCATGACGCCCGCCGTCCCGTCGATCACCACGGGATTGAGCAACAGCAGCCGCACGCTCGCGAAGATGGTGACGGCCACCACTCCCGCGCCGAGCAGCAGCGCCAGCGTCGCGCCCACAGGCTTGGCGATGAGCGACAGGATCGTCACCGCCAGGGTGGCGGCGATCACCGCGCCGGCCAGGAAACCGGCGACCACCAGCGCCACGCCCAGCAGCACCGGAAGCCGCGCAAAGCTCAGCCGCAGCGCCTCTCCCACGCTGATGCCCGGGCGCAGGGCGAGCGCCAACAGGGTCAGCGATCCGAACCCGATGATGATCATCGCCAGCATCATCGCCAGCCAGAAGCTGCCCGGCACCTGCGGCATGGTGGTTTCCGACAGGTTCCATTTGGCGAGTTCCGGCGGCGTCATCTCCTGAAGGATGAGGCCCGGCAGGGCGACGAACAGCAGGGCGACGGGAAACAGCAGGCTGCTTTCGCGCGCGACGAAGGCGACCGCCTCCTCCCACGCCTTGCCGATGGACATTGTCGCCATATCTCTACGCCCTGTTCTCTACCCGATGCTCTGAAAATCGCGGAGGAGACTTGATCGCTCGCTCTGCCCAAGTCAAGGAAGCGCCATGTCCTCGCCATCCCCAGCCCAAGCCCCTGCCGCCCCCAGCGTGGAATGGCGCGTGGAAAGCGCGCCCGTCGACTACCCCCGGGCGCTGGCCGAGATGGAGGACCGGACCGCCGCGATCTTCGAGGGGCGGGCCGCAGAGCGGGTCTGGCTGCTCGAACATCCGCCGCTTTACACGGCCGGAACCAGCGCCGATCCGGCCGAACTGCTCGACCCGCGCTTTCCGGTGCACGATGCGGGACGCGGCGGACGCTATACCTATCATGGGCCGGGCCAGCGCATCGGCTATCTCAACATCGACCTGCGCAATCGGGGCAAGGACGTGCGCAATTTCGTCCATCACCTGGAGGGATGGATGATCGATGCGCTGGCCGATTTCGGCATAGCGGCCCGGCGCGCGGAGGGACGGATCGGCATCTGGACCGACGATGCCCAGGGGCGGGAGGCGAAGATCGGCGCCCTCGGCATCCGGGTGCGGCGCTGGATCACGCTTCATGGCTTTTCGATCAATGTCGATCCCGACCTGTCCCATTTCGGAGGCATCGTGCCGTGCGGCCTGGCCGAATATCCTGTGACGAGCATGGCCGCGCTGGGCGTGAAGGCATCGATGACCGAGCTGGACTCGGCGCTTGCCCGGCATTTCCCGGCCTTTCTCGGCCGCCTGCGCCGGTGCCCGGCGGCAGATGGAGCGGGGGTTGAGCAATGCGGGACGGGCCGCTAGGGTCGCGGCTTTCGCCAGGTGGGGGGCTGCCGGGCATGCTGCAACGCTTTAGGAGACCCGGATGCGTCCTGACGTCAAGACGACAATGGCAATATTGGTTTCGGCCGGCTGCATGGCGCTGGCCGGATGCGGCAGCAAGAAGGAAAGCGGCACCGCCGTCCCGATGAACAATCTGGAAGTGGTCGACGGCACCGCCACCGACGCCATGACCGATCTGGACGGGGTGCAGAGCGAGGGCGTGGCCGTCGCGCTTCCCGCCAACCGCAGCGACAATGCGGCCGCTCCGGCGGCGGCGGCGAAGAATGAGAGCGAGGGCAAGCCCGCGGCCGATACCGAAGTGCTGTCGGATCAATAGGCTGGCGTCCGCGTTCAGGCATGATACAGACGGGCGGGAGATAGTTCGCAGCGCTCGTTACAAAGAGGGATTTCAATGACATTGCGTTATGTGGGCCGTTCCATTGGGCACCGATCCCTGGGACGCCGGGTCGTGCTGGGGCTGGCCATGACGGCGGCGGCGCTGATGGCGCAGCCGGCCGCCGCGCAATTCTTCTGGTCGCCGCCCGATTTCTCGACCCCGCCCCTGACCGACGCCGAAGCCACGACCGCGCTGGGCCTGCCGGGCGCGACCGCGGCGGAGGTCAAGGCCGGGCTGGTGTGGAACCTGCGCGCGGCGTTGAACGTCGCGGCCCTGCAATGCCAGTTTGAGCCGACCCTGCTGTCGATCAGCAATTACAACGCCATGATCGCCCATCACGACGCCGAACTGGACGCCGCGCAGACGACGCTGCTCGGCTATTTCCAGCGGACGGTCGGCAAGGGCAAGCCCGGCCAGATGGCATCGGACCAATATGGCACGCGCATCTATTCCGGCTATTCGACGGTGCAGGCGCAACGCGGCTTCTGCCAGGCGGCGGCGCTGGTCGGACGGCAGGCGATCTTTGCCCAGCGGGGCACGTTGAACGATGTGGCGCGCAACGGACTGGGGTCGATCAAGAAGTCGCTGGTCCTGGCGGGCGAGCAATTTTACGGCGATCCGGGACGCGGCTATTCGCTGACCCTGCCGTCCTTCGACCCCAAATGCTGGAAGAAGGGCAAGATGCTGCCCGCATGCCAGCTCGCATGGAACCAGAAGATCGGCGTCCAGCCTTAAGGCAACGGCGCCAATCCACGACATTCCTCCTCCCGCAAACGGGAGGGGGCAAGGGGGGTGGGCCGGCGAGACGTCAGCGACAGGTTTCAGCGACCAGAGTGGTTTTCATCGCTCCAGGATGGAAGCTTCCCCTGAGGCAGGCCACGGCCCTCAGCGCAATCCCAGATATTTGTGCGATTGGAGGCTGAGCCGCCAGCGGGGCCGCCCCATCACCAGATCCACCGCCGCCCGCGCGTTTTCCGCTGCCTTCGGATCGTCCAGCGGCTGCACCAGCCAATGATCGAAGGCCCAGCGCTCCATATCCTCGACATCCGCCAGGCTGTGCCCCCGCCCCGGCTGCGGCCAGACCAGCTTCAGCTCATTGCCGCTGCGCTGGACCACCTCGCTGCCCGCCTTGGGGCTGATGCAGACCCAGTCCAGCCCCGGATGCGCGGGCAAGGTGCCGTTGCTCTCGATCGCAATGGCAAAGCCGCGCGCATGGAGCGCATCGACCAGCGCATCGTCCACCTGGAGCATCGGTTCCCCGCCGGTCAGCACGATATAGCGCCCCTCCCGCCCCTCGCCCCAAAAGGCGAGCGCGGCCTCGGCCAGACCGTCCGCATCCGCGAACCTGCCCCCGCCATCGCCGTCGGTGCCGACGAAATCGGTGTCGCAAAAGCGGCAGACGGCGCTTGCCCTGTCCTGCTCCCGCCCGGTCCAGAGGTTGCAACCGGCAAAGCGCAGGAAGACCGCCCGGCGGCCGGCATGGACGCCCTCTCCCTGAAGGGTCAGGAACATTTCCTTGACGGCGTAGCTCATGGCGTCAGGGCTTCACCGCATAGTCGGTGGGATCGGGCAGACCGGCCTCCACGAAACCCTTGGACCGCAGGCGGCAACTGTCGCACAGGCCGCAATGCCTGCCGTCCGGCGTCGGATCGTAGCAGGACCAGCTCAGCCCCGTATCCAGCCCCAGCCGATAGGCTTCGCGCACGATGTCCGCCTTGCTCATATGCTGGAGCGGGGCATTGATCCGGACCGGATTCCCCTCCACCCCTGCCTTGGTGGCGAGCGCGGCCATCTTCTGAAAGGCGTCGATGAACTCCGGCCGGCAATCGGGATAGCCCGAATAATCGAGCGCATTGACGCCGATGAACACGTCGTTCGCGCCCGCCACCTCGGCCAGGCCCAGGGTGAGCGACAGGAATATGGTGTTGCGCGCGGGCACATAGGTGACGGGAATGCCGGTCCCGACGCCGCCCTTGGGCACGGCAATGTCCGCGGTGAGCGCAGACCCGCCAAAGGCCGTCAGGTCCAGCGGCAGCACGATATGCGAGATGGCGTTCAGCGCCGACGCGACTCGACCCGCCGCCTGCAATTCCAGCCGGTGGCGCTGATTATAGTCGATCGACAGGGCGAACAGGCGATAACCGGCCTCGCGCGCCAGCCCGCCCGCCACCATGGAGTCGAGCCCGCCCGACAGCAGGACGACAGCGAATTTTCCATTATGGGCAACCATGAGCGCCGCGCTACGCCTCCCGACGCGTCAGCGCAAGCCGGTCGCGCCTAATGGCAGGCGCCGAGCCAGCGGCCCTCCAGCGCGAAGGCGAAGGGCGCGCCGTCGGCAATGCCCTGCGACTGGATCTGCACCAGCCGGGACGTTTCGACGCGCAGGTCCGTCCGCCCATTGCCCGCCGCGCCGCATTCATAGGTGACGACCAGCCGATTGGCGACATCGCTGACGGTGAAGCTCTTGCAGGCATGGCCCGCATGGCGGCTTTGCAGAAGCTGGCTGAGGCTGGAGACGCAGAGCTTGCGCGCGGCGCCATCCTCGCCCCGCCCGCGCAATTCCCATTCACCCGTCTCCAGTCCCTTGGGCAGGCGTGACGCGGGCGCCGCCGCCTGCACGGCAGAAACCGCCATCATCATCGCCGCCGCACCAAGGGCGCGCCGCTTTGCCACCATTCCGATCCCCCTGTCGATCGTTACTGATCCAGATCAGCCTTGCGCGTCAATTGCGGCAATTTGATAGCAATAAGGAGGGCGCCCGCTCATTCCTCCGCAAAGCTGGCGAGCGCGACCGGGAAAAGACGCGAGCAGAAGGCGCAATCCACGCCGATAATCCCCTGATCATCCGCCATGTCCGCCCGCTCCGCCGCCGGAAAGCGGCCGATGACGCTGCGGATATGATCGAGGTCGCAACGGCACCCCTTGCTGAGCGCCGTGGGATCGGTGACGCGCACCTCCTCCTCTTCGTGGAACAGCCGCCAGACGATGTCGGACAGCGGCAGCGCGTTGTCGGTCAGTTCCGCGTCCTTGAGCGTGTGGGCCAGCGCCTGGACATGCTCCCATTCCGGATGGTCGTGGCGGACATGCAGCCGTTCCCGCCCGACTTCCCCCTCGGGCAGGTGCTGGAGCAGCAGGCCGGCGGCAAGGCACCCCTCCCCCGCGTCGTGGCGCGTGGCGATCTGGATGATGCTGGGGATCTGCTCGGACTGGAAGAAATAATGTTCCGCCGCATCGGCAAGCGATTCGCCGTCCAATGGGACGATGCCCTGATAACGCTCGCCAGTCACCGCCTGGTCGAAGGTGATGGCGAGATAGCCCTTGCCGAACAGGCCGAACAGCGTCGGATCGGGGCCCAGTTCGGCCAGCCGGTCGGCATCGAACTTGGCATAGCCGCGCACCTCGCCGCCCTTATAGTCCGCCACCAGCAGGCTGACGACGCCATTTTCGGTCTGCGCCTGAAGCGTGAGCTGCCCGCCCGCATCCTTGAGCGTCGAGCCGAGCAGCGCCGCCAGCACCAATGCGGAGGCGAGCAGCCGCTCGATCTGCGGCGGATAGGCATGGGCGGCAAGGACATCGTCGAGCACCGGCCCCAGCCGCACGATCCGCCCGCGCGCGTGGCGGGAGGGGATGGTGAAGCCAAGGGCCTGGTCAAGGGTAGCGGAAGAGGTCAAGTCAGGCTCCGTGCGGCGCGCCGGGGCGCGCCGATCATGCAAAGGCGCTTAGATAGGTTGCGATGCCCGGGCATGCAAATGGACTTGGGTTTGGGCCCGATCGGTGGGATGCGGACGGTCTGATCGCGGCCCGCTCCTTGGGACAGGTCGTGCTCCCGCGCCGGCGGGAACCCGGTTCAGGCGATGCGATAATCTGCGAAGGGCGGGACCGGGCTCCTGGCCGCGCAGGAGCCCCAAACTCAACCAAGCCGGCCCAACGCCCAGAGCAGCACCGACTTCTGCGCATGGATGCGGTTTTCCGCTTCGTCCCAGATCACCGATTGCGGCCCGTCTATCACCGCTTCCACCACTTCCTCGCCGCGATGGGCGGGCAGGCAATGGAGGAACTTCGCCGCGGGCTTCGCCAGCGCCATCAGTTCCGGCGTCACCTGATAGGGCATCATCGCCTTGAGCTTCTCCTCGGCATGAGCCTGGCCCATGGAGATCCAGGTGTCGGTGACGACGATGTCCGCGCCGGCCACCGCCGCCTGCGGATCGCGGGTGCGCAGGATGGCGGCGCCACGGGCCTGCGCCTCCGCTTCGAAGGATGGGTCGGGATCATAGCCCTCCGGCACGGCGATGCGCACGCCGAACTTCATCAGGCCCGCCGCCTCGACGATGGAATGGAGGACGTTGTTGCCGTCGCCCAGCCATGCCCATTGGCTGCCGGGCAATGCCACGCCATGTTCCACCACGGTCAGCAGGTCGGCGACGATCTGGCAGGGGTGCGACAGGTCGGTCAGGCCATTGATCACCGGAACCGTCGCATGATGCGCCATTTCCTGGATCTTGGCGTGATCGTCGGTGCGGATCATGATGGCGTCGGCCATGCGGCTCAGCACGCGGGCGGTGTCCGCAATCGTCTCGCCCCGGCCAAGCTGGCTGGTCGCGCCGTCCAGGATCAGCGATGTGCCGCCCAACTGACGGATCGCCATGTCGAACGACACGCGGGTGCGGGTCGAATTCTTCTCGAAGATCATCGCCAGCGTGTGACCGGCGAGCGGCGCATCCGCATCCGCTTTGCCCTTGGGCCAAGCTTTGCGCGCGGCCTTCCGGTCGATGGCGTCGGCAATCATGGCGGCGATCGCATCGCCGCCGGCGTCACTCAGATTCAGGAAATGATTGGTCATGAGGAACCCCCTCAACCCGTTCGGGCGAACGGAGATTAATTCAGGCCGCAGCCTCCGCAAAGCTCCGCGCCCCGGCGGAAAGCCGTTCGACGCATTCCGCGACATGGCTTTCCTCGATCACGAGCGGCGGCAGGATGCGCACGACATTCTGCCCCGCCGACACGGTCAGCAGGCCGTGATTGTCGCGCAGATGCGCCACGAAGGCGCGGGCATCGAAATCATCCTTCAGCTTGACGCCCAGCATCAGGCCCAGCCCACGCACATCCTCGAACATGTCGTGATTGGGGATAAGCTGCTCCAACGCCGAACGCAGGCGCGCGCCGATGCCTTTCACATGGTCGAGGAAACCCTCGCCCAGCACTTCGTCCAGCACGGTCAGCCCGACCGCCATGGCCAGCGGATTGCCGCCATAGGTCGACCCATGGGTGCCGAACACCATGCCTTTGGCCGCTTCCTCGGTCGCGAGGCAGGCGCCCAGCGGGAAGCCAGCGCCGATGCCCTTAGCCACCGCCATGATGTCGGGGGTCAGGCCATATTGCTCATGCGCGAAGAAGGTGCCGGTGCGGGCATAGCCGCACTGCACCTCATCCAGGATCAGCAGCAGGCCCTGGTCGTCGCACAGCTTGCGCAGGCCGCTCAGAAACTCCTGCGTCGCCGGCGTCACGCCGCCTTCGCCCTGCACCGTTTCCACCAGGAAACCGGCGGTGTTGTCATCGACGGCGGCCGTCGCGGCCTCCAGATCGTTGAACGGCACCACGGTGAAGCCGGGCAGCAGCGGTTCGAAACCGTCGCGCATCTTGGGCTGGCTGGTGGCGGAGATCGTCCCCAGCGTCCGCCCATGGAAGGCGTTGTCGAAGCTGATGATCTTGTGCCGGTGCGCCTCGCCATTGGCATAGTGGTAACGGCGCGCGGTCTTGATCGCGCATTCCACCGCTTCCGCGCCCGAATTGGTGAAGAACACCGTATCGGCAAAGGTCGTGTCGACCAGACGCTGCGCGAATTTCTCGCCCAGCGGCATGCCGTAGAGGTTCGACGTGTGCATCAGCGTCGCGGCCTGATCCGCGATCGCCTTGACCAGCTTGGGATGGCCATGGCCCAGCAGGTTGACCGCGATGCCGCTGGCGAAATCCAGATAGCGTTCGCCGCGTTCCCCGATCAGATAGCAGCCCTCGCCTCGGACCGGGCGTACATCGCACCGGGGGTAAACGGGCATGAGCGGCGTAATCGACATGGTCCTTCCCTTTCTGGGCTGATGCAAACAAAGTCCGAAACGCAAAAAGGCGGCCCCCGCCGGGCCGCCCTTTGCGAGCGCTGCCTATACAAGCGCGCCTTTGAAGGCGCAACCCCGTGCAACATGCCGTCATCCGGCGAAGGCCGGGATGACGGACGCCTTCAGCCGATCTGGTTCCACGCCTCCGCGATCTCGCCGATCATCAGGCGGGCCTGCTCCACCGGCGCGGCATCATGCTCCTTGGCGCTGACGAGCAGCAGGCGCCGCGCTTCGCGGTAGATCTGGGCGAGGCCAGTGGCGATGTCTCCGCCCTTGTCGAAATCGAGGCTCGATTCCAGCGCGAAGAGGATCGACATGGCGCGAGCCTGCTTGTCGGAAACCTTGAGCCGGTCGCCATTGCGTTCCGCCAGCGCGGCGGCATCCAGCGCCAGCAGCAGCTCGTCGAACAGCACCTTGACCAGCGCGTGGGGCGTCGCCCCCTCGATCCGGCTGCCCGAATGGACCGCCGCATAGCGCCGCGCCGCCGCCGTGCCGCCGAACCCGCCATGATTGTAGAACATGATATTCCGACCCTTTCGGTATTAATTGTCGTTTTTGGTCCAGAGGGCGACCTGCTGCTGGAGATAGCTTTGCGTCGCCTTCAACGCCGACAGACGCGTTTCCATGGCCGAATAGACCTTGGTGAGCTGCTCCTGATAGTTGGTCATCTGGGTATCGAGCTTGTCGAGCTGATCCGTCAGATCCTTCGCCAGCTTCTCATATTTGTCCTGCGTGGTGGCGAGCGGTCCGCCATCCTTCTTGATATTGTCGCGCACGCTGTCCATCAGGCCGGCAAGGCCGATATTCGTGGCGGTCTTGACCGACGGGTTCAGCAATTGCGTGATCGCCTTCGGATCGGCCGCGATCGCCTTGTCCAGCGCCTTGGTATCGAGCGACAGCGTACCGTCGCGATTGGTGCTGACGCCCAGGTCGTTCAGCGTCTTGTAGGCGCCGGTGCTGCTGAGCTGGGCCGACACCATCTGCGAAAGCTGCCGCTTCATGTCGCGGATCGAGGATTCTCCGTTCAGCACGCCCGCATTGGACGAGTCCGTGCCGGTGGAGGTGGCGGTGTTCAGCGCCTTCATCAGCGTGTTGTAGGCGTCGACGAATTCGACCATCAGGTCGCGCATCGACGTGGTCGGCTCTGTCGTGGCGAGCGTGACGCTGGTCCCAGGCGCCGCCTTGTTGAGGTCGATGCGCAGATAGGGGATCGCGCCGTCGATGGTGTTGCCGGCATAATGCTGCTCCACGCCGTCGAGCAGGATCACCGCGTCCGCCGGGTCGGCGGCGCTGGCGATGGTGCTGCCGGCCGGGACGCTGGCCTTGGTCCAGGCGAACTGGTCCAGGGACGCGCCGCTGGCATCGGGAGTGGAGGAAGAAACCGTCAGCGAGATGTCGTTGGCCGCACCGGTCGGCCCCTTCATCATCAGGCGGGTGCCCTGCGAATCGGTGATGACGGAGGCGGTGACGCCGGTACCGGACGCATTGATGGCGGCGGCAAGGCCGGCATAGCTGTTGTTGGCCGAGGTGATGGTGACGGGAACCGCGGCGCCGGAACCGACCTTCAGCATCAGCGTGCCCGTGCCCACGGTCGCCGCCGCGCCGCTTGCCGCATCGGTGTTCGCGTTGACCGCCGACACCAGCGTCCGGCTGGTCGCCAGATTACGCACTTCGATCTGCGCGGGAAGGCCGGTGGGCGTGCCGCCGGGCAGCGCGCTGACCGAAGCGATGCTGGGGTCGTTGGAAGCCGGCGCGCCCGAATAGCCGGTGCCCGCGAGCAGGCTGTTCAGCGCATCGGCAAAGGTGTCGAGCGAACTGGAGGCCGACGCCAGGGCGGAAATCCGCGCGGTGTTCAGCGTCTGCCGACTGGTGATGGCCGTCTGGCGCGGTTCCTTGGTGGCGCTGACCAGGCTGGAGACGAGCGACGCGGTGTCGATGCCCGATCCCGCGCCTAGCGCCGTCAAGATGCTGCTGCTCACCGAAGTCATTGGCCGTCCTTTCAAGAGAGAGAACGGCCCTAGCGCGAAGACCTTTAGGAATGATTTTCAGGGGGGAAGGCGGGAGCCCATCTCACCGACGCAACATCCAGGCGCGTGGACGAATTTCGAAATGTCGGGGATTGGCCAATCCAGGACATTCCCCTCCCGTAAACGGGAGGGGAATGTCCTGGATTGGCCAATCCCCGACATTTCGAAATTCGTCCACGCGCCTGGATGTTGCGTCGGTGAGATGGGCTCCCGCCTTCCCCC
>NZ_LTAB01000047.1:0-18100 GCF_001580035.1 Sphingobium sp. 22B | reverse complement strand
GGGGCGGGGCGTCGGGGCGGTCGGGCTGCGCCTGATCCTCCGGACAGAGCATGTCGAGATAGGCGGCGAAATCCTGCGCCACCACGCGGGCGAGGGCGGCGTCGCTGCCCTGCGGCGGGCTGTCGGCCATGCGGTCGAGGCGGGAGAGCATCGACATGGCGAGGCGGTTGTCGTGGCGGTGGCGGGTGATTTCGCCTGCGTCCATGTCCTTGCGGATCACCTCCTCATGGCCGGTGAGGGCGCGGGCGAGCAGATCGTCGGCGAGGCGGGCGCGGGCGATGAGGATGGCGGCGTCCCAGCCCAGGCGAAAGGCCGCGCCGTCGCGGCGGATGCGCAGGGCATAGGCCGAGCGCGGGCTGATGTGGGCGGCTTCGCAGGCGGAGAGAATGATGCCGGTGGCCGCGAGGGTTTCAAGGAAGGCGCGTTGGCGAGCGGGGCTCCAGCCGTCGGCGCGGATCTGCTGCGCCGGGGTGGGGAGGGGAGGGAATTGGCAGGTCATGGCAAGGCCCTTTTCCATTAGGTGCTTTGCCGGGAGGATATGTCAGGGGAGGGGGTGTAGGACAGAACAAAATGGGAACATGGAGGTGGTGGTTTACCAGTTGCCGCCTGCGTCCTTGATGGCTTTGAGCAGGGCCTTTTTGGAGGCGGTGCGGCGGGTGCCGCTGTTGCGGGGCATGTCCGCATCGGTGATGCCGAGTTCGGCGCGGCGGCGGGCGAGTTGGCGGCCAAACTCTTCCATATTGATGACGCGCTTGGGCTTTTCGGATGTCATTTCTGCGCTCCTTTGGACGGTCAGGGATATTGCTGGCGGGTGTGGAAGACGGCCAGCACCTCTATGATGTCCGTGACGCGATAGACGAGGACATAATTGGGGGTGATCAGGGCTTCGCGTGTGCCTGCAATCCTACCGGTGCGATACATATAGGGGTGATTGGGGAGGCGTTCGGCCGTGTCGCGAATGACGCTGCCGAGCCGCTGCGCGGCGGCGGGGTTGTGCGCCTCTATAAAGTCGATGATGCGTTCGAGATCATCGAGGGCATCATCGTGCCAGATGAGTGGGAGCATCAGGCCTGCTTGCGCCGGTCGATGATCTTTTGCATCCGGGCCATGGCTTCATCATGCGGAATGCCGGGCGTTTTTTTCGCCATCCTTGCCTCGACCTTTGCCCGGAACCAAGCGTCATAGGCCTCGGCTTCCTCTGTCGTCGCGAACTCGGACTCGATGGGGGTGAGTTTGGTCATTAGGCAGAGGATATCAGCGATGTGGGGTGGTGCCAATCAGCGAAGAGCGGGATTGGTCCGATCTGGATAAGTTAGCTTGGGCGGAAAAGACCGTTTCGGTATCGGAATATCATCCGCGCATGTTGACTTATTAATCTTTACAGACAATGAGATACCCATGCGCGCGGAGCGCTAGCCGGTGCTGGAAAATTACATTGTCTGGTGAACCCGCAAGGCTCGCCTGCCCTGCAACGATCCCCTGACTCACCAGCACCGGCGAACCTCAGGGGGGTGGGATTTGGAAGTAGAGTTGGCTGAGCAGATCGAGCGCAAGGCGCGAGCGGTCCTTGCGAAAGAACGAGGAAAGCTGGCGGGCTCTCACCGATACGCATCGCGTTTTCGAAAACGAACAGGACTAACCCCGATAACTGTCGCGCCTGCCAGCCCCGCCCATTGGGCGTACCATCCTCACTTTGATCCAGTCCATTGCATTCGTCACGCCAAATATATCGCTAAACACATTTGGCGAGCTGTCGAGAATGGGATGTATGCCCCTATCCCTGCGGTAAAATTCGATATCCCCAAGCCGGGTGGGGGGAGTAGGCCAATCATGTCGTTCGGTATCCCAGATAGCGCTTTGGCGAACCTCCTTCACAAGCGTCTCACCAAGCGGAATAGCCGATTATTTTCAGCTTATAGCTATGCGTACAGGGAAGATAGAAACGTTTTTGATGCCGTACTGCTTCTTCAGCGATCACTCGCGAACAGTAAGACGTATGTAGTGCAGTATGATTTTAAAGCATTTTTCGATTCAATATCTCATGAATATATTAACAAGATTATCAACGATAAAAACAGGTTCATTATCAGTTCGGCGGAAAGAAAGATAATAAGTGCATTTTTGTCGCATGAATATGCTAACTTTGTTGATTATCCATCAGGTAACTTTGAAAAGAGAGAAAAGGGTGTTCCGCAAGGTTCTTCGCTTTCTCTATTCCTAGCCAATGCGGCTGCGCATGACCTTGATCTCACCCTTGAGCGGCAAAATGGTACTTTCGTTCGTTTCGCTGACGACGTTGTTTCAGTAACCCACACATATACCGATGCCGCTAGGGTAGCTTCTTCCTTCCGGTCGCATTGTGTAGATACAGGTCTAGAAATCAATTATGATAAATCGCCAGGGATAAAGTATTTCAATATCGGTCCGAGCTTGGACAAGCGCAGTATGTTCATCGATGTTGATGATGCCGGAGACTTAGAAACGATTGAGGGATTTGATTTCTTAGGGCATTCATTTACAAAGGATGGAACTGGCCTGTCCGAGAAGAGCGTCAAAAGAATTAAAAAGAAAATCTCGCGAATTATCTACATCCATCTTCTTTTGAATCCGAGAAAAGGTCAGTTTAATCCAACAAGAATTTCTCCAACAGCTTATGATTGGGATCTTGTTACATGCCTTAACGAGATCCGTCGATATATGTATGGGGGGCTGTATGAAGCAGAAATCATGGCATTTCTGAGCCTTGGCACAAAATTGCGGGCAGTTCGGGGTCTTATGGCATTTTACCCGATGGTGACGAACCCGACGCAACTGATACACTTGGACGGCTGGTTACTGAGTGTTCTCCGGCGAGCGCTGAGAGAACGAGCGCGGGTTTTAGCCGGTCTTGGTCATTTTCTTCGCCCTCTCACTCCAACTGAGCTCAAAAACGGATCGTGGTATAATGAGCCGACAGTCAAAAATGAATGTCGAATACCGAGCTTTGTTATGGGATGGCGAGCCGCTCGGAAATTTTACCTACGGTTCGGCTTGAATGAAATAAAACCTCCGCAATACTATTCTCTCACTGCAATCTATTAATTCACTCCGCCGCCACAGCCTCCAACCCCAGCAACGGCGCGAGATAGCGCCCGGTAAAGCTCCGGGCGTTCTTCGCGACCTTTTCGGGCGTGCCTTCGGCCACCACTTCGCCGCCTTTGACGCCGCCTTCCGGGCCCATGTCGATGATCCAGTCGGCGGTCTTGATGACGTCCAGATTATGTTCGATCACGACCACGCTGTTGCCCTGTTCGACGAGGGCGTGGAGGACTTCGAGCAGTTTGCGGACGTCTTCGAAATGGAGGCCGGTGGTGGGTTCGTCCAAGATATAGAGCGTGTTGCCGGTGGCTCGGCGGGAGAGTTCCTTGGCGAGTTTGACGCGTTGGGCTTCGCCGCCGGACAGGGTGGTCGCCTGCTGGCCGACCTTGACATAGCCCAGGCCCACTTCGGCCAGCATCGCCATCTTGTCGCGGATCGGGGGGACGGCCTTGAAGAATTCCACCGCGTCCTCGACCGTCATGTCGAGGACGTCGGCGATGGACTTGCCCTTGAACTTCACCTCCAGCGTCTCGCGATTGTAGCGGGCGCCGTGGCAGACGTCGCAGGTGACATAGACGTCGGGGAGGAAGTGCATCTCTATCTTGAGCACGCCGTCGCCCTGGCAGGCTTCGCAGCGGCCGCCCTTGACGTTGAAGCTGAAGCGGCCGGGCTTGTAGCCGCGCGCCTGCGCTTCGGGGAGGCCGGCGAACCAGTCGCGGATGTTGGTGAAGGCGCCGGTGTAGGTCGCCGGGTTGGAGCGGGGGGTGCGGCCGATGGGCGACTGGTCGATGTCGATCACCTTGTCGCAATGTTCGAGGCCCGTCACCCTGTCGTGCGGGCCGGCGACGATGCGGGCGCCGTTGAGGGTGCGGGCGGACGCCGCATAGAGGGTGTCGATGGTGAAGCTGGACTTGCCCGAACCCGATACGCCGGTGATGCAGGTGAAGGTGCCGAGCGGGATGCTGGCGGTGACATTTTGCAGGTTGTTGGCGCGGGCGTTGTGGACGGTGAGTTTCTTGCCCGATCCCTTGCGGCGGCGGGGCGGGACTTCGATGCGGCGGGCGCCGTTCAGATAGTCGGCGGTCAGGCTGTCCTTGTGCGCGAGCAGTTCGTTCAGGGTGCCCTGCGCGACGATGGTGCCGCCGTGGACGCCCGCGCCCGGCCCCATGTCGACGATATAGTCGGCGGTGCGGATCGCGTCTTCGTCATGTTCCACGACGATGACGGTGTTGCCGAGGTCGCGCAGGCGCTTGAGCGTGATGAGCAGGCGGTCATTGTCGCGCTGGTGCAGGCCGATGGAGGGTTCGTCGAGGACGTAGAGGACGCCCGACAGGCCGCTGCCGATCTGCGAGGCGAGGCGGATGCGCTGGGACTCGCCGCCGGACAGGGTGCCGCTGGTGCGGTCCAGGTTCAGATAGTCGAGGCCGACATTGTTGAGGAAGCCGAGGCGCTCCACGATTTCCTTGAGGATGGCGCGGGCGATCTGGTTCTGCTGATCGTTGAGGCGGCTGGGGAGGGTGGAGAAGAAACCGAGCGCGTCCACCACCGAGCGGCGGGTGGACATGGAGATGTCTTCCCCCGCGATCTTCACCGCCAGCGCCTCCGGCTTGAGGCGGGCGCCGTGGCAGGTCTCGCACGGCATGGCGGTCTGGTATTTGCTGAGTTCCTCCCGCATCCAGGCGGATTCGGTCTGGAGGAGGCGGCGGTTGAGGTTGCCGATGACGCCTTCGAAGGGCTTTTTCACCTCATAGCTTTTCTTGCCGTCGACGAAGCGCAGGGTGACGGGCCGGCCGGCGGTGCCATGGAGGATGATCAGCTTCACCTCCCCCGGCAGGTCGGCCCAGGGGGTGTCGAGGGAGAAGCCGAACTCCTTCGCGAGGGAGCCGAGGACCTGCATATAATAGGGGCTGGGCGGGTTGGACTTGGCCCAGGGGACGACGGCGCCCTTCTTGAGGCTGAGGGCTTCGTTGGGGACGACGAGTTCGGGGTCGAACTCCTGCCGTTCGCCCAGGCCGTCGCAGGCGGGGCAGGCGCCCTGCGGGGCGTTGAAGGAGAAGAGGCGCGGTTCGATCTCCGCTATGGTGAAGCCGCTGACGGGGCAGGCGAACTTCTCGCTGAAGACGATGCGGTTGGCGGGAATGCCAGCGCCCTTGAGGTTGCCGGTGGATTCCGCTTCGACCTCGCGGCCGGGGACGGCGCCGTCCGCGAGGTCGACATAGGCGAGGCCGTCGGCGAGTTTCAGGGCCTGCTCGAAGCTGTCGGCGAGGCGGGTGGCCATGTCGTCGCTGACGGCGAGGCGGTCGACCACCACTTCGATGTCATGCTTGTATTTCTTGTCGAGGGCGGGGGCGTCCTCGATGGCGTAGAGTTCGCCGTCGATGCGGACGCGGGTGAAGCCGGCCTTCTGCCACTCCGCCAGTTCCTTGCGATATTCGCCCTTGCGGCCGCGGACCACGGGGGCGAGGAGGTAGAAGCGCGTTCCTTCGGGCAGCTGCATCACGCGGTCGACCATCTGGCTGACCGTCTGGGCGCTGATGGGGAGGCCCGTGGCGGGCGAATAGGGGATGCCGACGCGCGCCCAGAGGAGGCGCATATAGTCGTAGATCTCCGTCACGGTGGCGACCGTGGAGCGCGGGTTGCGGCTGGTCGTCTTCTGCTCGATGGAGATGGCGGGGGAGAGGCCGTCAATATGTTCGACGTCCGGCTTCTGCATCATCTCCAGGAACTGGCGCGCATAGGCGGAGAGGGATTCGACATAGCGGCGCTGACCCTCGGCATAGATGGTGTCGAACGCGAGGGAGGACTTGCCCGAGCCGGAAAGGCCGGTGATGACGATCAGACTGTCGCGCGGAAGGTCGACGTCGACGCCCTTGAGATTATGCTCGCGTGCGCCGCGGACGCTTATGGTGGTCAGCATTCGGCAGACCTCTGCTGAGAAATTTGCGTGAGACTCATGGGGGCGTGTTGTTCCAGATTTGTTCTTGGGAGGCAAGGGCCGGTCGGGCGCAAGATAGGGACTGTGCGGCGAAAGGAAAAGGCGGCGGCTTTGCCCCCGCGCTGCGCTGGGTTAAAGGGCGGGGATGAGCGGGACTTTTGTTCGGATGCGGTTCGGCGCGCTGGGCGTCGCGATGGCGCTGGCGGCCTGTGGCGGGGGGGTGCGCTATCGGCCCGTGAGCGACGTGCCGGTGCGGGTGGGAAAGCCCTATAGCGTCAGGGGCGTGACCTATGTGCCTGCCGCCGATCCGGGCTATGATTATCTGGGCTATGCGAGCTGGTATGGCGGGGAGAGCGGGAACCGGACGGCCAATGGCGAGCGCTTTCGGCCGAAGGCGGTGACGGCGGCGCACGCGACGCTGCCCCTGCCGAGCTATGTCGAGGTGACGGCGCTGGAGACGGGGCGGACGATCCTGGTGCGGATCAACGATCGCGGGCCCTTTGCCGGGCGGGGGCGGATCATCGACCTGTCGCGCGGGGCGGCGGAGCAGCTGGGGATCAGGGCGACGGGCCATGCGCCGGTCAGGGTGCGCGTCGTGGAGCCGCCGGAGAAGGACCGCAGCAAGCTGCGCGAGGGGAAGGAGGCGCCGGAGCGGCCGGTCGTCGATGCGCGGACGCTCGCCAATTTGCGGGCGCAGCTTGCCGCGCAGGGGCGGTGATGTCGTTCGTGGAAGAATGTCGTCCGTTCGTCCACGGCTGATGTTGCCGGGCGTGATGGATGGGCGGATCATCGAATGGGGAAAACGGTCGTTGCGCACCCGCGCTATGATGCGGTTCGACATGGCGACGATCTGGCTATGGATCGACTGGCCCCGGGCCGTATCGCCGCAAGATGATTGAAAGAGATCCCGGAGAGCCCGACAGCTTCCTGGATGCACCCCCGGCCTTTCCCTTGCGCCGGGGGTGTTTTTATGTGCGCGAATTGTTGAACGATTGTAATTTTACGCTACGGAACGTTTGTTTTTCTGTCGTAAAATTGTCGTTCGTCCCCGTGAGACTGTATTTGGTCGACAGGAGCGCCGTTGGCCGACAGGGACAGGCGCCGGTCGAAAGCGAAAAGCGATGCATTTGCAATGCGCCTAAACAAAATGGGCGAAGACAGAGACGATGATCTGTTGAGGCCTTCTCTTCTCTTCGCTTGAGGTCTGCTGCGAGCGGACAAGAGACAGTTGAGGAGACATTGCCATGATCGCCGCGAAAATCATCGCTGCAGCCGCTTTAATGAGTGTGGCCACAATGGCCTCGGCCGCCGAATTCGAATCCAACGGAAAGACGGTCGAAGTCAATTATCGCGATTTGGACCTGTCCAGCGCGAAAGGGCAGAATGCCCTGAAGTGGCGCATCTGGCGGGCGGCGTGGAATACCTGCAAGCATGGCGTGCGGTCGAGCGACATCAAGGAATGCCAGACGGTTGCTGCCGCCCATGTGCGTAGCTCGGTGGAACTGGCTATCGCCAAAGCAGGCAGCGGCGCACGTTTTGCTGATATGGATAAGGAAAAGCCGGTTGGCGCCGGGAACTGAGTTTATCGGTTTTCTCGATCAAGGTCAGGAAGGCCCGGTGGATGCCGGGCCTTTTTGTTTTCCTGAGCATTTTTTGTGGGCGCGGAGCGTTGCAGCTGCCCTTGGCGTCCTGTGGGCGCTGCCTCCATCGTCTTTGGGGGTTTCCCTTCCCATCTGCGATGGATTGAAGGGGTCAGCGGCCTGCCATGGCGCGGGCGTTGGTGAGATAGGTGCGGCCGATGCGGATTTCCGTGCCGTCCGCGAGGCAGGCTGACCAGACGCCGCTGCCGTCGTGGCGCAGCCGGGAGATATGGTCGCGGCGCACGATGTGGGAGCGGTGCAGGCGGACGAACTGCTGCGGGTCCAGCCGGTTTTCCAGCGAACTGATCGTCTGGTGCAGCAGATAGCTGTTGGCCCCCACATGCAGCCGCATATAGTCGCGTTCCGCCTCGATCCGGTCGATCTGGACCGCGCCGATGCGGATCAGTTCGGAACGGTGCGGCACCCAGAATTCCTCCGCCCATTCGGGTTCGTCCTGCGTGCTGGTGGCGGGGGAGGGGACGGTGCGGTTGCCCAGCGCCTGTTCGACGCGGTCGATGGCGCGGGACAGGCGTTCATGGGCGACCGGCTTCAGCAGATAGTCCACGGCGGCAAGGTCGAAGGCCTCCACCGCGAAACCTTCGAAAGCGGTGACGAAGATCACTGCCGGGCAGATGCCCATGCGCGAGGTCGCCCGCGCCACCCCGATGCCGTCGAGCAGGGGCATGGCGATGTCGAGCATCACCAGGTCCGGTTCCAGCCCCTCGATCAGGCGCAGCGCCGCCTCCCCGTCGCTGGCGGTGCCGACCAGCGCGATGCGCGGTTCGCGGGCGCACAGCATCTGGAGGCGTTCGACCGCCAATGGTTCGTCGTCGACGATCAGCGTTCGGATGGGCATGGGTTCGACCTTTCACGGATTGCGCCAAGGATGGGGAAATTCCGTACGCTAGAGCAGATTCCGATCCGATTGCATCGGCTCGACTGCTCTAGGTTTTTGTTTTGCCGCGTTTTCCGAAGCAGATGATTCCATCTGCTTGGAAAACGCTCCAGGCTGCGGCGACAGCATCCATTGTGCCTCTACCCACCTGCGGTTGCGGGGGAGAAATGGATGCTGAAACAAGTTCAGCATGACGTCGCTTATATTTTCAAGTTGAATGTCGATACGGCCTAGCTCCGGCGGATGATGGGGAGGGTCAGGTCCACCGCGAAGCCTCCCCCCGCGCGCGGGCCATAGTCGATCCGGCCCTGTTCCCCGAAGCGGGCGGTCAGGCGGTCGCGCACATTGGCGAGGCCGATGCCGCTGCCCGCGTCCGCTTCGCTGGGCGGCTTGTCGCCATTGTCGGCGACGCTGATGTGGAGCATGCCCTCCTCCTCCCGCGCTTCGATGGCGATGGTCACCGGGCTGGAGGTGCGCGACACGCCATATTTGATCGCATTTTCCACCAGCGGTTGCAGGATCAGGCCGGGAACGCAGGCATTGAGCAGGGCGTCCGGGATGCGGATGCTGGTCGACAGGCGATCCGGGAAGCGCACCGCTTCGATGTCCAGATAGAGTTTCTGGAGATGCACTTCCTCCTCCAGCGAGACGTCCTCCAGCGGGTCGCCGGTCAGGCTGGTGCGGTAGAAATTGGAGAGGGAGAGGATCATCTGTTCCGCCTCGTCGCGCCGGTCCTTCATGACCAGCGAAGAGAGCGAGTTCAGCGTGTTGAACAGGAAATGGGGGTTCACCTGATAGCGCAGGGAGCGCAGTTCGGCCTGCTGGGCGGCGCGTTCCAGCCGGTCGGCGCGGCGTTCGACGCGATGCGCCTCGCTGGCGTAGGAGAGGGCGAGGTACAGGCCGGCCCAGGCGGCGAGGAAGAAATAGCGGCTGATCGCGTCCTCCACGATCTGCATCAGGGCGAAGCCCTGTTCGCTCGCATATTTCTGATAATCGGCGTCAGGAAACAGCGAGGCCGGGTCGTAGATGTTGAAGACGTAGAAATTGGCCGCCGCCGTCGCCAGCGCGAAGGGCGCGGCGAGCGAGAAGGCGGCGACGATGCGCGTCGTCAGCGGCTGGCGGTCGAAGCGGCGCAGGCAGAGATAGAGGACCCAGGTGACGACGATGCCGATCACCGTCACCACCGCGCGGCGCGCGGCCATGGCCCCCTGCGCCTCGAACCCCATGACGGAGGCGCGCAGCGTCACCAGCACCGCGTAGAAGAACCAGAAACCCAATATCGAATACAGTGCGACCGTCGGCGGCACGCCAGGCTCGCCGTCCTCGTTTTTTATGCTCATGGGCGAAAGTCTAGGACAAGGCGCGGCGTCTGTCGCCCCTTGGCGGCGAAGCTGGTCGAAGGGTTCCATGCGTTGGTCGATAGGGGCGGCGGGCGGAACCCGCCCTTGCCGCCGTCCGTTTCATGGTTCGAGGCGCCGGCGCGCCAAAAAAGGAGAGCATGATGAGCGACAAGACCGATATTCGGCCCAACAGCCGCGAGGAAGCCGACGACAAGCGGCCTACCGACGCGCAGGACCATGCGGTGACGACGGAGGAGAAGCTGGACGAGGGATTGATGGACAGCATGGATGCGTCCGATCCGCCATCGGCCACCGCGCCGGGCGATCATGGCGATCCGGTCCCGTCTTCCGGTTTTCCGGAAGGCAGGGATCGGTCGGACGGCGAGGATCGGAAGGACGGGCGATAGACGATAGGGGAAATCGTGATATGATCGGTTGGGAGGGCAGCCGCGCGTTGCCCTCCGCAGGTGAGAGGAGCCACTTCATATGCCGACTTCCGCCACTCCCGCGATCGAACGCATTGCCCGCGTGCTGGCCGGGCGCCAGCTCAGCCTGAACGGCGAGGGCAACGATCCGCATGCGGCGAGCGCAGTCGATGCCAGTTGGCAGGACCATGTCGACGATGCCTATGCGATCCTGCACACGCTGCGGGAGCCCGATGCCCAAATGGCGCAGGCGGGCGACGTGGCCGTTTGGCGCAGCATGATCGGCGCGGTGCTGGAGCGCAGGGCCGGGTAGGGCATCGCGCAGAAACGCCTGTCCTGAGCCGGTCGTGGATGGGTGTTTTGCGCTGAAAAGGATGCGGCTGAAAACGATGCGACAGCGGAAAATTCGAGCGCGCGGCCTGCATCCGGTTTAACATGGCGCGCTCCATGGCGGCGGCCGGATTTGGGTTGCCCTTGCCGATCGGCCTGTCCTGCTTGCAGGGATCGGGAGCCGAGCCTCCGCCCTGGCGGATTATCGGACCGCTTTGTTGTGCGCGCATGAGCCATTCGCCGCATTGAGCGCCTCGCACGAAAAGCCCGTTTCGAGGAAAGCGGCTGCCGCCGGACAATGCCGGCGGGGGCTGGGCGGCGAACCGGCTGATGCTACTCGATTGGGCGCATTCATAAAAATTACATGTTGCGCTGCACAAGGAAAAATGATTCCCTGTGTCTGTCGGCAGAACCGGCGCTTAAGCTTGCAGTAACCATCGGGGGCGCATGTTCTGCTTACGACTTGAAGTCGGAGGGCAAAAGCATGGGCACGAGTGCAAGACCTGCGGACGGGGCGATTACCCTGGCGGAGTTGCGTGAATTCGCCAGTTTCCCGGCCGCGACGCAGCGTTACATCCGAAGATCGCTGGACATCGGACTTCATCGGCGCGACGCCATGAAGCTGTGGTCGCGCGACATGGTGGAGGAAGCCAGCATTCGCGCGCAGGCGCGGATCTACGGGCGGCTGGAGGAGATCAAGGCGCGGGTGCCCGATGACAGCGGCCTGGACCAGATGGAGCCTTTCATGGCGCCGCTGGTGACGGTTTCCGCCTTCGACCTGGGGCAGGACCGGTTGTGCAGCTTTTCCGCCTATCGCTTCCTGTACGAGCGGCTGTTGGGTGCGGGATCGCGGCCATGGCTGCCGGGGGCCTTCTGCGCGGCGGCCAGCCTGCCGCACCTACACCCCGAAAAGCGCCGGGCGCTGCTCCAGTCGATCAGCGAAGCGGCGGCGACGGCGGTCGGATGGTCGAACCGGGAGCCGACCTTCTATCCCGAATGGGTCGAGAAGGTGGATCTGAGTAAGGCGAACTGAGCGAGCGGTCCGGGCCCGTCCGGGGGGAGGGGAGCGAGGGACGCGGCGATAACGGCGCGGCGGGCCGGACCCGGCGCGCCGTTGCCTTTTTCCGCCGTCATGGCCCTCCATGCGCTTGATCCAGGTCTAGATTATCGCAATCGACTTCCCGGCGGAACTATGTCCTATTGCCGTCCGCAGGCATTGGCCTGTGTGCGACCCAACTGAAGCCCCGCCTTCCTTCGCAAGGGGCGGGGCTCCTTTGCCTTTGGCGGAGGGGATCGGCTCAGCGGCGGGTTTCGAAGGCGGAACTGGCCCGTGGTTGCCGGAGCCGGACGGGGGTTCCCAGTTCGCGTCCCAGCATCGCCAGCATCCAGTTCCGGTGGCGGTCGATGAATTCGGGGAAAGCGTCGGGGCTGGCGGGGTCGAACCTGGGCACGTCCCAGTCCGACGCGATTTCCTGATAGGGCTGGATGGTCTGGCCGGCGCCATCGTCCGGCAGGTCGATATGGCTGCCGAAATAGCTGTTCCGCCGGAAGCGGATCGATTCGGCCGGGGCGAAGCCGGCCCGGATCAGATAGTCGGGGCCGCTGCGCCCGCTCTCGCTGCCGTAGCGGGCGGTGCCCGCCACCTTGAAGACATTGCGCGCGAAGCGGACTCCGCGCGCCCAGCCCTGCCATTCGGTGGCGACGATCATCTGCACGTCCATCGCCGGGCCGACATGGATGACGTTCCTTTCGATCCGGGCGTCCGACACATTGCCGGAAAGCTGGAAGATGCGGGCGCCGTCGTTGCGGCTGACGTTGAAGCGCGCCAGCGTGCCGTGATTGCCCAGATTGTCCTTGTCGTTGCGGCGGGGCGAGCAGATCAGCAGGAAGCCGCCGGCATTGTCGTGGCTGTAATTGTAGAGGAAGGTCGTCCGGCGCGAGTTGAAGTCGGAATCGAAGCCCTGGCCGTCATAGCGGGTGCGGGTATGGGCCGCCTCGTTGAGCTGGATCAGGCTGTTGTCGGTGCTCCACTGCCAGATGCCGGCATTGTAGCCGGGCGCGCGGCTGCCGGCGTGGAGGACGATATTATGTTCGATCAGGGCGCCGTCCGTGCCGCGGGGGACGATGCCATCGCCGCCGATGTCCTCCAGATAATTGTCGCGGATCACCACCTTCCTGCTGGGGAACCAGTCGAGGAAGGATACCCGGTCGCTGATCCCGGCGATGCCGGACCGGTCGACGCGCCACAGGATGTTCCGCTCGATCGCGAGGTCCTGGAAGCGAGTGGCGACCTGCCGGCCGGTGGCGCGGAACAGGATGCCGCCATTGTCCTTGCGGTCGTTGGTGCCGCGGACATCGTGGACATAATTGTCGCTGATGCGGATGCCCCGCGTCACCCCGCGGTTTTCGGCGCGCACCAATATGCCGATGCGCGGGGCCGGCGAGGGGGCGGCGTTGGTGACTTCCAGCCCACTGATCGTGACGTGATCGGCGTCGATCACGCCGACGGCATATTCCGAAACGCCGCCCGCATCGATGCGCGGGCGCGGGCCGGAGCCGGTCGCGCCGACCGTGATGGGCGATCCCGCCTTGCCCGAGCGGGCGATTGTCAGCGGTTCCCGCCAGACCGATCCGGCGGCCAGCAGGACGCGGTCGCCGGGCCGTAGCGGCCAGCCATGGACCCGCGCGAGCGAGCGCCAGGCCCGGTTGCCGGCGGTGCCGTCCGCATTGTCGTCGCCCTGGCGGGAATCGACATAATAGGTTTCGGCGTGGGCGGCGGTGACGAGGGGGGCGGGAAACAGGAGCGTCGGAAGAAGAAACGCCCAATATGGCTTCGGCACCTGTCGGTCTTTCACGGCGTTGCGATCTGGCCGTGAGATTGATGGAGGGGGGCCGAACGGTCAATGAAGATGTGGCGATTGCGGGGACGATGGCGTGTCGCGGGGAAAGGAGGGCCGGCAAGCCCTTGAATTGCCGGATGGGAGTCCTAGATTGATGTGGTCACTCTTCCCCCTTGGAGTGACACCTCCCTGAACCTTGGCCCCGCCGTGGAGCTTGCTCCGGCGGGGTTTCTTTTTGGAGAGGGCCGGGGCGGCGATCAGCGGCGGCGGTAGCGGAAGTACCAGACTTCATGGCCCAGGCTGCGCGCTTTCGCTTCGTAGCGGGTTTCGGGCCAGCCGCCGGGGCGGCGCTGGAAATCCGTGGGAGAGCCCGCCAGCCATTCGAAATCGGGATGGCCGTTCATCACCATCAGCGCCCAGCGCAGATAGACGGGATGGTCCGTGCCGAAGCGGAATTCGCCGCCCGGCTTCAGCTTGCGCGCGATCATCGCGACCGGGCCGGGGTTCATCATGCGGCGCTTGGCGTGGCGGGCCTTGGGCCAGGGGTCGGGGTGGAGCAGATAGACGAAGCTGAGCGAGCCGTCCGGAATCCGGCCGAGCACGGAGAGCGCGTCGCCCATGTGGAGGCGGACATTGCCCAGCGCCCTGTCGCGGATATGGCCGAGCGCGGTGACGACGCCGTTCAGGAACGGTTCGCAGCCGATGAAGCCGTGATCGGGCAGCAGGTCGGCGCGATAGGCGAGATGTTCGCCGCCGCCGAAGCCGATTTCGAAATGCAGGGGACGGTCGTAGCCGAACAGGCCCGCGGCGGTGACATCCCCTTCCTCAGGCACGGAGAGGGCGGGCAGCAGGGAATCGACCAGTTCCTGTTGCCCCTTGCGGAGCTTGTGCCCGGACTGGCGGCCGTAGAGGCGGTTGAGCGTGGTGGGATCGCCGGATTTATGCGCTGTCATGCGCGGGCGGATAGAGCATTTTCGGTGCGAGTGAAATCACCTGCCGGATCGAAAAATGCGGGAAGGGGGATGGGGTAAGGAGGGGAGCGTCATAGGGCGCCTCCTGTCCCCGTTGTTGAGGAGATGATGCCGGGGACAGGAGGCTCAGGCCTGACGCCGTGGGCGGCGTCGGGCTTGTTCCTTTGGGAGGCGATGGGCCGGGGCCGATGCGAACCCGTCAGGTCATTTGCACTTGGCGAAGCGGCCCTTGGCGTCCTTGCAAGGTCCCTTCTTGGCGACCGGCTTGGGCGGACATTTGACGAACTTGCCCTTGGCGTCCTTGCATGGCGCGGCCAACGCTGGGGCTACGCTGCCGGTCATGAGGGCGAGGCCGAGGAGGGCGGAAGTCAGTGGCCTGGTCATCGCATTCCCCTTGGAAAGAGGTTGCCGGACCCGACAGGGGTGCGGGTCCGACGCCCTGCTTATGGGCGTTTTGCGGGCGGCATGCCAATGAACTTTTCGTCATGTTGCCGCCATGCGGGGGGCCTGTCAGGCCGCCGATTGCCGGTCCGTCAGGCCGATCCGTTCCTGCTGCATCATGGCTGCGGCGCGTTCGGTGGCGATGCGGGTGTCGTCGGCCAGTTTCTTGACCTCGCCCGCGACGACGGCGAAGCCGCGGCCGGCCTCCCCGGCGCGGGCCGCCTCTATCCGGGCGTTGAGGGCGAGCATGTTGGTCTGGGCGGCGATGCCGCGGATGGTCGAGACGATGTCGGCCAATTGGGTCATCGTCTTTTCCAGCGCATTCTTCTGCCGCTCCAGATCGTGCTGGAGGCGATGGCTGTCGGCCAGGCGATGACGCGCCTCCCGTTCCTGCCGGACCTGGCGGGTGATGTCGGTGGCGATCTTCACGACCTTGCGCAATGTGCCGTCGGCTTCGAAGACGGGATTATAGGTGGCCTGCAACCAGATTTCGCGGCCGTTGCGGTCGCGGCGCTCATAGGCGCCGGCGTCGAAGGCGCCGGAACCCAGCTTCTGCCAGAAATCGGCATATTCCTGGGATGCGGCATGGTCCGGCGTGCAGAAGATCCGGTGGTGCTTGCCCGCAATCTCTTCCAGCCCATAGCCCATCAGGGCCAGGAAATTGGCGTTGGCCGTCAGGATCGTGCCGTCCAGCGCGAATTCGATCACCGCCTGGCTACGGTTGAGGGCTGTCCACGCGGCTTCGGCGCCGTGGGCGCCGTAAGAGAGGGAAGAGGCCAAACCATGTCTCCTTGATCCATCCGGCGCTAGGCGGAGCATGGTTAAGGAAGGGTAAGGGGCCATGAAAAAGGGGCTGCCGGGCGACCGGCAACCCCTGATGCGATTTGCTTTCCCGACCCGGATCGGGTGTGTGGGATTCAGCCCAAATGGCGGCTTGCCGCGCTTCCGGCGCTTACCTGCCGAACTGCGCTTCGAGCTTTTTTCGCCTTGCCCTGAACGGAATCCCAGCGCGCCTTAAAGGGCGGCCTTGAGCTTTTCCACCAGGTCGGTGCGTTCCCAGGGGAAGAAGTCGCCCTCCGCCTTGCGTCCGAAATGGCCATAGGCGGCGGACGGCTGGTAGATCGGCTTGTTGAGGCCGAGATGGGTGCGGATGCCGCGCGGGGTGAGGCCGCCCAGTTCCTTGATGTTCTTGATCGCCTGTTCGATCCTGTCGTCCCCGACCGTCCCGGTGCCGTGGGTGTCGACATAGAGCGACAGCGGTTCGGAAACGCCGATGGCGTAGGCGAGCTGGATCGTGCAGCGGCGGGCGAGGCCGGCGGCGACGATGTTCTTGGCGAGATAGCGGGTGATATAGGCGGCCGAGCGATCCACCTTGGTCGGGTCCTTGCCGCTGAACGCGCCGCCGCCATGGGGCGAGGCGCCGCCATAGGTGTCGACGATGATCTTGCGGCCGGTGAGGCCTGCGTCGCCGTCCGGGCCGCCGATTTCGAAGCTGCCGGTCGGGTTGATGTGATAGACGGTCTCATCCGAGAGCAGTTCGCCGGGCAGGATTTCCGCGACGACGCCCTTCACGTAATTTTTGAGTTCGGCTTCCTTTTCGCCCGCGTCATAGCCCGGCGCGTGCTGGGTCGAGACGACGATGGCGGTGGCGGCGGCGGGCTTGCCGTTTTCGAAGCGCAGCGTCACCTGGCTCTTCGCGTCCGGCTCCAGGAAGGGGGCGCGGCCGCTGTGGCGGTCGGCGGCCATCTTCGCCAGGATCTTGTGGCTATAGTCCAGCGTGGCGGGCATGAGGTCGGGCGTTTCGTCGCAGGCGAAGCCGAACATGATGCCCTGGTCGCCCGCGCCTTCATCCTTGTTCCCGGCGGCGTCGACGCCCTGCGCGATGTGCGCCGACTGGGCGTGGAGATTGTTTTCGAAGCGGAAAGTTTCCCAGTGGAAGCCGTCCTGTTCATAGCCGATGCGCTTTACCGTGTCGCGGACGGTGCGTTCGATCTCTTCCTGCGCGCCCGGCGCCCATTCGCCATTTTCATAGACGCCCTTGCAGCGGATTTCCCCGGCGAGGACGACGAGCTGCGTCGTGGTCAGCGTTTCGCAGGCGATGCGGGCTTCGGAGTCCTTCGACAGGAAGAGGTCGACGATGGCGTCGGAAATCTGGTCCGCGACCTTGTCGGGATGGCCTTCGGAAACGGATTCCGAGGTGAAGAGGTAGTTCGAACGCATGGTTGCTCCAGTCTGATGCTGTGTCTGCGTATAAAGAAATCTTTATGTGCAGTGGATGCCTTAGCGGCTGCCGCGCAACCGGGCAAGTGGGATGCAGGCGAGGACGAGCAGCGCCGCAAAGGCGAAGGGGAGAAGATTGCCGAACCGCGCGAAGATCGTCGGCGGCAGCGCGGGGGGGAGCGCGGTGTCGAGGAAACCGGCGCGGTGATGGCCGATGCTGCCGAGGATATGGCCGCGGGCGTCGACCACCGCGGAGATTCCGGTGGGGGTGGAGCGGATGATGGGGATGCCCTCCTCCAGCGCGCGGAGGCGGGCCTGCGCCAGATGCTGGACCGGGCCCCAACTGCCGAACCAGGCGTCGTTCGAGGGGTTGAACAGGAAGTCGGGACGGTTGGCTTCGTCCACCACCTGGCCGGAGAAGATGATTTCGTAGCAGATCTGCACGCCCATCCTGAGCGGCGGGCGGCCCAGCGTGGCGGGCAGGGCCAGGCTTTGCGGGCCGGGGCCGGGCCAGAAGTCGACGGCGCCGGGGACGAGGCGGGACAGGCCGAGCGGCTGGAGAATCTGGCGCATCGGCAGATATTCGCCATAGGGGACGAGGTGGGACTTGTCGTAGCGGCCGAGCAGGCGGGCCTGTGCGTTCACGACGAACAGGCTGTTGTTCGCGCCCGCCAGCGCGTTTTCCGGGACGCCATCTTTCCCGACCTGCTTGAAATAGACCTTGGTTGCGCCGGTCATGAGGAGGTCGCCGGGGCCGAGGCGGGCCGCGAGGCGGGCGCGCCAGTCGGGCTCCATGTCGAGATAGGCGGGGATGGCGGCTTCGGGCCAGAAGATCAGGCGCGGGGCCGGGCGCGGCGTGCCGGAGAGGGTGGCGAGGGTCTGGAAATGGGCCTGTTCGAGTTCGGGCGAATATTTTTCGTCCTGGCCGATATTGGGCTGGACCACGCGGATTTTGGGGGCGCCTGTGGGGGCTGTCTCTTATACA
>NZ_LTAB01000046.1:0-20368 GCF_001580035.1 Sphingobium sp. 22B | reverse complement strand
GAGTTTGCCCTGCCCAGGCGGGGTGGATAATTCCAGACTCGCTGGACTGAGTGATTTGGGTGGATTGCGGACATTCCCCCTCCCGCCTGCGGGAGGGGGAATGTCCGCAATCCACCCAAATCACTCAGTCCAGCGAGTCTGGAATTATCCACCCCGCCTGGGCAGGGCAAACTCTATGCCTCCCGCCGCACCTGCTCACCGAACAGCAGCAGCGACTGGTCCGTCGGCAATGCGGCCCAGATTTGGCGCGCCGCGCTGTCTATGTCCATGACGCCGATGCCCTGTTCCATCTGCCTGCGCATCTGCGAAGCGATCGGATAATTGTCGTCGGCCATCGCCGCGACATGCCGGGTGAGGGGGGTGTCGACGAAGCCGGGCCGCACCGCCGTGACCCAGACGTTGCGTCTATCCCGCATCGCCAGTTCCCGGCGCGCCACCCGCACCCACATTTCCAGGCCGGCCTTGCCGGCGCAATAGACGCTTTGTCCGATGGTGGGAGAGCGGGCGGAGGAAGAGGACATCATGACCAGCCCCGCCTCTCCGGCAAAGCCGCTCTCTCCGACCGCGCGCAGGAACATCTCTCCCAGCCGCAATGGCGCGGCGACATTCGCGGTGATGTCGCGGGCATAATCGTCCGGCGGCACCTCTCCGACAAAGCCCGTCATCCCCTTCATATGCGCGTTCTGGATGAATATCGCGCGGGCACCCCGAAAATTGGCGAGGCTATCGGCAAAATGCGCGCCGACATTGTCCCAGCTCTCGGGATCGGCCAGGTCGAGGAAGATGCTCTCATGATGGGGATGCGGCCGCCGCGACAAATTGATGATGCGCGCATCGCCATGGGGAACGTTGCGCGCCAGGCCCAGGCCGATGCCCTCGGTCGCGCCCGAAATCCATATCAGGCTGCCGCGTTCCGCATCCGCATCTTCTTTATCTGCATTTTGCATGTATGATTTTCATCATGACGACTATCTGCTGTCAAATCGTGCCGCCGCACCATCGCATGGATGATGCTGCTCCCCGTCCTGCTTGCACCCCTGGGGAGTGCAGGCCATGGAAATCGGGTATCACCCTATAGTCAGCCGGAGCCGATCCGATGGAATTGCGCCTCGATCCCGATCTTCAAACCTTCCGGACGGAAGTGCGCGCCTTTATCGACAGCGTCTTGCCCGCCGACATGAAGGAGCGCCAGCGTCGGAAGGTCGCCAACAACGCCGCCGTGCCCGACTTGCTGGAATGGATGCGCATCCTCAACGCCCATGGCCGATCCGTGCCGCACTGGCCGGTGGAGTTTGGCGGCTGCGGCTGGACTCCGATGCAGCTCTTCATCTTCAATGAGGAATTGTACAGGGCCGACGCGCCCGAATTCGACTGGGGCGGCACGCATATGCTAGGGCCGGTGCTCTACACCTATGGTTCCGATTATCTGAAGGACAGGTTCCTGCCCATGATCCGCGAAGGCGCGACGATGTGGGCGCAGGGCTTTTCCGAACCGGGGTCGGGCTCCGATCTCGCCTCGCTGCGCACCAGCGCCGAACTGGTCGGCGACAAATATATCGTCAACGGGCAGAAGATCTGGACCAGCGGCGCCGCACATGCGGACTGGGGCTTTTTCCTGGTCCGCACCGACAAGACTGTAAAGCCGCAGCGCGGCATCAGTTTCCTGATCATCAAGATGGACACGCCGGGCATCACCGTGCGCCAGATTCCGCAGATCAATGGCGAGGCGCATCTGTGCGAGGTGTTCCTGGACAATGTCGAAGTGCCCGCCGACCAGTTGATCGGGGAGCCGGGCATGGGCTGGACCTATGCCAAGTTCCTGCTGGAGCATGAGCGTACCACGTCCAGTTTCATTTACTGGAGCAAGCGTGAGCTTGCCCGCGCGAAGGACATCGCGCTTGGGGAAATCGTGGGCGACCGCCGCGTCGCGGACGATCCCGCCTTCCGGGCCCGCTTCGCGAAGGCGGAGGCGGATCTGCTCGCGCTGGAATGGTCCGTGCTGCGCGTGCTGGCGCATGAGGAGTTGGACGCGCCGGAGGCTGCCGCCGCCTCCGTGCTGAAGATCAGGGGCTCGGAACTCCAGCAGGAAATCACCATGTTGCAGGTCGACGCCATGGGTGCCAAGTCGCTGCGCTTCTTCGACGCCGCGCCCGTCCCGCCGCCGGCGCCCACGGACGTGTGGCCCGACTATGCGCCCGGCCGGACCACCGTGGCGCTGATCAACCGGGCGGCGACCATCTATGGCGGCTCGAAGCAGATCCAAAAGAATATTCTGGCCAGGCTCGCCTTCGGCCTTTGAGGGGAAGACAGGGACAATGGATTTCGCGAAGTCGGACATTCAGGCGATGCTTCTGGACAGCGCCGATCGGCTGCTGTCCGAAAATGCCGACGTCGAATATTGGCGGCATCAGCGATCGAGCGCGCTGGGCTTTGACGAGGCGCGCTGGGCGCAGTTCGCGGAACTGGGCTGGCTCGCCCTGCCGGTGCCGGAGGCAGCGGGCGGTCTGGACGGCACGATGGAGGATATTGCGCTGCTCAACATCGCGCTTGGCAAGGCGCTGGCGACCGAACCCTATGTCAGCACGGTCGTCCTGGCCGATCATGTGTTCAAGCAGGCGGCGGACGAAGCGCGCGCATTGGAATTGCTGGGGGAGATCGCGGGCGGCACGCTGCGCGTCGCGCTCGCGCATCAGGAAAATGGCGCTCATCCGCTCGATGTCGAAGTGACGGGCACAAAGGCTCGTCCTTCGGGCGACGGTTATATTCTGTCGGGTGCTAAAATCATGGCGCTCGATGCACCGGGCGCGGGGCGGTTGATCGTCTCGGCTCGCATCGAGGGAGAGGAGGGCATCGGCCTGTTCCTCGTGCCCGCCGATGCATCCGGCCTTTCCGCCCGGTCCTATGCGTTGATCGACGGCACCCGCGCGTCCGACATCGTCCTTGCCGATGTAAAGTTGCCGTCCGCGGCTCTGCTGATCGGCGGCAATCGCGGCTCGGCGGTACTGCGCGAGGCGATCGACCGCGCTTCGATCGCGCTGATGGCCCAGGCGGTGGGCGCGATGGAGGCAGCGAACAAAATCTGCGGCGCCTATGTTCAGGAGCGGAAGCAATTCGGTGCCGCGATCGGTTCCTTCCAGGCGATCCAGCATATCATGGCCGATAATTTCGTCGCGGCCCATCAGGCGCGATCCATGCTCTACCATGCCTTGGCCAATGCCGATCAGGATGAGGCGAGGCGGTCCGCCGCGCTCTCCGCTGCGCGGCTCGTCGTCGGGGAGGCCGGGCAGACCGTCTCGCGCAACGGCATTCAGGTGCATGGCGGCTATGGCCTGACCGATGAATATGCGATCGGCCATTATTTCCGGCGCCTGATGTGCATCGAAAAGCAATATGGCGACCTGATCCAGCATGGCGAGCGGTTCGGGAACAGCATCTTCGGCTAAAGCCTGTCCCGATCAGGGCCGAGGCACAAGCTGTTCCCGCGCAGGCAGGAACGGGTTTTCCCGAAGCAGGAAAATTCGCCTGGGCGGGAATTTCGGTCCTTGGCCGGGCAGGCGGATCGCGCCCGCCCCTTGCGGATCGTATCGGCCTATGGCTTTGTGGCGCGATGACGGGAAGGGCCAGGACTGGGGAAGGGCGGCGGGACCTTGAGGCATGCCGCGCCGCGCTGGAGGCGCATTATGCGGTGCATCGCACCATTCCATCGATGGCGGGCCTTGCCCGGCTGTGGGACTATGCCAGCAAATCCTCGGCATCCCGGCGCGTCGATCAACTGATCGAGGCGGGCGTGCTGCTCTGGTCGACCGACCGGCGGCTGGCGCCCGGCCCGGCCTTTCGCATCCTGCCCGACCCGCAGGCGCAGGTCAGCGATGCTCCGCACCTGAACGATACGGGTCCGAACGATAATGGCCGACACGATCCCGATCCGCTTCAGGCCGCGCTGGCGGCCTGGGCGACCGACTATGATCCCGTGCTGGTCCGCGCCTATTCCGTCACCACGCGCCTGCTGCGCCTAGCCCGCAGCATGGAGCGGCATATGACGCAGTCCGCCGCAAGGGAGGGGCTGACCTCGGGCGACGTGCTCCTGCTCGATGCGTTGTACCGCGTGGGGCCGCCCCATCGCATCGCGCCGACTGCACTCAAACATTATTTCCTCATGTCGCTGGCGGGCGTCGCCAAGCGGGTCGACCGGCTGGAGGCGCTCGGCTTCATTCGCCGCGTTCCCAATCCCGACGACCGGCGCGGCCTGTTCATCGAATTGACCCATGCAGGTCGAGCCGCGCTCACCAGGCTGGTGGCGGTCGACCGCACCGCTCCGCACATCCTTTGGCCAACGATGCTCAGCGATCAGCAATATCAGGCCATGATAGAATCCCTGACGGTCGCGGAAGCGGTCGTGGCCGCTGCCGATCAGAACGATCGTTCCGAATTCCCTCCTCCAGATATGTGATGTTCTGCGAGTTCATTGACTTTTCTGCGCCAATCCGATCCAGTTTCCATATCTTGGTAAACTAAATAGGAGCGGATGATGCGGAGCAGGTCGGAAAAGGTTGGAAATGTCGCTACCCTTTCGACCGGCATAGACGCTTCGGCTCTCATTCGTAGCTCGCAGATGATCGCCGGCCATTTCGATACGCCCGATCCCGCGCTGGTCGGACGGGTCGAGCGGTTCATAGCCTGGCTGAACGACCAGCCCCCTCTGCGCGCGGAGCAGAAGGCCGACGTCGAACTGCAACTGCGCAAGCTGTTATCGACGCGCCTGCGCCTGGCCGCCGACCGCAAGCGCATTCCCGCCATTGCCGAGGAGAAGATCGAGCGACCCATTTTCGTCATCGGCTTCGGCCGTACCGGCACCACGCTCATCCATTCGCTACTGGCCGAGGATATTGGCGCCCGCGCACCGCTCTGGTGGCATAGCCATTCGCCCAGTCCACCGCCGGGCGAGGTGCCAGCGACGCCGGAACGGATCGAACTGGCCGCCCGGGAACTGGACGAGATGCTGATGCGCTCGCCCGGTCTGCTGACCCTGCACCCCTATTGGGACAAGCGCGGACATTGCCCGATCGAATGCGAGGAAATCTTCACCCTCGACTTCCAGAACGCCTATCCTTCGCTGCTGTACAAGCTGCCTGCGCTGGCGATGATCCTCGACGCCAGCAATATTGCCGATGCCTACCGCTTCCACCGCCAGTTCCTCCAGCAGTTGCAGTGGCGGCAGCCCACCAGTCATTGGGTGGTCAAGGGCATCTATCACCAGTTCGCTCTGGACGCGCTGTTCGAAGCCTATCCCGATGCGCTGTGCATCTGGCCGCACCGGGACCCGGTTCAGGTTCATCCGTCGATCATGGCGATCACGGCCGTGCTCTATGGCGGCATCACCAACTGGCAGATGGATTTCCAGGCTCTTGGCCCCGCCTTTGTCGAAAGCATCGCCGCATCGCTGTCCGAAACGATGGAAAATCCGCTGGTGGACGATCCGCGCATCTTCCATGTCGATTTCCACGACCTGACGCGCGATCCGGTGGACGTCATCCGCCGCGCCTATGGCCATTGGCAACTGGATTGCACACGGGAATTCGAAGCGCGGATGCGGGCCTGGCTGGCCGATCCCGGCAACGCCTCCAACCGCTATGGCCGCTACGATTATGCGCTGGAGCCTTTCGGCCTCACCCGCGAAATGATCGAGACGGCGTTCGAGGGCTATTCGCGCCGGTTCAGGCTGGGGCGCTTCGCCTGACGTTCGGCCTGATGCCGAATGCCGACATGAGAGAGGGCTGATGACCAATCCAATCGCCAATGCGGATCAGTTCGCCGCCGAAGCGGAAGTTCGCGCCATGTGGGACGATGCGGCAACCAGGGCGGCGCGCGACCATTGCGCGCAGCTCTGGCGCGTGGGTCATGGCGGCGACGTGCCGCCGGAGGTCGAGCCGCTTTTCGACGCGGCGATGGATGCGTGGATCGGCAATTACCTGTTCAAGGCGGCGGCCCGCGATCCGGTCCGGCCTCGCTTCGTGCGTAATTTCATGCCGGGCCATGGCTGGAACGGCGCGGTCGTGCCCGATGCGCGGATGGGCGGCGACAATCCCGACAATTGTTATCGCCTCGCGGGCATCGCACATGGCGGCCGCTATCGGATCGCTGGCCGGGTGATCGACGCTTGCCCGGCGCATGTGTCCTTCACGCTCGTCGAGAACTGGGGCACATCGATGACCATCCAGACAGTCGAACTGCCCGGCATCGATGTGACGCAGGACGGTCGCTTTACGATCATCATAGACGATCAGCCCGCCAATGGGCGGCGCAACCACATGACGACCAATCCACGCGTCAAATTCCTGTTCGTGCGCGATTCGATGATGGATTGGGAAAGAGAGACGCCACTGGCACTGGAGATCGAACGGATCGACGCGGCCGGCGCCCAGCATTTCTCCTTCGAGCAGCGGCTGGACGAAGCGCTGCGGCGGGCGCGGGAAGAGGTGCCGCTCTATTTCTGGTTCTTCCGCCTGTCGGCGGCACGTCCGGCCAACAGCATGCCGCAACCCATGCGCACGGCCAGCGTCGGCGGCCTCGTCACCCAGGCAAGCAGCATCGGAAGGCTTCGTCTGGAGGAGGATCAGGCGGCGATCATCCGCTTCGACCCCGCCGGCGCGGCCTATAGCAGCCTGCAACTGGCGATGTGGTGGTACCGGTCCATCGACGCGCATCTTTTGCAGAGCGGCCTCTCCGCGGCACAAGCGGCGCGCGATGCCGACGGGCTGATCACCACGGTCGTTTCGGCGCGCGATCCGGGCGTCGCTAATTGGGTGCAGACGGACGGATTGCGCGACCTGTTGCCGATGATCCGCTGGCAGGGTCTTCCGGAAACGCAGCAGGGCGCTGGGCCGATTCACTGGCTCGACATCCTGCCCTTCGACCGGCTGGACGCGCATTTGCCCGCCGGCATCGCGCGGACGAACCGGCAGCAGCGCGAGGATCAACTCCGCGCACGGCGCGCCGCCTGGTCGCGCAGGATCAGCGTTTGAGTGAAAATATCCGGGCGGCCGGACAAAAGCATCCGAAAAAGATCTGGAGATTTGCTTTGGTCGGAACGTTGATGCCCATGTAACCGTAAGGAATGGAAAGCGAAAAGCCGGCGGCCGAACTGTGGCCTGGAATCAACCATCCGCTCAAATCTTCATCCTCTTCCTCCGGCGATCAGAAGATCGTGTATCTGATGATGCATAACATCCGCTAATCAAGGGTTTGGCATGGCCGGAAATGAGGCTAGCTGGCTTTCATCCGTTCGCCGGCTTCAGAGCAGAGCCTATTGGCCGGTTCCATCCAGTCCTTGAGAGGATGCAATGACCTATCGACGCTATCTTGCCGCGACCTGTGCGGCCCTGTTCATATCCGCGCCTGCCTTCGCGCAGGATAATGCGCAGCCGCAGGCCGAAGGCGTGTCGAGCGGCGACATCGTGGTCACGGCGCGCCGTCGCGACGAAGCGCTCCAGGATGTGCCGATTTCCGTCTCCGCCATTTCGGGCGAACAGCTTTCCCGCTCGGGCGTGACCGACGTTCAGGGTCTGCAATATCGCACCCCTTCGCTGTCGATCACGAGCGCGCAGAGCCAGCGCAACACCGTCGCCTTCTCGTTGCGCGGCCAGCGCACGCAGGAAACGCAGCTTTTCACCGACCCGCCGGTCGGCACCTATTTCGCTGAAGTGGTGCAGCCGCGCCCCTATGGTTTCGGCAACAGCCTTTACGATCTGGAATCGGTTCAGGTTCTGAAGGGCGTCCAGGGCACGCTCTTCGGCCGCAACATGACCGGCGGCGCGGTGCTGGTCGAGCCTGCTCATCCGAAGCTGGGCGAATTCGCCGGCGAAGTACGCGGCCAATATGGCAATTACGACATGCACGACCTGTTCGGCATGGTGAATGTGCCCGTCGGGGATTCCGTCGCCCTTCGCTTCGCGGGCAAGACCCGCGAGCGCGACGGCTGGGCGCGCGACATCGGCAGCGGCCTGCGCCTCGACAACCAGAATTACGACACGTTCCGCGTGTCGGCGCTGGTCTCGCCTGGCAACGGCATCGAATCGCTGACTATATTCGACTGGTTCAAGTCGCGGGAAAACGGCACGGCGTCTTTCCTGACGTCCATCAACTATCCTTCGGCTCTCAACAACTATGCCAGGCTCGCGGATATTCCGGGTCAGTTCGCGGAGGCGCAGCAGCTTTTCCGCTCGCGCCGCTTCACGCTCAATTCCGGGTCGGGCAATGGCAGCAATCTCGACGTGTTCGGCCTGCCGCGGGAGAGCATCAAGAACTGGGGCATCACCAACAAGACGACCTGGGATCTGGCCGACGGCCTGACGCTGAAGAATATCTTCGGTTATCGCAAGGAGCGTCGGGATACCGTTCAGGATTATGACGGCATTCCCGCCTTCCTGATCGCCCCTTATCAGTTTGCGCGTTCACGCAACATTTCCGAAGAACTGCAACTTCAGGCCAAGATGTTCGAAAACCGGCTCGACCTCATCGTCGGCGGTTATTATTTCGAGGAAAAGGGCATTGACGGTTCGCTTGCCAATACGCTGCCTCAACTGAATATCCTGGGAGCCGGCCTCAATCCTGCGACGACAGACGCGACGCTGTTCGTCACCAGCAATCCGGGCGAAGGCTATTCGCGCACCGCGGCCGCATTCGTCGCCGGCACCTTCAAGGTCACGGATCAGCTCAGCCTGTCCGGCGGTCTTCGCTATAATTATGACAAGCGCAAGATCACCGTTTCGCCTTCGCAGCCCAGCTATCCCAATGCTGACGGCACCTTCGGCCGCTGCTCGTTCGACACCGATACGTCGACTGCCGGCGTTCAGCGGGTTCCGCTCAGCCAATGTTCCTTCACCAACAGCAAGTCGTTCAAGGAATGGACCTACGACGCGACGGTGCAATATGAGCCGAGCCCGGAAGTCACCACCTATGCGTCCTATCGCCATGGTTTCCGCGCGGGCGGCTTTTCGACCCGGGCCACCGACGCGATCACGCTGCGGCCGTTCCTGCCCGAATTCGTCGATGAATATGAAATCGGCCTGAAGACCAACCACCGGCTGGGCGCGGGCCGCCTGACCACCAGCACCGCCCTGTTCCGTCAGGACGGCAGCGACGTGCAGAAGCAGCGCGCGACCTTCATCGACGGCAATGTCTTCACCATCGTCGACAACACCGCCAAGCAGCGCAATGTCGGCGGCGAGTTCGAGGCGAATTTCAGCACCAACAGCTTCTCGCTGGCGGCCTTCTATTCCTATACGAAGGTCGACATCCGGGCAGGCCGGGTCGTGCTGAACGGCCTGACCGAGTTCGAACAGCGCGGGGTGCCCAAGCATCAGCTCGGCGCCACGGCAACCATTTCGCCGCCGGTCAGCGAAGATCTGGGCCAGCTCAACTTCGTCCTGAACTATACCTGGCGCAGCAAGATCTATCTCGACGACTTCGAGATACAGGGCGTGCAGCCCGCCTATTCGCTGATCAACCTGCGCGCCGAACTCAACAATGTCGGCGGTTCGGGCGCTTCGGTGGCGGCCTTCGTCAACAATGCGCTGAACGAGACCTACCGCATCGGCGTGCTGGGCCTCATCGCGGAAGGGCTGGGCTTCCAGAACAGCGTCTACGGCGAACCGCGCACCTATGGCGTGGAAGTCGGCTTCAAATTCTGATCCGGACCGGGCCGTGAAGCATCAAGGGGGCGCAGAGTTCTGCGTCCCCTTTTTCTTGCACGCCGCCGTCTGGCATTCTGTGCGGAAACGATGCTGGAGAGAATGATGAGTGAGGCTTATCCCGCCGATGCGCTACCCCTGCCGTTGACGCCGCAGCAGATCGACAGCGCGTGGCTGACCCGCGCCTTGCGCCAGCGGCTGCCTCATATATCCGTTGTTGAATCGCAGGTGATCGATGTCATTCTCGGCACATCGACCAAGATTCGCGTTCGCCTCGCCGTGGAAGGGGAGGGCGCCGGGCAGATTGGCGAAACCCTGATCGTCAAGGGCGGCTTTGAGGAGCATAGCCCGAAGATGGCGGCGATGTACGCCAATGAAACGCGCTTCTACGCCGACATCCAGCCGCTCATCCCCATGCCGTCGCCGCGCGCCTATTTCGCTGGCACCGACCCCCATTCGCACCAATCCATCGTCATCATGGAGGATCTGAAGCGCCCCGGCGTCGATTTCTGCGACGCTTTGCGCCCGCAACGGTTCGACCAGATCGCCCGCCGCATGCAGACTATGGCCGCCTATCATGCCGCGACCTGGGCTTCACCCCATTTCCGGCCCGGTGGCCGCTGGGCCGACATCGCCAGCCGGTTCGACGGTTGGGGGCTGGACTATATGCGCCGTTATCTCCTGCCCGATGTCTGGGCGCATTATATGGCCTTGCCGCGTGGCGCGGCCGTCTCCACCCGGCTGCACGACCGCGACTGGATGGAACGGGCGCTGATGACCATAGGGGAGATTCAGCGCGCCCAGCCCCGCTGCCTGATCCATGGCGACACGCATCTGGGCAATCTCTACATATTGGAGGACGGCACGCCCGGCTATTTCGACGCGCAGGTGGCGCAGACCGCCTGGCACCATGAAGTCTCCTATCATATCGTCTGCGCCGCCGACCTGGCTGACCGCGCCGCATGGGAAGGCGATCTGCTGCGTATCTATCTCGACGCGCTGGCGCGGGAGGGTGGTCCCGTTCTGGATTGGGAAGCGGCCTGGCTCGACTACAGGCGGTCTATCCTGTGGGGCCTGTTCATCTTCCTCACCAATGAGGTGCGGTTTCAGACCGAGGCCGTCAACACCGCCTATGCGGCCCGCTTCGGGCAGGCGGCGCTGGACCACGATCTGCGTCTCCTATTGCCTTAGGGCAAATAGGAGACGCAGCGCGCGTTCATATCGCCAGTTCATTCATGAACTTGTCGATTCTGGCGTTCAGTCTGTCGACCAAAGCGCGGTCCGAAAGCTCCACATAATAGCCAAGCTGCTCCACCGTATCGAGGTGGATCACCGCCGCATCACCATTGGGCATTTTGGCGCCCCAGCTTTCGAACACGCAATCGACGCCATCGGGTCGCTGCGACAGGTCGTCGACCGCATAGCCGAGATGGAAAATGCCTTCACCGCGCGTTTCCAGCCATTCCCTGGCATTCCCCTGGCCGACCACCGGCTCGATCATTTCCAGATAGACGTCGCCCCATTTGGTGAAGGCGTTCCTATTGGCGAAGCGCCCGCGCCAGTCGCGATAGCGCCCTTCATAATCGGTATCGAGCCGCCAGAAAGGCCCAAGGCCCAGCAGATTGCGATAATGCGCCATGCCTGCATCGATGTCGCGCACGACGACGCCGATCTGATAGAAGTCGCCCTTGAATTTCATGGTCATGCTCGCTTCCATTCTGTGATCAGCCCGCGGCTCGGGCCTTCGCCTGGTCGCGCAGCAGGAATTTCTGGATTTTCCCCAAAGGCGTGCGCGGAAAGTCATCCACCAGGAACAGATGGCGCGGCACCTTGTAATTCGCCATCTGCTCGCGGCTCCAGGCCGTCAGTTCGGCCAGCGTCAGCGTCGCGCCATGCTTCAGGATGACGCAGGCGGCGCAGACCTCGCCCATGCGATCGTCGGGCCAGCCGATGATGCACACATCAGCGATGGCGGGATGTTTGCGCAGGATATTCTCGATCTCCGCCGGATAGGCGTTGAATCCGCCGACGATGACGACATCCTTGAGGCGGTCGAGAATACGGAGCGTGCCGTCCTCGCCAATGCACCCGACATCGCCGCTATGAAGCCAGCCATCCGCGTCGATCGTCGCCGCGGTCTGCTCCGGCTCCTCGAAATAGCCCTGCATGACCACCGGCCCGCGAATCAGCAGTTCGCCGCTTTCTCCGGGAGGCAACGGATTGCCGTCCGTATCGACGATGCGCAGTTCGACGCCGGGCAAAGGCTTGCCGACCGTCTTCGCAATGGTTTCAAAGCTGGCGTCGGGATAGTTGACTGTGGCCAGCGCCGTGCATTCGGTCTGGCCGAAGCTGGTCAGGAACAGGTCGAACCCGAATATTTCCCGCCCGGCGCGGATCAACTCCACCGGAACATTGGATGCGCCCGTATGCCCGACCCGCAGGGATGAGATGTCGAACGCGCCGAAACGTGGATTCTCCATCAGCGAGAAGAAGATGGTCGGCGGTCCCATCAGCACACTGATCTTCTCACGCTCGATCAGCCCCAGCAGCGCTTCCGCGTCGAATGTCGCCAGCGGATAGACGGTGATTCCCGCGACCAGCGCGGAAATCCAGCCCGACCGGTAACCGAAGCTGTGGAAGAAGGGATTGACGATGGCCATGCGGTCGCCGGCCCGCAGGTCGTTGGATTCGTTCCAGATGGCCGGCACCCACAGCGCCTGCCCATGATTGTGCATCGCGCCCTTCGGCTGCCCGGTGGTGCCGCTGGTGAAAAGAATGTCCGCGATGGTCTGCGGCGTCACGGCCGCGATCCGCGCCGCCAGCTCTGCCTCGTCCGCCTGTTCGCGCTGGAAGGCGGCGAAGGCAGGCCCGTCCAGCGCCACGATATGGCTCAACCCCGGCAGGTCGCGCACCGGCCCGGTTTCGCCTGCGCCGCCGCCCGCCTGAACCAGCATGGCGGCATAGTCATTGCCCAGAAATCCCGTCACGGTGAACAGGATCTTGGCGCGCGTCTTCGCCAATATGTAGAGCGCTTCCCCACCCTTGAAGCGGGTATTGACCGGCACCATGATCGCGCCGATGCTTTCCGCCGCCGCCGCCGCGATCATCCATTCCGGGCTGTTGGGCGCCCAGATCGCCACCCGGTCGCCATGGGCCACGCCTTGGGCGATCAGGGCGCGGGCAAGACCGTCCACCCGCTCCTTATATTGCGCGAAGCTGATCCGCGCTCCGTCCTCGCCTATGATGAAGGGCGTGCTGCCATAGCGTGCCGCGACATGGGCGATGACCTGCGGCAATGTGTGTTCCAGCGTCTTCGTCAGGTCGGAAAAATGCGGATTCGCCATGGTCGTCGCGCCGGTCACAACAGCCCCTTTTCCTCGGCCGTCTGTACGTCCGGGGACACGCCCGCTTCCCGCATCGCCTCGATGACCGCCGTCGTGGCGGAGGCGATGCAGGGGAAGCCGACATAGGGGGTAAGCTGCACCAGCAATCCCTCCAGCTCTTGCGCCGTCAGTCCGTTGGCGATGCCGATCTTGACGTGGTTCTTCAGTTCCAGCGACTGTCGCATGGCGATGAGCGCCGATATGACGGCCATGCTCTTTTCCCTGGGCGCTAGGCCCTGATGCTGCCACGCGTCGTGAAAGGCCCAGCTTGCCGCCATGCGCGGAATGGGCGAGCCGAAACGGTCAGCGGTGCAGGCTTCCCGAAAGGCGTTGCCGAACCCTTCGCCCATGATGCCGCTGATGAAGTCGACGCCCGATTTCTGTTTCTCGTCCAGCTCAGCCATCCATTGCCTCCATGCGTTTTGATTGTCTGGCCTATGGGTGGCGGCGTGCCCGCGTCAATAACGCCGCCACTGCCATCGGAGGGTAACACACACTGATCGGCCATCTGATGGCATCGGCATCCCATCGCCTATGTGATGGCAGGGCGGGGCCGATATTCGCGCCATGCAGCCATGCCTATATAGATTTCGACAATTACAGGTTTCGACACTGGGCACCCGGGTTTGATGGCGGCGTGGTCCGTCATGGTTTTGGGGAAGGAACATCATGTCTGCACAAATCGAAGCGGCGGAAACTTCGCCCGTTTATTCCGGTCCGATCTTCGATGCCGATACGCATTTCTGGGAAACGGATGAGGCATGGACGAAATATCTGCCCCAAGACGCCGCCGAACGTTATGGCGTCACGTTCAAGACAGGACCGGACGGCGACTTCGCCATGTATGTGGGGCCGCGCAAGGTGGAGATCAGCGCCGACCATCTGTTCGAGGATGGCCGCGTTCCCGCGCCCGGCAAGCTGCATGAATGGCTGCGCGCCATGAAGGAGGGCAAGGCCGAGATCGACATGCATGTGCCCAAGACCCCGGCCATGGTCGAGCCGGGGGAACGGGTGAAACTGCTCGATGCCTGGGATGTGCGTTCGTCCATCCTCTTCGTCGGCAACATGATCACGGCCATCAGTTTCCTGGACGACCCGCGCTATGCCTATCCGGTATTGAACGCCTATAATGGCTGGATGTACGACCAGTGGAAGTATAATTACAACGACCGCATCTTCTCATGCCCCATCATGACGCTCGACAATGTCGAGGAAGCCTGCAAGGCGCTGAAGGATGTCGTCGCCAAGGGCGCGAAGCTCATCCTGATGCCGATGGGCCCCTATAACGGCAAGGCGCCCGCGCATCCGGATCACGATCCCTTCTGGGCGATCGCCAATGAAGCCGGCATCCGCGTCGTCTTCCATGTTTCCGAAGCCATCTACATGAAGGACCATATGGCGCTGTGGGGGGAGGGGATGCAGCAGTCGCGCATCCGGCAGTCCGCCTTCGTGTGGATGCACGGCTATTCGGAACGGCCGGTGATCGAGACGCTGTCGAGCTTCATCTTCTGGAACTTCTTCGAACGCTTTCCCAATGTAAGGCTATTGTCGGCCGAAAATGGCGCCGAATGGGTTCCGTCCATGCTGGTGAAGATGGACAAGTGCCGGGGCATCGCAAAGAACGGCCATTGGCCCGCCGGCCAGTTGAAGGACCGGCCGAGCGCCATTTTCGCCCGGCATGTGTCGGTCGTCGCCTATCCGGAGGACGATCTGAAATCCATCATCGATCAGGTCGGCAATGCCGATTGGGTGATGATGGGATCGGACTATCCCCATGCGGAAGGCGTCGCGGAACCGCGCCTGTTCGCGGAGGAGGCGTGCAGGGACCTGTCGGCATCGGATGTCCGCAAGGTCATGTATGAAAACGGCATGCGCTTCATGGGCCTGCCGGTCTGAACCTGATCCGGCCCGTCGCCGCGCGTCAGCTTCCCGCTGAGGCGTGGCGGCCCGCCTCCACCGTGGCATTCAGAAGCCGTTCGAAATTCTGCTTCATCCGGTCCAGCGGAGCCGCCAGCATGAGCGCCCCCAGCAGATCGCCGTCAGGGCCCATGACCGGCACCGCCAGGGCCGCGGTATCGCTCAACATCTCCCCGAAGCTGGCGCAATAGCCCTGTTCGCGTATCGCCGCGAGGCCGGCGCGGATGACATCGGGGTCGGTCCGCGTGCTGTCCGTCAACTTCCTGAGATGGGCGCGGGCCAGATATTCCTCCACCTGTTCGGGGCTGGCAAAGGCCATGAGGACGCGCCCGGCAGCGCTGGCGTAGAGCGGCGCACGCAGCCCTGCCTGCATGGCATATCGCACCGGCTGCGGGCTGTTGCTCGCCTCGGTATAGATGGCCTGCCCGATTTCCCAATCGGCAATGGCGAACCCCACCGACTCGCGGGTTTCGGAGGCGAGCTGCTTGACCAGGGCGCGGATGAGTTCCGGCGCCGACCAATGACGCACGATCCGGCTGGCGAAATGATAGGCCGCCGGACCCAGTCGGTATCGCCCCTCCTGACAGGACAGATAATGCATGTCGCACAGGCCCCGCAGCGTGTCGATGAATGTGCTCTTGGGCACCGTCATGACCGCGCTGAGTTCGGACAGGCTCATGCCGTCCTGCTTGCCTGCCAGCAGGGCCAGCAGATCGAGCACGCGGGTGATCGCCTTCGGTCCGCGGGCGCGGGTTTCCTCTGATTTGGCCTGCTGCATCGTCCCCTGTTCACCTTTCCGGTCTCACCTCGCATTGCATAGCTGTTCGAAAATTCGAACGCAATTCGAAAAACCGTTGGACATTATATTCATGATGCGGTACGAAAATCCGTGCAGCAGATGCAATTTCATGCATCCGCGGGAGGAAGAGGAAAGCCAATGGCCACCAGCGCATCCCGGACCATCAAATCCGCGCATCGAGTGCTGGAGATCCTGGAATATTTCGACCAGGATCGCCGCGTCGCCACCGTCATGGAAATGTCGCGCACGCTGAACTATCCGCAATCCAGCACATCCGAACTGCTCCGCTGCCTGACGCGGCTGGGCTATCTCCACTATAATCGCGTTCGCCGGACCTACAGTCCGACCGCGCGGGTCGCCCTGCTCGGCGCCTGGGTGAAGCCTTCATTGTTCCGTGGCGGGCCGGTGCTGTCCGCAATCGACGAGATCGCCAAGCTGACGGGCGAAACGGTGCTGCTGTCGACGAGTTCCAACTATGTGCTGCAGCATCTGCATGTCATCCACGGCAATAATGAGGATGCGCTCGATGCTCATGCGGGCGATCAGCTGTCCATCCTGCACAGCACGCAGGGGCGGCTGCTGCTTTCGAGCTACCGCAATGAAGGCATCCGTTCCGCGGTCCACCGCCTGAACGCGGAGGAAACAGACCTGTCCCGGCATGTCCGCCTTGCCGAGCTTCTGTCCGAATTCGCCGTGCTGCGTGAAAAGGGCTGGGCCATCGAACAGGATCGGGACGGGGTCGGCTGCGTCGCTGTATTGCTGCCTTTCGGCCGGAATATGGATCGGCTGACCGTCAGCGTCATCGCCCGGCCGTCCGTGATTGCGGAGCGCGGACAGGAAATGCTGGACCTGCTGATCAGCCGCAAAGCCCGGATTGCCGAACTGCATCAGGAGGAAGACGGGCTGGAGCGGGACAGCAGCAATGTCGTGAAAATGCCCGAGACGATCAAGATCGCCAGCTACCGGCGGCATTTCGCCTGAGCGCAGGGCCGGTATCGGCGTGAACCGCGCGGTGCTGCCCTGCGGAAAGGGGCATGTCCGCCTTGCGGAGGCGCCGGCGCCGTCCGTGCCCCGGAATGATGAAGTGCTGGTGCGCATGGCCTATGCGCCTGTCAATCCGGCTGACCTTCTGGCGATTGAAGGCGGATATTCCTTTGATCTGCCGCATGACCAACCGCTGGGAGCCGAGGGCGCGGGGCTGGTGGAGGCAGTGGGCGAAGCCGTTGCCGACCTTCGTCCGGGCGATCTGGTGATGGTGCTTGGTCGGGGCAACTGGTGTGCGATGCGCCTTTTGCCCCGCCGCCTTCTGATAGCTCTGCCGGCCGGATTCGATCCCGTGCAGGCGGCGATGCTGCGGATCAATCCTCCGACCGCTTATCTCCTCCTGCGCAACGCGGGCGTGCGTCCGGGTGACGCGCTGGTCCAGCATGGCGCGGGATCGGTCGTGGCGCATTGGGTTCGCACCTTTGCCGCGCGCATGGACGTCAAGGTTGTCGATGTCGTGCGAAGGCCGCATCCCGCGATACCCGATGCGCTGTTGGACGGCGACGGTCTGGCGGAGCGCGCATTGGCGGCGTCGGGCGGGCGGCCTGTCCGCGCCGCACTCGATTGCGTGGCGGGCGCGGCGACCGGCCGGCTTGCAAGCTGCCTGGCGCCGGGCGGCCGGCTGTTGCTGTTCGGCCATCTCTCCGGCGAGCCGATCCAGGTTCGTTCGCAATTGCTGACCGGCGGCGGTCTCTCGATCTTGGGCTTCAGCCTTCGCCCTGCGGAGGAGGCCATGGGTGTTGAGGGCGTGCACGCCATGTTCGGGGAACTGGCCGCGCTCCATGCCGCCGATCCGCCGTCCCTGCCGGTGCGCGCCATCGTTCCGCTGTCCCGTGCGGAGGAGGGGATTGCGCTTGCCCGGACGGGCGGGGGCGGGCGCGTGCTGTTCGATCTGACGCAATGATATCGGGCATGTGAAGGCCTTGGTCGCGCCGTTGACTTGGGAGCCTAATGCCTGCTGGGGAAGGGGTTCTTATATGGGAACAGCGCGATGAAACTGGATTTTACGCCCGAGGAAACGGCCTTCCGCGATGAGGTGCGGACCTTCCTCAAGGATGCCCTCCCAGAGGATCTGCGGCGCAAGATGATCAACCGCGATCATCTGACCAAGGAGGATACGGTCCGGTGGCAACGCATCCTCAACGCGCGGGGATGGGCCGCGACGCATTGGCCCGTCGAATATGGCGGGCAGGCCTGGACCCCGGCTCAGCGCTATATCTTTCAGGAGGAGATGGCGTTGGCCCATGCCCCGGAAGGATCGCCGTTCAATGTCAACATGATCGGTCCGGTGCTGTGCAAGTTCGGCACGCCGGCGCAGAAGGACCGGTTCCTGGCGGCCACCGCCAATATCGACATCTGGTGGTGCCAGGGCTTTTCCGAACCCGGCGCTGGTTCCGACCTTGCCAGCCTCAAGACGACGGCGGTTCGAGACGGCGATCATTATGTCCTCAACGGACAGAAGATCTGGACGACACAGGCCCAGCATGCGGACTGGATGTTCGGCCTGTTCCGCACCGACAGCAGCGGCAAGAAGCAGCAGGGCATCACCTTCCTGCTGCTGGACATGAAGACGCCGGGCATCACCGTCCGCCCGATCGAGACGATCGACGGCGAGCATGACGCCAATGAAGTCTTCTTCGACGATGTGCGCGTGCCGGTGGAGAATGTCATTGGCGAGGAAGGCCGGGGCTGGGACGTCGCCAAGCATCTGCTGGGCAGCGAACGCAGCGGCATCGCCCGCATCGGTCTTTCCAAGGAAAGGCTTTCGCAACTGCGCGCGCTGGAGAGCCGCCTTGCCGCGGACGGCACCCTGACCGACGAAGAACAGCGCCGCCTTGCGCACAAGCTTGCGGAGGTGGAGGTGGAATTGCGGGCGCTGGAACTGACCCAGTTGCGCGTCGTCGCCGCCGATGCCCATGGCGGCGGCGCCAACGCGGCGGCGTCCATCCTGAAGGTCAAGGGCACGGAAATGCAGCAGCGCATGACCGAACTGGTCGCTGAGCTGGCAGGCCCGGCTGGCCTCGCCATGCCCGACCATGACCATGCGCCTAACGATCCGGACGATGGTTGGGTCAACGCCGCCGCTCCTTTCTATTTCACGATGCGCAAGGTGTCGATCTTCGGTGGGTCCAATGAGGTCCAGAAGAACATCATCGCCAAGACCATGCTGGGACTTTGACGCGCCATGGATTTCGACCTGAACGACGAACAGAAGATGCTGCAGGAAACCGTCACGCGGTTCGTGGCGGAAACCTACGACTTCCAGAAGCGCGAACATGCGCTCAGGACGCCCGATGGCTGGAGCCGGGATGCCTATGCAGGTCTTGCGGAGATGGGCCTGCTCGCGCTACCGTTCGCGGAAGAAGATGGCGGCTTCGGCGGCGGCGGCGTGGAGATGATGATCGTCATGGAGGCGCTGGGGCGCGGCCTGATGGTCGAACCCTATTTCGCAACCGTGGTGCTGGCGGGCGGCGTGCTGCGCCATGGCGCGTCAGCGCAGCAGCGCGGGGACATCGTTCCGGGCATTGCGGCTGGCGAGCGCATCCTGACGCTGGCGCATGGCGAGAAGGGCCTGCCGCGCCATACGCTGGCGGCGCGCACGACCGCGTCTGCGTCGGGCGATGGATGGACGCTCGATGGCCGCAAGATCGCGGTCCTGCATGGGCAGAGCGCCGATACGTTCATCGTGAGCGCGATGACGGGAGAGGGCCTTTCGCTCTTCCTCGTGGATGCGGCGGCGGCTGGCGTGACGGTCGAGGGGAAGCGCGGCTATGATGGCGTGCCGGTCGCCACGCTCGCCCTGTCGGGCGTCAATGTCCCGAAAGACGCGCTCATCGGCGCGGCGGGGCAGGGGGAGGGCATATTGGCCCGCGTGTTCGAGGAAGCGACCGCTGCACTGGTGGCGGAATCGGTCGGCGCCATGGCGGAGACGTTGGATGTCACCGTCGACTATCTCAAGACCCGCCAGCAATTCGGCGTCGCCATCGGCAGCTTCCAGGCGCTCCAGCATCGCGCCGTCGAAATGCTGATGCAGCTTGAACTGTCGCGCAGCATGGCGATCCTTGCGGCACTGTCGCTCGACAGCGATGCCGATCAACGGAGCCGCAACATCTCCGCAGCCAAGGCGCAGATCGGCAAGTCAGGCCGCATCATCGGGCAGGAAGCGGTGCAGATGCATGGCGCCATCGGCATCACCGCCGAATATAAGGTCGGCCACGCCTTCAAGCGGCTGACCGCCATCGACGCGCTGTTGGGCGACCGGGACTGGCATCTGGCCCGCCTGGTGGAAAAGCGCGGCGTCTATCCCGCCTCTGCCTGAGGGTCGTTGCTGATGTCGCTGACGGGGACCGGCGCGTTTCCGTCAGCATAGGGCGCATGTTCCAGGCGGTTAGGCCGCGTGGAAGAGATTCAGAATGTCGGGAAATTGGCCAATCCAAGACCTTCCCCTCCCGCAGGCGGGAGGGGTTAGGGGTGGGTGCGAGCGCAGCGAGCTTCCAGCTTAGCCGTTGAAAATTCACGCTGATGTCGCGCCCGCC
>NZ_LTAB01000045.1:0-21835 GCF_001580035.1 Sphingobium sp. 22B | reverse complement strand
GCTTCGCGGGCGCACCTGGGTCACGCGCGTCCACATCCACGTCGACCGCATCGCGTCAGCGTGGTTGATCCGGCGCTTCATCGACCCGGACGCGACCTTCAAGTTCGTGGAGGGCAAGGGTTACGCCCCCGAGCCCGGCGAGCTGCGCTTCGACATGGCGGACGCCGAGTTCACGCACGAAGGCGACCGCTGCACCTTCGAGACGCTGGTGTTCCGCCGAGGGCTCGACGGCGACCCGGCGCTCGTCGCGCTGTCGGAGATCATCCACGACCTCGACATCGCCGACGACAAGTTCGGCCGGCCGGAGACGGCCGGCGTCAGCGCGCTGATCGAGGGGATATGCGCCGCCACGCTCGACGACCCCGACCGGCTCGCGCGAGGCGCGGGCGCGCTCGACGGCTTCTACGCCCACTTCACCAGGCGACGAGGAGAATGACGATGGAGGCGACCGCGACCGCGCCGATCGCAGGCCCGAGCCCGCGGGATCACGGCATCCCCTTCGGCGAAGCGCTGCGGGTCTGGGCCAAGGTTGCCGCCTTAAGCTTCGGCGGGCCGGCCGGCCAGATCGCGATGATGCACCGCGTGCTGGTCGAGGAGCGGCGATGGATCGGCGAGGAGCGGTTCCTTCACGCGCTCAACTATTGCATGTTGCTGCCCGGCCCCGAGGCGCAGCAGCTCGCCATCTACATCGGCTGGCTGCTCCACAAGACCAAGGGCGGGCTCGTCGCTGGCGCGCTGTTCGTGCTCCCCGGCCTAGTCGCGATCATGGCGCTGAGCTGGGTCTATGCGCTGTTCGGCAACGTCCCCTTTGTTGAGGCGCTGTTCTTCGGCTTGAAGGCCGCCGTGCTCGCGATCGTGCTTCAGGCCGTCGTGCGCATCGGCTCGCGCGCGCTGAAGAACAACGTCATGCGCGGGATCGCGGCGGCATCGTTCGTGGCGATCTTCTTCCTTGGCGTCCCTTTCCCGATCATCATTCTTGCGGCCGCTATCGCCGGCTTCCTTGGCGGGCGCGCACGCCACCCCGCCTTCATGGGCGGGGGCGGCCACGGTGCATCGGGCGGCAAGATCGTCCGCGATGCCGAAACCGCGCTTGGCGAGCACGTCCCCGACCACGCCCGCCCCAGCCTCGCATGGTCGCTCCGGATCAGCGGTGCGCTCCTCGCGCTATGGCTCGCGCCGATTGCGGCGCTGCTCGCGACAGTCGGACCGGGCAATGTGTTCACGCAGATCGCGCTGTTCTTCTCCAAGATGGCGGTGGTGACGTTCGGGGGCGCTTACGCCGTGCTCGCCTATGTCGCTCAGCAGGCCGTCGAAAACTACGGCTGGCTTCGTCCCGGCGAGATGCTGGACGGACTCGGCATGGCGGAGACGACGCCGGGGCCGCTGATCATCGTGACGCAGTTCGTCGGCTTCATGGGCGCGTTCCGGCAAGCGACCGGCTTGCCCCCGCTGCTCGCCGCCACCTTGGGGGGCTTGCTCACGACCTGGGTGACGTTCGTGCCTTGCTTCCTCTGGATCTTCCTGGGCGCGCCGTTCATCGAGAAGCTGCGCGGTAACAAGGCGCTGTCGGCCGCGCTCGCCGCCATCACCGCAGCCGTGGTCGGCGTGGTGCTCAATCTGGCGGTGTGGTTCGCGCTCCACACCCTGTTCCACCAGGTCCGCGCCCTGCCGATCGCCGGCAGGACGCTGGACGTGCCGGTGTTGTCCACCCTCGACCCGGCCGCGCTGGCGTTGACCGTCGCGGCCGTGGTCGCGATGTTTCGGTTCAAGGCGGGCGTGATCCCGACCTTAGGCGCGTGCGCCGCGGCGGGCGTCGCGCTTCGCTTGTCCGGGCTCGCTTAGAGCTGGAGCCCGAAGCGCGGCCCGACCCACGTCATCGCGAGGTAGAGCGCAACCGTGAGGAGACACCCCGAGGCGAGCGCCAGCCAGAACGGCGCGCCGCGGTTGAGCATCGCCGGAATGAGCAGGAACATCGGCAAGGACGGCAGCACGTACCAGAAGGTCGCGCCGGCATGGGCCGCCATGCGCGCCCGATCGTGCGTGTCGCGCCAGAGCCAGATCATGCCCAGCACCGAGACGAGCGGGAGCGAGGCGATCAGCGCGCCGAAGCCGGGGCTGCGCTTGGCGATCTCCGACACGGCGACGATGATGACGGCCGATATGCCGGCCTTGAGAAGCAGGTAGAGCATCAGCGCACCTCGACCGTGAGGTGCGCCAGCTCGTGAACCGGCGCGAGCCGCTGGCGGACCAGTTCGCCATCCCGAACGCCGGCGACGCTGACGATCGCCGCGTGCGCTTCCGGTCCGACCTTCCAGACGTGCAGGTCGGTCACTCGGGCGTCGCCGGGAGCTTCGACCAGCTCGCGCACCTCATCGGCGACATGCGCGTCGGTGCGATCGAGCAGGACGGCGGCCGTGTCGCGCATCAGGCTCCATGACCAGCGGGCGATGACGACCGCGCCGACGATCCCCATGACCGGGTCCATCCAGACCCAGCCGAGATACCGGCCGGCGAGCAGCGCCGCGATGGCGAGGACCGAGGTGAGCGCGTCGGCGAGGACATGAACATAGGCCGAGCGCAGGTTGTTGTCGCCGCCGTGAGAGCCGTGGGCGTGCGCATGATCGTGCCCGTGGTGATGATCGTGCCCGGGCCCGTGCCCGTGATGGTGGTGACCGCTCGAGAGCAGAAAGGCGCTGGCGATGTTCACACCCAGGCCGACGACGGCAATGATCGTGGCCTCCCCGAATGCGACCGTGATGGGCTGAAACAGGCGCAGCACCGATTCCACCCCGATCCCGAGCGCGATCAGGCCGAGCACCATGGCCGAGGCGAAACCGGCGAGGTCGCCAACCTTGCCGGTGCCGAAGCTATAGGCCGGGTTGCGCGCGTGACGCTTGGCATACGCATAAGCCGCCGCAGCGACCGAGAGCGCGCCGGCGTGCGTCGCCATGTGGAACCCGTCCGCGAGCAGCGCCATCGAGCCGGTCAGGTATCCGGCGATGATTTCGCCGACCATCATCACGGCTGTGAGTGCGACCACCCACAGGGTTCGGCGGGCGTTCTCGTCGTGCGAGCTGCCCAGGAAAACGTGATCGTGGGCAAAGCGGTCGATTTCGGAAGCGGTAGGCATCGAGCACTGTCCTACTTGGCGTAACGGCGGATCACCGCCAGCAGCTCGTCGGCTCCGTGGGCGCGCTCCTCGTCCGTCAGCCCCGACCGAGCAACGTGCGCTTCCAGGTGTTCGGCGATAATTTCGTCCATCAGCCCGTTCACCGCGCCGCGGACGGCCGCGACCAAGTGCAGAACCGTCGCGCAGGAGTCGCCTGACGTGAGGCCGCGTTCGACGGCCCCGACTTGGCCGGCGATACGACGCACGCGTGCGATCAGGTCGGCGTTGGAACCGGAGAGATGAGCCATATACCCCCCTCCCCTATGCCGGGCAGAGCGCAAGAACAACCCGGCACATCACCGCTGTTCAGAAAACGGCCGTTTGCTGCACACCACCGGCAGCAGCAGCAAAGCTGGCATTTTACGCCGTTGAACTGTCCAACAACCCATGCGAGAAACAGCGATCAGAAAACCCCTACCGCAGGTTGAATGTTGAACATAGCTGCTACTCCCCTCCCCAGCCATGCCGGCACACGCCGGATCGGATATGCGCGCGTATCCACGGCCGACCAGGACCTCGCTCCGCAACTTGACGTGCTGCGCGCCAAGGGATGCGAGCCGATCTATTCGGAGCACGCATCCGGCAAACACGCCGATCGGCCCGAGCTGGCGCAGGCGATGAAGGCCCTGCGTGCCGGAGACACGCTGGTGGTGTGGCGGCTCGACCGGCTTGGCCGATCCCTCCCGGACCTGATCGCGACGGTGAACGAGCTGGCGAGCCGCGGCGTCGCTTTCGAGAGCGTCACTGAGGCGATCGACACGACCACGGCGTCGGGCAAGCTGGTGTTCAATATCTTCGCCAGCCTCGCCGATTTCGAGCGGCACCTTATCGGCGAACGTACCCGGGCCGGCCTGGCCGCAGGGCGCGCCCGCGGCCGTATGGGCGGACGCCCCCCTGCCCTTACCTCCAGGCAGCTACGCGAAGCCCGGTTGCTGTTGACCGATCCGGAGGCGACCGTGACGGCCGTGGCCGAGCGATACGGAGTGAGCCGCACGACGCTCTACAAGGGACTGCGAGAGCTGGCGGTCAAGGAGGCAGCGGCATGAGGGCCGTATTCATCCGTCATGGCCAAAGCACCGGCAACGCCGGCGTGCCCTGCCATGACCTCGCATCCATCGAGCTTACCGAGCTGGGATGGCGCCAGGCTCGTGAGGTAGCGCGCTCGTGGACCGAGGCGCCCAGCCTGATCGTGACCTCTCCCTACCTCCGCACCCGGCAGACAGCCGAGGCAACAATCCAACGCTTTCCGGCTGTGCCGGTGGAGGTGTGGCCGATCGAGGAGTTCACCTATCTCCAGCCCTCCCGGTGGAACGGCTCGCGGAGCAGCGAGCGAATGCCCCATCTGGAGCGATACTGGACCGATGCCGATCCGACCTACTGCGATGGCGATGGCGCGGAGAGCTTTGGGACATTGCTTCGCCGTGCTGAAGCGGCGCTGGCACGGCTTGCCGCCCTGCCCTCCCCCGGCCTCGCCTATGTGTTCAGCCACGGGCAGTTCATTCAAGCGGTGCGCGCCATCGTGATGGAATCCGATCTGGATGATCGAGGCAAGATGCTGCGCTTCTGGCGAAAGGGCGAGCCGCCCGCGATCGGCAACGCCGAGCTGGTGCAGTTCGCGTGGTCCGGTGCCGGTTGGCACCATAAACCACCTGCCGCAAGTAATAGGGGGGTTGTGCCATTTTGATATTGTGCATAACGTCACGCTATCAGAAATGAAGGTGTGCACACGTGCAGATAATCACGCTTGCAGCGCAAAAGGGCGGTGTCGGTAAAACTACGCTGGCGGTGAATCTTGCGGTTGCTGCTCAGGCCGCTGGGATCAAGACGGCACTGTTCGACCTTGATCCGCAGGAAAGCGCGACGGCGTGGAGCGAACGGCGTGAGGCTGAGCTGCCGCATGTCGAGCCGATCAGCTCACGCCGGCTTGACCAGGCGATAGATGCTGCGGGGGCAAACGGCTTTGCCCTGACCATCATCGACACCCCACCTGCGGCTGGTGCGGAAGCCGCAGCCGCAGCCCAGCGTGCGGACCTCGTGGTAATCCCGTGCCGTCCTTCGCTGATCGATTTGGACGCGATCAAGCGAACCGCTCAACTGATCACCAGCACCGGACGGACCGGTGTTGTCGTGTTGAACGCCGCTCCCCCGACCGCGACCACATTGCTGGATGACGCGCGGACGCTTGCCGAGGCGACCGGCTTGCGAGTTGCGCGCGCCGTCTTGCGTGAGCGCAGCGCCTACCGAGCGGCATGGCCTTACGGTTTGGGTGTCATCGAGCATGAGCCGAAAGGCAAGGCTGCTCTAGAGGTTGCAGCCTTGCAGAAGCACCTCCTTGATGATTTGATGAATTGCACACCTGCAAATGTGAAGGCTTGAACATGGCGAAGCGGACTTCTCTGTTGGCCCCGGCAGTGGCGCCACAAACCCGTCGCGAGATCGAGGCGGAGAACCCACCGGCTGCAACTCCGGCACCTCCGGCGAGCAGCGTCCGGTCGAGCGGGAAGCGGCCAGGCAAATATCACTTAGGCGCCTATTTCGACCCGGCGGACCCCACCGCCGAAGCCTTCCGGGTCTTGGCTGCCCGAACGAGGCGGAGCCATCAGGACCTTCTCGCCGAAGCGATCAGCGAGCTGGTCGCCAAGTACGATGCCGACCGGCAATTTGGCCGTACGTGATGATGTGCACACCTGCACATCATCACGTGTGCACGATACCAGGATCGATTCTGCATGACCAAACGCCCGAACCCAAATCCTGAGTTCGACCTGTTCATCCCGCTGATGGGCGATCTTCCGCTCAAGGATCAGCGGGAGACGATGGAGCGGCCGTTCTTCTCGCTTCAGAAGCGCAAGCGGGTGAAGCCGATCGAATATAGCAGTCCGGACGGCGAAACGTGGGTGAAGATCGAGGCGATCCCGGCATACGGTATGGCGACGATATGGGACGCCGATATTCTCATATGGGCCGCCTCGACACTCAACCGGATGCGGGAGCAGGGGGTCAACGATCTTCCGCGGACGCTTAGAACCACGTCCTATGACCTGCTGAGGGCGATCAAGCGCGACACTAGTGGCCGGGCCTATCAGGAGCTGCAAGCCGCGCTCCAGCGGCTTCAGACGACCTCCATATCGACGTCCATCCGCGCGCCGAAGCGGCGCACCAAGGCCGGCTTCAATTGGCTCGACAAGTGGACGCTGGAGGTGGACCCTGACACGGATCAGCCGCGGGGCATGACAATCACCCTGTCCGACTGGGTCTATGAGGGCATCATGGGAGAGCGGTCGCTGCTCACCATGCACCAAGACTATTTCCTGCTGACTGGCGGGCTAGAGCGCGCCTTGTACCGCATCGCACGCAAACATGCCGGCAACCAAAAGGGTGGGTGGACGTGCCGGGTGGAGGTGCTGCGCGACAAAACCGGCAGCGACAGCAAGCCCAAGGAGTTCAACAGGATGCTCCGCAAAGTCGTGGAGGCCGACCAGCTTCCCGATTACACTATGGAGATGGCAGCCACGGCAGACGGCAGCCCTGCCGTGTTGTTCCGCCTACGTGGCGAAGCCGAGGCACTGGCGCTGGCCGCTAGGTTGGAGGCCGAGCAAGAGCGGCGGAACCGGGTCGAAGCCGATCGACGCCGCGCGGCCGAGGTGGACGATCTTATGGACAAGCTCGCTCGCGGACGCTGACTATCGTGGTTTCACACACCGGGGCGCCGCAAGGAAACCCATAGGCGCTCAAAGCTGGCGGCCCGCACATAGTCAGGCAGCCGTATTCGCAGTCTAGATCGAACTTAAATTGTCGTGGGATCACACACCGCAGCGTCGTGGGATCACACACCCTGCTATCGTGGGATCACACACCGAATCACGTGGGATCACACACCGAGGGTTCTCGGAAGGCCGCAGGAAACGGGGGTTTTTTGGCCCATTTTCCAGCCTTAACCTTCTTAACGATTCCTATTTAACAGAATCTCTTAACCCACCAGCGCTCTACACCCAGATAGCTCGGCTACATGCGGAATTGACCCTACGGGCCAATGCGCCTTGGCTGCGTGCCGGCTATCGCCGTCACAAGGGCGGCCTATCGGCCGTAGGCTTCCGGGAGAAGCCAAGCGGATCGGGCGGTGTGTGCCTGTCAGCGTCAGGCCCGGCGGACAGGGCAGGTCAGGCTATATCCCAAAGCTCACCGTTGCACCTTGCCGGTGTGTACGATCACGCCGGATCGAACAGGCGGACGAACTCGCGCTGATCGTAATAGCGGATTTTCTTCGCCCAGAGCGGGCGTTCGCCTTGCCGCAGCAGCAGAAGGGTGTCCGCGGGCATCCGCATGATTTCGTCCGGTGTCACCAGCCTGCGCGCGGCGACGTGGCCGCTGATGCTGGTGGAATGGTCCGGGCTGTCGAACCAGCTCGTTTTCTGTGACGTGCTGGCGGTTTCATATTCGATCGTGGTGTCGCCGATCGTGCGCGAGAGCATGTCGGCCGTCGCATGATCGTTGACCCCGAATGTCTGGACCACGCCGGCATTGGACAGGAAGGTGCCGGCGCGTTCGCCATAGAGCGCGCGGAGCTGGTGCATGTCCTGAAGGATCGGCCAGAGCTGGAGGCCATAGCCGGCCATCAGGCCCATCGCGCGCTCCACCGGCTCCAGTCGCCCGAGGGCGGCAAACTCATCGAGCAGGAACAGCACCGGTTGTGCGGGGCGGGCAGGGGATCGCGCCATGTCGGTGACGGCCTGCCCGACCAGCAGCCGAAGCCAGCGTGACGCGGGCAGGGGACTCGTGGACGACGGTGTGCAGGATCACGCCGGCGATCAGCGCCTTGGCTTCCTCATTCCAGTGCGCCTCACCCGATTGCCCCGGTGCGTCATGGACCAGTGCATCGGCGATCGTCTGTGCATCTTCCGCCAGGTCGGGGCTGGCCGGATCAAGCCACGCCAGAGGGTTGTAACGGGCCGTGGGGCGTCCGGAGACGCCGAACGGGTCCAGGCACCACACCTCGCCCTTGGCGGCCCTCGCACGGGCCGTGACGCGGGCGTTCTCGCCCTTGGGATCGATGCAGACCACCGAGCGGTCCAGCGTGAGCAGGTTGGGGATGATCGTGCCGACGCCTTTCCCCGAACGGGTGGGGGCCATCGTCAGCAGATGGGCGGGGCCTTCGTAGCGCAGCAGCTTGCCGCCCTCGATGGAGCGGCCGATCAGGAGATCTCCGTTTCCTTCAAGCCGGCGCACGTCTCCCCGATCGCCGAAGCTGGCCGAGCCAAGCAGCGAGCTGCGGCGGTTTGCGGCGCGGCGATTGACGCGCCAGGCCAGAAACAGGATCGCGCCGGCCAGCAGGAACGGAATGTCGGTGGCAATCTCGCCATAACCGAAGATGCCCTTGAGCCAGCTATGGCTGGCGAACAGCACGACCGCGGCGACGAGCACCGCGAACAGCGGGCTGATCCGCCGGCCGGCCATCAGCCGGCCCGCTCCAGCGGCGTGATCGCCAGCCCCGGATCGGCGTCGGGATGATCGTAGAGCTTCAGGATGATTTGCGTGGCTAGGGGAGGGGGCACGGCCTCGTCGCGAAGCATGTCGAACAGCGCCTCATCCTCCGCGTTCAGGTCCATGCCCTCGATGGCGAGATTGGCGCGGGAGTCTGCGTCATCCTCCCGCCACATCGCGGCTTCCGCCGGCGTGCCACGCACATAGGCGAGCGCGCGAACTTCCGCACGGATCGCGTCAAGGTCGAGCGTGGTCATGCCACCGTCTCCTTGCCTTCCGCTTCCGCGTCGAAGGCCCGCTTGCCGCGTCGCTTCCAGAGCGTCACCACATCGCCGGCATCATCGCCGCGAGCGCGTCCGACCAGTTCGAGCAGCGCGCCGTAAATGGTTGCGCGATCGTCGTCGGTCAGATCGACCAGGCCGGCCTTCTGGACGAGGCCGCCAAGTTCGATCAGGTGGCGGGTGCGTTCGCGGCGTTGCACGACCCAGCCCCGGGTATCAGTCCGGCGCCGTGCCGCTTCCAGACGCTGGATCAGCGCCCGGTTGCGCGCCTGCGCTGTCGCCGTTGCCGCCAGCAGTCCGCCCACCTTTGCGCCCGCGTCGTTGAAAGAAGACGGCGCCCTTCGCACGCCATGCCTCCTTCGCTTCCGCGTTCTGTGACGCGACGGCATCGAGCAGCACGCCGGCAAGCGTTTCCATGTCGAGTGTATCCGCACCCGTAGCGGTAACGAGCTGCCCGAGCTGTTCGACCCGGCGCGCCTTCAGGCCACGCGCCTTGTCCTCCAGTGCTTTCAGTTCCGCGTTGTAGTCCCGCACCTTACGCATGGTGCCTCCATTCTCCGCGTCTTGGTTACAGCAGCCTAGCAAACCGACAGGGGAGGGCAACCCACATCAACAGGCAGCACCAAGTCAATCAGGAGATGCAAAGCAGATCGTGAGTGCGCGCTTATACATCGTTGCCGACGTGCGCTAAGAAGTGCATCATGCTGCTCGCGATGGCGATCTATCATTTCAGCGCCAAGGTCATCAGCCGTGCGAACGGCTCCAGCGCCGTCGCGTCCGCCGCCTATCGCTCCGCATCCGAGCTTCACGACGAGCGGCTTGGGCGCAATCACGACTTCTCCAACAAGGCAGGCGTCAGCCACTCCGAGGTGCTGTTGCCGGAGGGGGCACCGGAGCGTTTGTCGGATCGCACCACCCTGTGGAATGAAGTGGAGGCGGGAGAGAAGCGCAAGGACGCGCAGCTAGCCCGCGAGGTGGAGTTCTCGATCCCGCGTGAGATGAGCGAAAAGCAGGGCGTGAAGCTCGCCCGCGATTTCGTGGAAAAGGAGTTCGTGAAGCGCGGGATGGTCGCGGACCTCAACGTGCATTGGGACAAGGCGAAGGACGGAAGCCCGAAGCCGCACGCACATGTCATGCTGGCAATGCGAGAAGTGGGACCAGAAGGGTTCGGCAAGAAGGTTCGCGACTGGAACTCGACCGAGCTGTTGAAGGGCTGGCGCGAGGCGTGGGCGGCACATGTCAACGAGCGCATGGCGGCGCTTGGACTGGAGGGGCGGATCGATCATCGCTCCTATGAAGACCAGGGCATCGCGCTGGAGCCGCAGCACAAGATCGGCCCGGCAGGAATGCGCCGGCTCGACCGCGGCGAGGACGCCGAGCGTGCCGAGGATCACCGGCGCATCGCGCGGGAGAATGGCGAGAAGATCGCGGCCGACCCGCGCATCGCGCTCGACGGCATCACACGGCAACAGGCGACCTTCACCACCCGCGATCTGGCTGCCTTCGCCTTCCGTCATTCGGACGGCAAGGAGCAGTTCGACCAGGTGATGGCGGCGGTGCGGGGCAGTCCCGAGCTGGTGGCATTGGGCAAGGATGGGCGCGACCATGAGCGGTTCACGTCCCGCGAGATGATCGCCACGGAGGCACGTCTGGAGAAGGCCGGCGACGAGCTGGCGCGACGCGACGGGCATGGCGTGTCCGAGCGGCACCGTGTTGGTGCGCTGGGGGCTGCCGAGGGCCGCGGGCTGGTGCTGTCGGGCGAGCAGCGCGACGCCTTTGACCATATCACCGAGGGCCGCGGGGTGGCGTCAGTCATCGGCTATGCCGGCACGGGCAAGTCGGCGATGCTGGGCGTCGCGCGCGAGGCGTGGGAGCGCGAGGGCTACCAGGTGCGCGGCGCCGCCCTGTCGGGGATCGCGGCCGAAAATCTGGAGGGGGGATCAGGCATCCGGTCCCGCACCATCGCCAGCCTCGAACATGGCTGGGCACAGGGACGCGACCAGCTCACCCGCAACGACGTGCTGGTGCTGGACGAGGCGGGCATGATCGGCACGCGCCAGATGGAGCGGGTGCTGTCCCATGCCCGCGACGCTGGCGCCAAGGTGGTGCTGGTGGGCGACCCCGAGCAGTTGCAGGCGATCGAAGCAGGCGCGGCGTTCCGGTCGATTGCCGAGCGTCACGGCGCGGCCGAAATCACCGAGGTCCGCCGGCAGCGCGAGGACTGGCAGAAGGATGCGACGCGCGCGCTTGCCACGGGCCGCACGGCCGAGGCGATCCACGCCTATGCAGACCGTGGCATGGTTCACGCAGCCGACACGCGCGAGGCTGCGCGTGCCGAGCTGGTGGATGGCTGGGATCGCCAGCGCCAGGCCGATCCGGACAAGACGCGCATCATCCTCACTCACACCAATGCCGAGGTGCGCGAGCTGAACCGGGAGGCGCGCGAGCGGGTGCGCGCGTCGGGCGGGTTGGGCGAGGACGTGGGCGTGACCGTCGATCGGGGCCGGCGCGACTTTGCGGCCGGCGACCGGATCATGTTCCTGCGCAACGAGCGCTCGCTGGGCGTGAAGAACGGCACGCTGGGCACGCTGGAGCGTGTCGAGGGCGGCCACATGGCGGTACGGCTCGATGGGGGAGGACGCGCCGCGTTCGACCTCAAGGATTATGCCGCGGTCGATCACGGCTATGCGGCCACCTTCCACAAGTCGCAGGGCGTCACCGTCGATCGCGCTCATCTCCTCGCCACTCCCGGCATGGACCGGCACAGCGCCTATGTCGGCATGTCGCGGCACCGCGACGGGGTGCAGCTCCATTATGGCCGTGACGACTTCGCCGATCAGCGCCAGCTTGCCCGCGTGCTGTCGCGTGATCGCGCCAAGGACATGGCCGGCGACTATGCCGCGCCGTCCGACGAGGACCGGGCGCGCAGCTTCGCCGAGCGGCGCGAGATACGCTGGCCCGAGCGCGCCCGTGAGATCGTCTACCAAGTCCGCGACAAGGCCAGGGATATGTTCTCGGGCTTTCGGCCGAAGCCTGCTGCCATGCCGGAGAAGGCACCTGCCCCGGATCGTGCCGGCGCGGCGATCGGCGGCAAGCCGGGCCAGGCCAGGGCGATCGAACGCTATGCGCGGGCGTCGGCCGACATAGGCCGGATGCGCGCGCAGGAGCTGCCGGTGCTGCCGCATCAGGAGAGCGCGTTGCGCCGCGCCGGCGAGGCGCTGGATCAGGTGCGGCCCGATGCCGCGCGCGACCTCGCTTCCGCGTTCCGCCGCGATCCCGGGCTGATTGGGCAGGCAGCCGGGGGGAACACAGGCGGCGCGGCGCGCGCGATGGCCGAGGAGCGCCGGGTGCGGCTCGACCCCGATGCGCGCGCCGAACGTTTCGTGGAGAGCTGGCGGGGTCTGGCGCGCGAGCGAGCGAGCGGCGACCAGGCCCGGTCCGACAAGGCCGTCACGCGCATGGGCGCGATGGCCGAAGGCCTGCGCCGCGATCCCGAGTTGGCGAAGGCGCTGGAGCGCCGCGCGCCCGAGCTGGAGCTGAAACTGGAGCGCGGCCGAACCATCGAGAAATCGCTGGAGCAGTCGATCGGGATCGGCCGCGAGCGAGACAGGGGCATGAGCCGATAAGGGGAAGACGTGATGGCGGATGATGAAGGGCCGAGTGAAGCCGCGCAGGCGTTCCAAGAGCTGCGCGCGGAGGTGACGCTGATGCGCCGTGCCGTCGAGCGTCTAACGGCCGAGCGCATGGAGGTGCCCGAGCCGCCCGACTATTCCGAGACGTTGGGCGTGATCGCCAACAACATCACCGCTACGGCGCAGCGCGTCGATATGCTGGTCAAAAGCCCGATGCTGGCGATGACGCCGGAGCAGTTGGCGGGACGGATCACCGCGGCGGCGAGCACGGCGCGCCAGGAAGACCGGCAGACGATCGCTACGGCGCGCACCGGCCTGGAGGACGTGACGCGCCAGCTTCACAGCTATGTCGTGTCGGCGCGGCATGGCGATGAGCAGAACCGCTGGCTGATGTGGAGCGCGATCGGCGGGATCGTGGTCGGCATGATCTTCTGGGCGGTGTTCGCCGGCATTGTTGCGCGCGCCGTGCCCGCGAGCTGGCAATGGCCGGAAAAGATGGCGGCGCGTTCGCTCGACCTGCCGATGTGGGAGGGCGGCCAGCGTCTCATGCGGACCAGCGCGCCCGACGCTTTCGCCAACATCGCCGCAGGTGATCGGATCGTCACCGCTAATCGGCAGGTGCTGGAGGCGTGCCAGAAACGTGCGAACAAGGCGGGAGAGGCGACGCGATGTACGATCACCGTAGAAGCGGGCAGGGGTGCCCGATGAGCGACGAAGCCGAGCTGATGACGGTTATGGACCGCCTTCGGAGTGGGCATGACATGCTGCCCTTCCTCGCCGGCCTGTATTCCGCCGGCCAGGTCAAGCTCCAGCCCGTGCCTGCGGATATGCAGGCGTTACTGGAGGACGCTCCGGATTACCGCTCGCTCGATCCGGGTGAAGGGCCGGTCTGGTTACAGATCGCGAGCGCAGACGATGCAGCCGAGCTGGTGGTGTACCGGACCCGGGGGACCGGCACCCTGTATGTTGTTGCCCCGGACCGGCAGCCTGGCTGACACACCGGGAAAGGCGTCCCTTTCCCGGTGTGCTTTATCGGTTACTTCGCGCCGCTAGGAACCCGGTTAAGTCCCCACCTCAGAAAAATCAGAAACGCGCTGCCAAGAAGCCACTTGTAGGAAAAACTACCAACAACAATTGTAACGGGAATAAGAACAGACATTAAAACACCTCTTAATAAACATAAGCAAAATCCTTTGCTTGTTTGGACAAAATGCAGTATTGGCCTTCGCCTTGACTGCCTGTACATAATACAGGCGGGGCAGGAACGGCGTCTATATCTTTTTTCGCGATGCTCCCGCACCAGCGCTAACCGCTGAAGGTATGGCAGTCCGCTGACCTGATGCGCCGCGCCCAAGCCGTGCGAGTTGACGAGCTGAAGCCCGGACCGGACGATTGCAGGCGCGAACAGGAGGAATGATGGCGGACCAGAATGCCGTGCGGCTGGCGTTGCGTGACGAGGAAGAGTTCACGTCGATCGACATGGTGCTGACGGCAGTCGGCGGGATCGAGCTTTCCGGCCAGGACACGGGGCCAACTGTCAGGCAAACATGGGGGGACGCTGATTTCGAATATGGCATCCGGATCGCGCCGGAAGACGTTCCGCGGCTCGCGTTTGCGCTGGTTGCCGAGCACTACCGGGGCGAGCTTGGCGCAGTTCAAAAGATCAGTGAGCTGGCCGAGCGCCACGGCATCAGCGCCGAAACGTGGAGCTTCTAATCAAATGACGATCATCCGCATCCTTCACCGCGAGGCTGGCAAGGTGTCCGACTACGGGCACGACTACGGCCCCGAGGACTTTGCTGGGCAGGTGCCGGCGATCGGCGACATGATCCTCGACCCCGGTGTGCCGGTCGGACAGGACCGGCACGATCCCCGGAACCGGGAAATCTGGACCGTCGTCGGTCGCGTGTTCAACCCGCGGGACAATAAGGATTACGTGTCGCTGATCGTGGAGAGCCGCAGCGGCACACTGGCCGACGAGGCATTCGCCTAGTGGCGGATACCCGTACACACGAACAGCGTCGGCGCATCATGCAGTCGGTCGGGACCAAAGACACGGGTCCCGAGCTGATCGTCAGGCGCCTCCTGCACAGGTTAGGCTACCGCTACCGGCTCCATCCAAAACAGCTTCCGGGGCGTCCCGATATAGTATTGCCCGGCCGCAAAAAGGCGGTCTTTGTGCACGGCTGCTTTTGGCACGGTCACGAGTGCCAGAAGGGACGGGCTCCCAAATCCAAACTCGATTATTGGGGGCCGAAGCTCGATGCGAATCGCGAGCGGGACGCGCGTAAGGAAGCGGAGCTGCGCGCCCTCGGTTGGGACGTGGCTACAATCTGGCAGTGTGAGATTGCTGATCGGCAAGCCCTTGAAACAAGCCTAGTTTCTTTTCTGGGCCAGCCTGGAAAAAGCGATCGACAGGCGCCTGCAAACGTCGTAAGCTCGCCCGAGAACAAAACGGAGACAACATGAGGCCCTTGGGCATCGATTTATTCGCCGGCGCGGGCGGCATGAGCCTGGGCTTCGAGCAGGCTGGGTTCGACGTAGCGGCCGCTGTCGAGATCGACCCGGTGCATTGCGCCGTCCACGCCTTCAATTTTCCCGATACGCCCGTCATCCCGCGATCCGTTGTCGGGTTGAAGGCAGCCGAAGTGCGCGCGATCGCCGGCATCGGTAAGCGGCCGATCGACTGCGTGTTCGGCGGCCCTCCCTGTCAGGGCTTTTCGATGATCGGAAAGCGGGCGTTGGAAGACCCGCGTAACACGCTGGTGCGTGAGTTCGTGCGCTTGGTTCAGGAGTTCGATGCTCGCACTTTCGTGTTCGAGAACGTGAAAGGTCTGACGGTAGGAAGCCAGCGCGCGTTTCTGGACGAACTGGTGGAGGCGTTCGACAAAGCCGGTTACGATGTGCGCCTGCCTTGGCAGGTGCTGGATGCGGCGAATTATGGCACCCCTCAACACCGGCAACGGTTGATCCTGATGGGCGCACAGAAAGGTGAAGCTGTGCCGGCCTATCCTGCCCCGATCACCAACGCGGCAGATGGCCGTAAGCCTATAGGCGAGCTTCCTATCGGCCCTACCGTTATGGACGCTATTGGCGATCTGCCGAACGCAGATCGTTTCCCCTCACTCATCGAGACTGATGCGACCCGCACCGCAGCCTTCGGGAAGCCTTCGACCTATGCCGCAGAGATGCGGGGCCTCAGCAACGATGCTTGGCATTTCGGTCATGTTCGCAATTGGAACCCCGGTATTCTTACGTCGAGTGCGAGAACCACGCATACGGATATCTCGCGCCGCCGCTTCACCGAGACAGTTCCAGGCACCGTCGAGCCGATCAGCCGCTTCTTGAAGCTGTCCCCAGTTGGCTTGTCCAATACACTACGCGCCGGGACAGACGGTGCACGGGGGGCGTTCACTAGCCCGCGGCCGATCCACTATAAGCACCCTCGCTGCATAACGGTTCGGGAGATGGCTCGCCTGCATGGTTTCCCCGACTGGTTCAGGCTGCATGCTACGAAGTGGCATGGCGCTCGCCAGATCGGCAATGCAGTTCCACCGCCGCTTGCGCGCGCTATCGCCGGGGCTGTGATCGACGCGCTTGGGGTCGATCCGAGCCGCCCTGAGCAGCCGGTAAACCTTGGCGATCCGACGTTACTCTATCTCGAAATGTCGGAAGCGGCCGAACGGTTCGGCGTTCCGGCACCGAGTAGCAAGCGCGACCGCAAGAGCGGTGCCAAAAAGCGGAAGCAGCATGAGATCGAGGAAATCCGTTTGAAGCTCGTCGCCAATGGCCGGTGACGACGAGTTTACGGACTTCGGATACTTCAAAGCGGTCGTGGTCGATGTAGGAACGGAGCAAGCAAGGATCGTGGCCCCTGAGAACGACGATAGCCTCGCCACGACAGACGAGGCTCTGCCCGACGACGTGGAGCCGGCAACGCCCGCACAAACCAATCGCTATAAAGCAATCATCGAGCGTATCTTCTCCGACCGATATACCCAGGGTGCCACAGAGGTCGCTTTTGCGCGCGTCGATATTGTCACGACAGCCGCAGCGCTCGGCGTAGATCTGCCGCAAAACCTCGGCGATGTGGTGTATGCGATCCGTTATCGGATACCCATGCCCGATGCTATTCTAGCAACTCAGCCCGAGAAGCTGGAATGGATCATCGAGGGCGCCGGGCGCGCTAAGTATAAGTTTCGGCTCGTTCCGGCGACCCGGATCAGACCGAACGAAACGCTTGTCAGCATCGACATTCCCGATGGTACCCCCGAGTTGATCCGGGCCTATGCACTCGACGACGAACAGGCGCTGTTGGCGATCGTCCGCTACAATCGCCTGATCGATATATTCCTGGGGCTAACCGCCTCTAGCTTGCAGAACCACCTTCGCACGACGGTGAAGGGCATCGGTCAAATCGAGATCGATGAGCTGTATGTCGGCCTCGATAAGCGGGGTTGTCACTACGTTATCCCGGTGCAGGCTAAGGGAGGCAAAGATCAAATCGGTGTCGTGCAAACGACCCAAGATATTCGTTACGCCGATCAAAAGTTTCCCGGCTTACGCTGTCGTCCAATTGCGGCTCAATTCATGGATGGTGGCAAGATCGCATTGTTCGAGCTGACCTTGCAGGAAGGTGAGGTCCGCTTGGTGGACGAGAAGCATTACCGTCTCGTGCCGGCCGACAAGCTCGACCGAGATGCGATCCGCGACTATCGGGATTAGTAGATCGTGACCGAGTGGAAGCCGCGTCGGTCGCCTCAATATCGGATGCCCGAGGGGCCGCAGAATCGCTCCCCGGCCGTCATGGCTCAGCGGACTGAAGCCCTCGACAGCCTGGACGACTTCCCGACTCCGAAATGGGCGACACGCGCCCTAATCGAGGAGGTTCTCGGCGGAGAGAAGTTCGATAGGCTTTCATGTTGGGAGCCGACATGCGGGCGCGGCTATATGGCTTCCACGCTGGCAGAGTATTTCCGGACCGTGCGCAGCAGCGATGTGCACGGCTACGGTTATGGCGAGATATTCGACTTCCTGTCGCTCTCCGCCGAAGCAGCGGCCCCGCATGATCGTCCCGACTGGATCGTGACCAATCCCCCATTCCGCTTAGGCGAGGAGTTCGTGCGGCGCGCCTTGCAGCTCGCAAGGTCCGGTGTCGCAATGCTTGTCCGCACTGGCTTCATCGAAGGAGCCGGTCGCTACGAGCGACTGTTCAAAGACCGCCCCCCGAGCTGCGTCGCGCAATTTGTCGAACGGGTTCCCATCCTCCGCGGTCGCGTCGATCCCCGCGCATCGACGGCCACAGGCTATTGTTGGCTGATATGGCAGGCCGGTGTCGCTGCGCCGACCCGGCTCGCTTGGATACCCCCATGTCGGCGGCGTTTGGAGAAGGCGGGAGATTACGAGCTTACGCTTTATCAGGTGCCGGCACAGGTATGCTGAACGCATTCGCTCGCATCCTGCTCACCAGCTCGGCTATCGCGCCCGTGGGGCTGACCTATGCCTGGATCGCCTACATGCAGGATCAGCCAAAGCCGGCGATCTACATTCTTGCGGCTAGCCTCGCTACCGTGGGCATCTGTCTGATGCTGCTTCGGTATGCGCGTAAGAACCTCGAAGCGTCTCAGTTTCAAGCGGTCGAAATCGAAGCGGCAGACCGTGAGAATATGGGATTTCTTCTGCTATATTTGCTTCCGCTTTTTACATCTCAGTTCAACACCCTCAACTGGCAACTGTGGATTCCAACCCTCGTTATTTTCGCGCTGATAACGGCGACTGGATACAACTATCACTTCAACCCGCTTCTCGGATTGTTAAAGTGGCACTTCTACAAGGTTCAGTCAAAAGAGGGTGTTACCTATGTTCTTATAACAAAGAAGCAGCTTCGAACGGTAGCTAATGCCGTTACTGTCGGGCAGCTTACCGAGTACATTCTAATAGACTTAGAGGATGCTTGATGGTCAATCTATTCGCCCTTTGTCGCTTAACAACAGGGTTGCAGGTTAAGCGGGTTGCGCTCGCTCAACCGGTGCAGGCGAAGGTTGGTCATATCTTTCAGACACAGGCGAATTATTTCCTGAACGGCGTCGCTGAGGAGGTCGATTTCTCGGGCGATTGGAAACCGGATGACGACGAGCTGCTGGTGATTGACGCTCCCGCTGAGGCGGCCGTCATCACTGCAACAATCGCGGCCAATCCGATCAGTCTGCCGGAGATCGACGCCCAGAACTTCATGGCAGAGGGTATTCGAGGCCTCTTCGTGATCGATCCGGTAGGACAGGGTCATCGTGTCCTGATCCAAGCCTTTTCGGCGCAGCAGCTTCTATCCCGCAGGTTTACCCTCTTCCAGTCGGGCAATTCGTTCAAGGAGCTGACGGAGCCGGGATTCACCCTCGACAACAGTATCGTTGCCATCATGGAAGGAGGAAAGCTGAAGTTCAAAAGCTTTCAGCGGACGCGCAGCGTGTTTGACCTACAGCAGTTCTATAAGGCGGCAACCGATCAGGAGGTGGATGCTTTTTGCCAGCATGCCAGCCTAGAGGTAGCCGACGTTGCTGCGTTCAAGGTGGCGGCGGACCAAGGCGTCAGAAAGCTCGTACATGCCATCACTAAGGCCAATGTGTTGAACACACATCAGGTAGATGTGATTGCGACGAAGGCAGCAAGCCTGGGAATTAATATAACCGTGCAGAATGGAAAGCTTCTGGTTCCTACTGATCGGAAATCTATAAAAACGCTTTTTCGGTTTTTGGACGACGGCATCTATCAAGCCGCGCTCAGCGCATCGAGATATGTTACCAACTCAAAAAGAAGAATCCCCTAGACGAGTAGAAGGTCTAGGTGGGTAGCAGTCCAGACATTCGTCGTGATTGTTCAGAAAACGACCGATTGTTGAACAGGCTGAGCCGAGTGTCCTGCCACGATCAAGGCGAAGTAGCTGGGAGCTTTAGGGGAGCCTGTTAGCGGTTCACTTGCCCCGGACACGGCCAAGCCGAACTCAAGGCCTGTTCGGCCCCCGCGACCATGTGGACACTCTGAAAATAGCTGTCCCGTTCCGCCCAGCGCAGATAGGCCGCACGCAAGGCCGCACGATCATCGCGCGGCGCGCCGCACTCGGCCTTTCGCGCGACGATCATCATGTCCAGCACGCCTTGGAGATATGCTCCACACCTCTGCTCCGCGGCGCGGCAGCTCGCGAGAAGCGCGGCACCTTGCATGTCCGACTGTTTGGTTTGCGCCAGCGCCGGAGCATGAGGAGCGACCGCCCCCATCAGCGCCAAGATCATGGTTGCACGTTTCACCGTTTTCGTCCTTTCCGAACCCGGCTGGGCCGGGTGAAGGGGCGCGTCCGAGCTTAAGGTGCTGACACGCCTCAATCGCATTTTCATTCCTCGCTACCGAGCACCTGGCCTTCGGGCGTCACGAACAGCTCGACTGTCTTGCCAGCGCTGTTCCAGTTGCCCATCGGGCCGTGGTCGGGGTCGGGCGGCGATGACGGCCCGAAAAGCCGATCGCCTGATCGTCAGCTTCGTTGCAGGTTCATTTTGTCAAGGGCAGCGCGCAGGCCGCGGGCGAGCTTGGCTGCATCCTGGTTCGCCCAAAAGTGCATGAAGAACAGGCGGGGCTCGTCGTTCAGCATGTGATTGTGCAGCGCCGTAACTTCGATCCCGCTGGCGCGCAGCGCGCGCATGACCGGATCGACCTCGCTCGCTACCAGCACGAAATCGCCGGTGATCGCGGCCTTGCCGCCCCCGGTCGGCTGAAAGTTGATCGCGGTCGCGGTTCCCATCGTGGGCGGCGTGACCATACCGGCATCCATCAACCTTTCCGCGCGCGGGAAGCTGTATTGGAGGACGCCGCCATTCGGCTTGCCCTTGGCCCCCATCACGCCGTCAAGTGCGGCCGTGTTGAGATCGACGGGCGGCGAGCTGCCGGCCCCCGCTGAGGGCGGTTGCGAGTCCCTGGACGGCGCGGCGAGCGGGGTCCGGCTTTCCGCCAGCGCGGCGCGCAACGCGGTCGCGAGCTTCACCGGGTCGCCATGCCCGGCGATGTGCAGGTACATGGTGGCGGGCGCGGAGCGCAGCAGGTGATTGTGGAGCGCGGTGATCGTGAAGCCGCCGGCCAAGAGGCGGCTTATCACCGGGTTCACCTCCTCGTGCGTCAGCACCAGGTCGCCCATCACCATAGTGTCGTCACCCATCGGCTGGAACGCCGCCCAGGAGCCGAGCGCCAGTGCTGGCTTGATCGCCACGCCGTCGAGAGTGACGTGCAGGTCGGAGCGCGGGAAGCCGTAGCGATGGACACCGCCCGCCTGTTCGGTGCCCGGTCGGCCGAGCGCAGCATCGACCTTGTTCCAATCGGGCGCGGCCCAGGCCGGGGCGGCGAGCGCGGCGAGAACGCCGGCCAGAAGGGGTTTCATCATCCAATCTCTCCTATCATCAGCGCCGGCACGGATAGGCTTCGCGCAACGCGACGGTCTCCCGCGCTGCGCGTGCGCCGCGGTAGGAGCGATCCCGCCCGAGACGAGCAGCGCCAGCATGGTCCCGGTCCGACGTGACATCGCCCTCTCCTCGCGCGTTCGCCAACCCAAGCATGTCTATGGTTGCATGAACGATGATGCAACCGTTACACTACAAAATCCGGATGATACAGTTATGACGAACGCCGAACCCAGCCCTTGGTTGCTGCTGATCCCGCAGCTTCCCGCCAAGCCCGCCTATTTGCGGGTGAAGGTGTGGCGGCGTTTGCAGGCGATCGGGGCCGCGCCGCTCAAGAACGCGGTCCACGCGCTCCCCAACCGCGCCGACACTCGCGCGCTGTTCGAGGATTTGCACCGCGAGATTGCCGACAATGGCGGCGAGGCGCTGATCCTAGAGGCGCGGCTGGTAGGTGGCATCGGTGACCCCGATCTTCGCGGAACTTTCGACGCGGCGCGCGATGCCGATTACGAGGAGCTGGCGCGCGAGGCGCGGACCTTGGCGGAAGGCGAGTATGTTCCCCCCGGCGAGGTTCGCCGGTTGCGCCGCAGGCTGGACGAGATCGCCGCGATCGACTTCTTCGGCGCGCACGGGCGGCAAACGGCCGAGGCGGCGCTTGCCCCGGCGGAAGCCCGGGCGGGCCAGCACCCCGACGTGGTCGGGCCGGGCGCGCCCAAGCTGGCCCCGGCCGAGCTTCGCGGGCGCACCTGGGTCACGCGCGTCCACATCCACGTCGACCGCATCGCGTCAGCGTGGTTGATCCGGCGCTTCATCGACCCGGACGCGACCTTCAAG